>JAFTVY010000066.1 GCA_017465545.1 Ruminiclostridium sp.
CACAATAACTCAAACCATGTTCCCGCATATCCATTATAACAGATATTTTGAATTCTGGCGAGTATTTTTTGTTTTTTCTTCCTGTTTTGCCCATAAAAAATATGCACCTCCAAAAGTGTCTAACTTTTGGGGTGCATATCAGTTCTTCGTGTGTTTTTTTTAACGATTTGTTGTAAGGTTATGCAAAAAAATCTGTCTTATATAACAGATAGCAAAGGAGGGATTGTATGGATGATAATGCTATAATCGAACTGTACTGGCAACGAAGGGATAACGCCATAGAAGAAACGGATAAGAAATACGGAGCATATTGCTTTGCTATAGCTGATAATATTCTTCACAGCAGGGAGGATTCGGAGGAGTGCGTAAACGATACCTATCTCAGCGTATGGAACTGCATTCCGCCACAGCGACCGACGAAATTCAGATGCTTTTTAGCAAGAATCACCCGTAATCTGTCCTTTAACCGATATAATGCTAAAATGAGCAAGAAGCGGGGCGGTGGCGAAATGCCGCTGATTCTTGACGAGCTGAGTCAGTGCATTGCAGGAAAAAGCACCACCGAGGAGGAGTACTCTGCAAAGGAGCTTAAAAAGGCTCTCAACAGCTTTGTAAAGGCTTTGCCGCAAAGAGATGGGAACGTATTTATAAGAAGATACTTTTTCTCTGAAAGCGTGGCGGCAATTTCAGACAGATATGATTTAAGCGAAAATAACGTCATGGTGATATTAAGCCGCACCCGTAAAAAGCTGAAGGAATATCTTATAAAGGAGGGATTTGTAAATGAATGAAAAAGAGTTATTCGAAGCCTTTTCCGATATAGACGATGAATTAATCGAGCGAAGCGAAAAGAAAACGAAAGCAAGAAAAATGAATTTTTTGAAATTTCTTATCCCTGCCGCTTGTATCTGTCTTGTTACTGCTGTGGCTATTCCCGTCTTTAACTCTCTCCCCGACAGCGGCTCGTCCCCGTCGGACGTTATTAAAGATGCAGAGGATAACGCTTTTCCTGATTCCTATAAAAACCTGGCGGAGCTTTTAGAAGCGGTAAGCAAAACGGAAGAGCATAACAGTATGATAATGGATTCGGATATTCCCTTTGACCTGAAAACCGACTCTGCTACTGATAATGGGATATCAAAGCTACAGAACTGTGCAGGTGCCGCTCTTACAAAAGATAAGGGATATTCATTTCATATAAAGGAGTTTTCCTATACCTTCGGAGAATTTGATTACAGTATCAGGAGAATAAACATCACAAAGATAAACGGCAACAACTCTGAGCTTATCGGGTATATACCGATAGATTCAGGTGCGCTTATGATTTATGGCGACTATCTCATAACAAAAGGTGCCGCATTCTATGAAGAGGCTGAATCAAAGGATGAATTCTTTAGTCAGCAGGTCAGCTGTTCCTATGCCATATACGATATTTCAAACCCTGAAAAACCCGTTCTTATGCACGTTTTCACCCAGTCGGGCAGAACGTCGGAATGCTGGATGGTAGGAGAAAGGCTGTATATTGTTTCAGGCGACGGAGTATGCGCCTGCGGATACGGCTCTGACAATCCTCAAAAATACTATCCCTTTCTTAAAAAGGATAACAAGGATATTAACTGGGATGACGAGGATATAACGATAGTCGGAAAGCCTGACAGAGTCTACTATACCGCAATTTCCATAATAGACGTAACAAGTGGAGAAGTAATCGAAAAGGAAGCAACCTACGGAGCAGGCTCAGAGCTGTTCTATGGCGAAGACTGGATTGCTTCGTCTTACGCAGAGCCGTCAGGCGACGGGCATTCAGGAAATATATTTTTGTGTCTCTTTGACGGGAATTTTAAATTTACAGAAAAGATAAATATCACAAAGGCGGCAAGCCTTGATAGCAAAATAAAATGGGATAACAAGGATAAAATAAGCGGTGATTCATCCGCCATCGTATCAGTAAAGCGTATAGAGAACGAATACAGAATCATACTCGAAAGCTCTCATTATGAAAACGGATGGAAAGCCAGTCAGTCGGTTATTGCACTCAGCGTTGATACGGATAAGGATACAAGCTCCTGCGACCGCTACGAAATCGTAACGGAGGAAGGAACTATCTTAACCTTCTATAACGTAACGGAAATACTGTGGGAAAGGGACAGAGCCGTTATAGTAACGGCGCTTACAAGATACACGGATGAAATATCCGATAACACGGTAGCATCATTTGTATTTGCCGATTTTGGTAATGGCACTGTAGCTGTCCACGGAAACGAGCTTACCGCAGATTATCCCAATAGCCGATTCGGTGAGTACGGCAACGTATATTTCGGAGAATTAAACAGTCTTATCCCGATGGGAAACGGCATATATCTGAAGCACGCCTACCACGACAAGGAAACCTCCTACAGTCCCGACGGCTTTGATATATTCGATTTTTCTGACAGCGCATCCCCGAAACAGCTCTATAAGGCAGAAGGACGGATAACAGAAAAAGCGGGATTCGACTTCTTCTTTCACGTGTATGATAGCAATACCTTCGGTGTACTTGACGTAGCCTATGGTAAAGACACATATTTCAGAAACGTTACCCTCCGATGGACTATCTATGATATTGACGTAAACAGCAATCAGCCCTTTACGAAAATATCGCAGACGGAAATAGATACCGCAAAATTCTTTAACGGAGTGGGCAGCTACGATCATACACTTTTCACCGTAAATGACGTGCTGTACTATGCATCTGAAAACGGAGAAATCAGTAAACCGATAAATTAATACAAAATCTCC
Organism: Ruminiclostridium sp.; assembly: GCA_017465545.1. GTDB lineage: Bacteria > Bacillota > Clostridia > Oscillospirales > Ruminococcaceae > Ruminiclostridium_E. The sequence goes on from JAFTVY010000066.1 coordinate 2,779, forward strand.
CCGAATTTAATGCGATAGTCGTATAGAAGTATTAAAAGCCACTTTTGATGTTGATGTCAAAAGTGGTTTTGCGTTGCTTATGACGTTGACTTTTTATATCGACAATGCTATAATTAACTGACAGATAAATAAGAATTTGGAGGATGGGCGAGTGAAGAAAATATATGCGTGGGAACCTTGGTTCTTTATGTTTTTCGGATTGTTTCATTTACATAGAATATGGGGCTTGATTGACAGAACATCATATGCTGATTTTTGGTTGGGAATCTTGGAGAGCAAAGGTACCTTCTATTTTGTACTGATGGGTATTTTAGCTTTTTTATGTGTTTGTGGAATAGTGACATTTTGTAAGAATAAGAAAAACAATTATTGGTGGCGATGGATATACATTTTCGGTGGTAGCTATGTCCTGTTTGACTTATTTGCAATTGCAATCGAATTTAAGGTATGGAATGATTTATTATTGTTTATGTTTGATGTTAATTCTGCATGCTGGAATATCGTATGGGGATTTTTCGTTGCATTAGGTGGATTTGTATTTTGTTTGGGTGCAAAATTGCTTAAACAAAGAAAAGCGCTAAATCCCAATTTGTCGAACTGAATATAAAATAAACTCCAGAGAAGACGTTTTCTTCGCTGGAGTTACTTCTTTATGGCTACCGCCCTTTTTTCGGGGAGACTTTTTATTTCTTATCAAACAAGGCTCTGCGTTGGGTGGAGTGGCGCATCATTGCTCTCATGCCCTCCACGTCATCAGTCTGGAGCATCTTCTTCAGCTCGCTGAATTTATCCATAAACATATCCATCTGACTGAGCAGAACGTCCTTATTGGCAATAAACAGCTCGCTCCACATAAGATCGTTTATTCTGGCGATACGGGTAAGGTCACGGAAGGAGTCACCTGTAAACTTCTCCATATCCTCCTTATCATTGCAGGTCATAAGAGTTATGGCAATGCAGTGTGTAAGCTGGGATAAGAAGCCTATCATCTCATCGTGATCTTCGGGTGACAGAGTAGCCACGTTTGAAAATCCCAGCAGGCGACCAAGCTCAACGCAGGTCTGTACCGCTTCGGGAGTATTCTTATCCGTGGGAGTCACTATATAGTTTGCACCGATAAACATCTTATCCGTGCTGTTTTCTACTCCTGAGGATTCACGTCCTGCCATCGGGTGTGCCGCAATAAACTCAACGTCAGGGCGGAGCATATCCTGAATCTGATATACTATACCACGCTTTACACCAGTAACGTCGGTTATAAGTGCACCGCTTTTAAGCATAGCCTGATTCTGCTCTATCCATTCTACAAACACGTGAGGATAAAGGGCGAATATAACAAGATCCGCTTCGCCTATCAGCTTTTCGTCAAGCTCTGTCGAGCCTTCGTCAATAATATTTTCCTTTATTGCATAATCTATCGAGCTTTGCTCCTTAGTAATAGCGCTGATATGAAAGCCGAAGCGCTTGAGCACTCTGGCATAGCTACCGCCAAGAAGACCGAGTCCGACAATAAGAATCTTTTTACTTACGTCTACTATCATACTAATTCCACCTTTGCTCCCAGACTCTTTATATCGCTAAAAAATCCGGGATAGCTTTTTCTGACAGCCTCTACGCCGTCAATTTCTCCGCCCGTCTGTGTAAGGATTACGGACATAGCCATTACTATTCTGTGATCGTTGTGTCCGCCGAGCGTTACACTCTTATACTGAAGCTCCTGCTTCGGTACGATGATTTTATCCTCTCCGATTACGAGTCCACCGCCAAGCTTTCGCAGTTCGTCATCCATTGCCGCTCCACGGTCGCTTTCTTTCGACTTCAGTCGGTCTGTTCCTGTGAAGGTTGCACCGTTTTTCATTGCGGCAAGAGCGAACAGTATCGGTCCTAAATCGGGACAGTCGGATATATCAAGGGTGGGTGTACCCTTCGATATTTCTTCAAAATACTCTACATATACCCTGTCGCCCTGAAGGCTGTCGGATTTCAGATTATCTATTTTCACTTCTGAGCCTATATGATTAAAGGCGTCAAGGAATGCGGCGTTGGAATAATCCCCTTCTATTCTACCCGAATATGAGTGTAGTCCGGATTTTCCGATCAGGATTCTGTACTCATCCGCAAAGGATACCTCTGCACCGAAGGATTTCAGCGCCGATATGGTAAGATCTATATAAGATCTGCTCTCAAAGGGAGGAAGAATCTCGATAGAAGATTCCTTACCAAGATACAAAAGAGCAAAAATAAGTCCCGTAATAAACTGACTGCTTATATCTCCACGGACTGTGTAGCTTCCGCTTTCCAGCCTTCCGCATACTGTTACAGAGCTTTTATCTTTATCAAATGTAAAAGCCTTTTCCCTGCAAAGCTCCTCGTATACTGTGAGCGGTCTTTCAAAAAGTCGCTCGCTACCTTTAAGGGTAACGGGTTTTCCAAGGCATAAAGCCAGCGGGATGAAAAATCTGAGGGTACTACCACTTTCACGGCATTCTAAAACGGGAGTCTGTGCCTTCATAAAGCCTTCGGGATTCACCGTTACTTTATCGCCGTCGGTTATTATTTCAGCACCCAGCGCCTTAAGGCAATCGATACTTGCAAGGATGTCCTGACTGTAATCCACACCTGAAAGTATGCATTTTTCTCCTGAAAGTGCCGCACCGATAAGGTATCTGTGCGCCATACTTTTGGAAGGCGGAGCGGATATATCGCCTTTTAACCTGCAGGGCTCAAATATTGCTTTCATTTACTTCTGCCCCTCTGCCAAAAAATCTATAGCCTCAAGATAGCCATCTGTTCCGTGTCCCGTGATAGTCTTTACGCAGGCAAGACGGATATAGCTTATCTGACGGAAATCCTCTCTTTCCTCCACCTTTGAGATATGCACCTCAACGGTAGGGATATTTACAGATTTTACAGCGTCAAGAATTGCTATACTTGTGTGGGTATATGCCCCGGGATTTATAACTATTCCGTCGGCATTTCCGTAAGCCTTCTGAATCTCGTCCACAAGGTCGCCCTCGTGGTTCGACTGATAAACCGAGACCTCTATTCCCTTTTTATCGCAATGCTCCTGAATTTTTTTCACAAGGTCGGAATAGGTCTCCTTACCGTAGTGATCAGGCTCTCTTATGCCCAGCATATTCAGATTAGGTCCGTTTATAACAAGAATCTTCATCTTTTTTCTTCTTTCTTTTGTCTGATTTTATTTAAGATAATCCGTGCCGAATCTCATAGCAAGGGCATCGCACAATACTATAGCGGACGCGGCATCCTGCACTACTCTTGCTCTGTGAACGATAGCAGGATCGTGTCTGCCCTTAGGAGTAAGTACGGTTTCAGTCATATTGCTGAAATCAATGGTATTCTGGGGTTTAAAGATAGTGGGAGTAGGCTTTATCGCAGTACGGAATATTATCGGCATTCCGTTTGTAATACCGCCGTTGATACCACCGTTATTGTTGGTTTCGCTGACTACCTTGTCGCCGTCCATTCTTAACGGATCGTTTGCCTTGCTTCCTCTCATATCGGCTATATCAAAGCCTGCACCGAATTCAATTCCCTTTACGGCAGGGATAGAGAACATCATATGTGAAAGCATACCTTCTACGCTGTCAAACCAGGGCTCGCCTACACCTGCAGGCATACCAGTAATTGCCGTTTCGAGTATACCGCCTACGCTGTCCCCTTCTGTTGCCGCCTGAAGGATAGCCTGAGTCATTTTATCCTCGCAGGCTGTATCAAGCACCGCAAAGGTCTTTTTGTTAAGCTCTGTTATATCTGCATTCAGATTATCAAATTCTCTGTCCGATATACCTGCACATTTTTTTACGTGTGTTCCGATAGAAATGCCCTTCTTCATAAGAGCGTATCTGCATATTGCACCTGCGGCAACGAGTGCGGCGGTAATGCGACCGCTGAAATGACCGCCGCCACGGGAATCCTGATAGCCGTGATACTTGCACTGTGCAGTATAGTCGGCGTGGGAGGGACGGGCTACAGTCTTCATCTGAGAGTAATCGCCGCTTTGCACGTTTTCGTTTGGGATAAGAATGGTAATAGCAGTACCGGTAGTCGTACCTGCCACTACACCGCTGACGATTCTGAAATTATCCTGTTCCTTTCTCGGCGTGGAGATTTTACCGTCAGGACGGCGGAGCGTAAGCATATGGGCAATATATTCGTTGTTTACTTCAATGCCGGGTGCAAGTCCGTCGATTATCGCACCGATATATTCTCCGTGGCTTTCACCGAAAATGGTGACTGCCACGCTGTTTCCGAACGTGTTTTTCATTGTTATATACCCCCAAGGCCTTCCTTTGCCAGTCCGATAACGTCAATACATTTCATCGTCTTTATTTCAAAGCTTCCGACCTCGTCAACGATAGTTACCGCTACGGTATCACCGTCAGCCTTTTTATCGTGGAATGCCGCATCGGTAATCTTCTGCCAGTCATATTCCAGAGTGCGGTAGAGGTTGCATTTTTTCAGCACCTCAATAACTCTCGGTCTGATTTTTTCACCGCACATAGGAATCATACCAAGTGCTACGCATTCGCCGTGGTAAAGCTCGGAAAGATTCTCACTGCTTTCGATTCCGTGACCTATCGTATGGCCGAAATTGAGTATCCTGCGCAGTCCTGCTTCCTTTTCATCCTGCTCCACAACGCTTTTCTTGACGTTTAATGAGCGGATGATTATTTCATCTATATTGTCTTCAATATCCTTTGTTTCAAAAATATCGAAAAGCTCCTTGTCTGACGTAAGGGACATTTTTATAGCCTCTGCAAGACCGTTGGAAATCTGTCTTTCGGGCAGAGTTTTCAGAAGCTCGGGATCGATAATAACCTTTTTCGGCTGATAGAAGGCACCGACGATATTCTTTACACCACCGAAGTTTATAGCTGTTTTTCCACCGATGGAAGAATCTATCTGGGAAAGAAGCGTCGTAGGGATATTGTAGAAATCGATTCCTCTCATATACGCCGATGCCGCAAAGCCTGAAAGATCTCCGACTACGCCACCGCCGACCGCAACAACGCAGTCCTTTCTTGAAAAGCCGTTATCCAGCATAGTCTGAAGAAGCTTTCCGAAAACCTCAAGACTTTTTGAGCCTTCGCCCATTTCTACAGTACAGATTACAGCCTCTCTGCATTTTTCCGCAACTGTTTTTGCATACTGTGCAGGAACGCCCGAATCCGTCACCACAAGAACACGTCTGTCAAGCTTCAGATGCTTATCAACGTCGGCAAGGATTCCTCTTTCTACAATAATATCGTAGCTATCCTCACCCAAATTCATACGAATCGTCATATTACACCTCTATATTCCGGTATGCGGTGCAAAGGTACCTGCTACCTTCAGCTTGTCGCATACCGCACCTAATTCTTCTAACATTTTCTTACCCTCATCGGTATCTGTACAGCCGTCAATTTCCACGTAGAAATAATACTGCCAGGAATGTTTTTTCAGCGGTCTGCTTCTGAGAGCTGTCATATTGAAGCCGTACTTACCTATAATGCTGATTGCATTGGCAAGTGAACCTGCTTCGTTCTTTACTGTGAACATCAATACAGAGCTTGAAAGTGAGGGTGATGCGGCTCTGGTCTTTGAAAGAACTGCAAAACGGGTAGTGTTCTCTCCGCTTTTATTTATGTTGGCTTCTAAAATCTTCAGTCCGTAGATTTCAGCAGTTTCCACGCTTGCGATTGCACCGAGGGACTTATCCTTCGACTTTGCCACCGTCTTTGCGGCAAGAGCCGTATTATTGGCTTCTTCTGTTTCAAAGCCTCTCATCTTGATATATTCGTGACACTGGCTGAGCGCCTGAGGATGGCTTGTTACCTTTCTTATATCCTCTACAGTCGCATCAGGAGTACCGAGCAGATTCTGATGTATCTCCAGCTCGTAAATGCCGTTTATGAACAGCTCACCTGAGAAAATGAGGTCGATGGTCTGTCCCACTTCACCTGCATAGCTGTTTTCGATAGGGAGTACAACCAGGTCACTTTCGCCGCTGACAACCGAGTTATAGGCAGAGTTGAAATCTCTGTAGGAGATTCTGTTACCTTCGGGGAATATTCTTCCTGCGGCAATGTGGGCAAAGGCACCCTCTACACCGCTGTAGGCTACCTTGAGTCCGCTCTGCATACGATACTGATATGCACGGGACACCTTCATCATATGCTTCAGGTAATCGATGTAATAGCCCTTCAGCGTTTCGTCCTCAATCATAGCGGAGTTTGTCTCGATAACGGCATTCTCCCGATTTTCATCAAGGATAGGCAGACCGAATTCCTTTTTGTATTCATATACCATTTCGGCGGCTCTCATACGTTCTACGAAAAGCTCAGCCATCTGCTTATCTACAGAGTTTATTATTTTTCTGGCTTCTTCCAGCTTGTTTCCCATTTCTGACACTTCCTTTATTAAAGCTTGTCTGCAATATCAAGAATAAGCTTTTCTGTCTTATCCCAACCAAGGCAAGGGTCTGTGATGGATTTACCGAATACGTGTTCTCCGATACCCTGTGCGCCGTCTTCGATGTAGCTTTCAATCATAAGTCCCTTTACAAGCTTCTTTATGTCAGCGTTCTGATTGCGGCTGTGAACTATATCCTTTGCGATACGAACCTGCTCAAGGTACTGCTTGCCTGAGTTGTTGTGGTTTGTATCTACGATAACTGAAGGATTAACGAGATTTGACTTTTCGTAAAGCTCTCTTACCTTGAGAAGGTCTTCATAGTGGTAGTTGGAAACGCTCTTTCCTGCGTAGTCAACGTAACCACGGAGAATAGCGTGAGAATAGGGATTGCCCTCGCTGGTTACCTCCCAGCCTCTGTAAATGAAGGTGTGGCTGGACTGTGCCGCTACTATTGAATTCATCATTACGCTGAGATCGCCGCCTGTAGGGTTCTTCATACCTACGGGTACGTCTATACCGCTGGCCGTAAGTCTGTGCTGCTGATTTTCAACAGAACGGGCGCCGATTGCGATGTAGGAGAGAAGGTCGGAAAGGTAACGGTGATTTTCGGGGTAGAGCATTTCGTCTGCGCAGGAGAAATCATAATCACGTAAAGCCGCTAAATGAAGCTCACGGATTGCAACGATACCCTTGTACATATCAGGCTTTGCGTCGGGATCGGGCTGGTGAAGCATACCCTTGTAGCCCTGACCTGTAGTTCTGGGCTTGTTTGTATAGATTCTGGGGATGATGATAATCTTATCAGATACCTGCTCCTCAATTCTGCGGAGTCTTGAAATGTATTCGAGTACAGGCTCGCTGTGGTCTGCGGAGCAGGGACCGATTACAAGAATGAACTTGTCGGAGGTGCCTTCGAATACGGCACGGATGCTCTCGTCACGCTGTGCCTTTACCTGAGCCATTTTTTCTGTTAAGGGGAAATCCTTCTTTACGTCCTGGGGAATAGGGAGCTTTCTGTGGAAATTCATTGACATTGTTTTGTACCTCTTTCGTTTAAATTTGCTTTTCTGAGAATTAACAGGTCTGCAAACTCTATATTATGAATATCCTGAAATGACGTCTTTTTTCAAACAAATATAGAATAATAAAGAATTCTGTCGGGGATCTGCGTCGGTGTAACGGAAAATAAAAAAACCGCACCTTGCTTTTATGCTTTTTAAAAAGCACAGCAAATGCGGACTGTCCGTGTATTTTGTTTCCGATGATTTTAATTCTCGGTTTTCACAAAAGACGGGCAGCCCTTATTAAAGTAATAAAAATAAAAGTAAAACTTGTTATTATTCATTTTAGCTACCTCCTTTGTGAATTTCTGTTTTAGATTATATCACATTAAATCGGTAAAGTCAATAGCATTCTTAAAAAAAATTTAAAGTCTCTACAAAAAAAGACAGTATAGCGGTTATGCTATACTGTCGGAATTTATTCTTTTGTCGGTTCTGCGGGTTATTATTCTGTTACTGCAGGTTCTTCTGACGCTGTGTCAGCTACTGCAGGAGCATCGCCGCCGATAACGTCCTCTTCTTCTACTGTAGTAGGAACAGGCTTCTTTACGACTTCCTTGTTCAGGATACCGAAGTTTGACTTACCGCTCTTCTTAATCTTATACATCGCATCGTCTGCCATACCAATGATTTCATCCACTCTCATGGTTGTATCCTGGATAATGGAGATACCGATACTTGTATTTACAGAAAGCTTATCGCCGTTATCGGATACGAAGCCTTCCTTCAGGGTATTGAGGATCGTCTGTGCAATCTTTGTAGGATCGTTTACGTCTACGTTGCGGATGCATACGATAAATTCGTCGCCACCGTAACGGCCTGCTGTACCGAAGCCCTCTGTAATCTCTGTGATCGTCTGTGCAACGAACTTGAGAACGGAGTCACCGGTTGCATGGCTGTACTTGTCGTTGAATATCTTGAAGTCGTCAACGTCGATAAAGAGAATTGCAAATTCGCTCTTACGTACGTTGATAAGATCGATTTCGTTATCAATGGTGCGCTCGATGGATTCACGGTTATAAAGACCTGTAAGGCTGTCGTAGCTTGCTCTTTCGGTAAGAAGCTTTTCACTCTTCTTTGCACGGTCGATATCAACGATAACACCGACAATCTTAGCCACGTTGCCCTCTCTGTCTCTGATGGTAGAAGTACGCATGAGAATCCAGATATAGTCGCCGTAGATGTTCTTCCAACGGTACTCGTTGCCCTCGAACTCTTCACCCTTGGAGAGTCTTTCGAGATCCTTATGGTAACGATCGGAATCGTCGGGATGCGTCTTTGCCTTAAGTAAGAAGCTGTCGCCGAAGTGATCGGAAGGAGCACGGTAGCTGAACTTCTTGTTGAAGTTGTTGGAGAAGATAACGTCGTTTGTCTTGAAGTTCCATTCAAAGATGATGTTATCTGACATTTCTACGATTGTACGGTATCTGCCTTCGCTTACGATGATGTCATCGATAAGGTCGTTGAAGGATCTTGCAATTTCACCATACTCGTTGTTTGCCATAATATTGATTCTTGTTTCGTGGTCGCCACGGCGTACCTTTACAAGAGTTTCTTCGATCAGCTTTAAGGGTTTTGTTACAACGAATACTAAGATAACTGCGGCTACTATCATAATAATAGAAACTGCAACTATTGTACCGATGATACCGCCTGCCGCATTGCCGGAAGCTGTGTATGCCTTATCGGTTTCAGCGATTACCGCAATTGTCCATGCGTCTTCGCCACCTTCTGACATTGCTGTCTTAGTTACAAAGCCTACTGTGTTACCACTACCTGTGCTCTGTCCCTTGAAGTTATCGATACGATTTGCAGTGCCGACACCTGCCGCAGAAACAAGCTTGTTGAATTCATCACGAGCGCCGTCACCAAGATTGCCAAGGTATGTACCATCGATGATAGAGCCAAGAGAGTCTATCATAACAAGTCTTGTATTTGTTGCAAACTGTGAGCCTACGGCAAAGTTCTTCATTCTTGTGTAGTTGAAGAACACTAAAACATCATAGTTGCCGCTCTTCTGCTTTACAACGAGCTTTATATCAGCTGAGCTACCCGTTGCATCAGGGAAAAGAGGATCTACCATATTGGAAGAGCCTTCTGACTCGTCGGAATCTGTAGCGTAATTATCCTTGGAATAGCAATAAACAACGTTATCCTTATTGAGCTTGGAGATGTTCTTCAGAGCCTTCTTTGCTTCTGCGCTGTTCTTGAGATCCTTTACCGTGCTGTCTTCACCTGTGCAGTAGTAAAGCTCACCATAAGAGTCGGTGATAACGATTCTTGCCAGGTCGAACATTGAATCAAATGCAGAATTGTCCTCGCTTACGGCATTGCCGATCATAAGAGAATATACGTTTATAATTTCATCCGCCGCATTCGTATTGCCATCCTTTGTGAAGGCGGATATGCGGGAATCCTCTGCGATCTGCTTTGTGGTGTTTACAAGGGTATCGAAATATTCCGACAAGCTTGCCGACTGTCTTTCGGTCATATCCTTTGCCGCATCAGTATAATTCTGCAGTGCTATGCTGTTCATCTGTACGTTAGCCACAATTGCAAATGCGACTGAGGGGATGATGATAAAGCATACAAGCACTGTAATCAGTAAGGTTTTGATTCTCATAAAAATAACCTTTCCTTTCCTGTATTTCTACGATTTTTGATTCATTATCCATAAACACGTTCAAAATACGCCGATTGAACGTTAAACGAATTTTCATACAGTTAACAGTATAACACAAAACTTCAAATTAGTAAATGCATTTATGACGGATTTATGTAAATTGCCCAATATAAACTTTATCCGTTTGTTGAAAAAGCTGAAAAATATATTACCGCAGGTACACTTCACCGTATATAAGCTTGATATTTAAAGACTTCTGATATATAATTAACAGAGAATTTATCTACCTACTATATGATAAGGATATAACAGATGTTCAGAACCTATAAATCAACCACCCTTGCCTGCTATATCGGATATATAACCCAGGCGGCAGTAAATAACCTTGCCCCGATACTTTTTATAGTATTTCAGCAGAAGTACAATATCGGCTATGAGCTTATCAGCCTGCTGATAATCACAAACTTTGCCACCCAGCTGATAGTTGACGGACTGGCGGTAAAGCTGTGCAGGATAGTCAGCACCCGTACCCTTTCAGTTGCCGCTCATTTTTTCTGTGCGGCAGGACTTATCATGATGGGAACGCTACCTCTCGTTATCAGCGAAACCTTCGTAGCTCTTATGCTGTCGGTGATAACCTACGCTATAGGCGGAGGACTTATAGAGGTGCTTGTAAGCCCGATAATAGAGGCAATACCGAATGATTCGGGTAGTGCAAAGGCGTCGGCAATGAGCCTGCTTCATTCCTTCTACTGCTGGGGACAGATGGCTGTGGTACTGCTTTCGACGGGATATATCTTCTTTTTCGGAGACGGATACTGGTTTCTGCTACCTGTGATATGGGGACTGCTTCCGCTTATCAACGGCTTTGTATTTACAAAGGTTCCCCTTTCCCCTTCCTTATCCGAGGACGTGGGGATGCCGGTTATAAAGCTACTGAAAGAAAGAGGCTTTGTGCTGATTCTTTTGCTTATGCTGTGTGCGGGTGCCTGCGAGCTTACCATGTCCCAGTGGTCGTCTCTCTTTGCACAAAGAGGACTTCTGGTCTCAAAGCAGGTGGGAGACCTTTTAGGGCCTTGCTGTTTTGCTCTGCTGATGGGTACGGGACGTGTACTGAACAGCATTTTTGCAAAGAAAATAAATATGTACGCTCTTCTTTGCTGTAGCGGTCTGCTCTGCCTCGTCTGCTATATAACGGTGTCACTTTCCGATAATGCGGTGCTCTCGCTTATCTTCTGTGCTTTATGCGGTCTGTCGGTAGCCGTGCTGTGGCCGGGTACGTTTTCTCTTGCGGCGGCAGGCTATAAAAAGGGCGGTACGGGTATGTTCGGTGTAATGGCGTTACTCGGAGACTGTGGCTGTGGCTTCGGCCCGTTTATTGCAGGAATGATATGCGACGCAGTTACAAACGGCGGTGGCAGTGAGGCGGCAGGTATGAAAACGGGCTTTGCCTTCTCCTCGGTTTTCCCCGTTCTGCTTATTGCATCCTCTCTCATTCTGTATTTTATGCACAAAAAGAAGAAGGATAACTGAATATATTACCGCCGTACAGCGATTTTTCAGCAAAATTCCTGATAACGGCGGTTTTAATCTTTACAAATTACCTATAATATGGTACAATATTTATTTGGATATAAATAAACGCTGACATCAGCCAAGGATAAAAAGGACTATTGCCAATGAAAGTAAACCAGATAAAAGCAGGCTCTCTGCTGTCATATCTGACGCTTATATTAGGTACTGTGGTTTCCCTTGTATATACTCCCGTCATGCTGGAAAGACTGGGGCAGAGCGAATATGGTGTATATTCGGTAGTTCTGCCGATGGTATCCTATCTTAACCTCTTCAGCTTCGGACTGGGTAGCGCATATACAAGATTCTACACAAGATATAAGGAGTCGGGAGATAAATTCAATATGGCGAAGCTGAACGGAATGTTTATGATCATCTATTCGATCATAGGCGTTGTCGTTCTTATCGTTGGCTGTGTAATAGCCGCAAATCCCCGTCTCGCCTTCGGTGAAAAGCTTACCGAAGAGGAAATCGCCCTTGCGGTAAGGCTGATGTATATAATGACCGCTACAGCCGCCATTTCCTTCCCTTTAAGCGTTTTTGAATCCAATACGATGGTAAACGAAAGGTACGTGTTCTTAAAGAGCCTTGCCTTTGTAAAATCGGTAATAAACCCCCTGCTTATAATTCCGCTTTTAATGATAGGACTGCGAAGCGAGGCTATTGCATATATGAGCCTTGGCTTTACCCTGCTTTCGGGTGTGCTTAATATATGGTACTGCTTTAAGAAGCTGGATATAAGATTCTATTTCAGAAAGTTTGACTTTGGTCTGCTGGGTAAGATGTTCAAGTTCACAAGCTGGGTATTTCTCGGCATTGTGGTGGATCAGCTCAACTGGAGCGTTGACAAGTTCCTGCTTGCCTGGATGCACGGCTCGGAAACGGTAGCGGTATACAACGTTGCCTCTCAGCTCAACATCTATTATATGTCCATGGCTACTACCTTTTCAGGTATTCTAACCCCGAAGGTGCATCAGATGGTAGCGAACAGATCCTCAAACAAGGATATAAGCGACCTGTTCATCCGTGTGGGCAGATTCCAGTTTGTTATCCTGACTATGATACTTTTCGGCTTTATTGCAGTCGGCTATCCCTTCGTACTGCAATGGGCGGGAGTTGACAACGCAGACGCCTTTGCGATTGCGGTATGTCTGTTTATCCCGACGATTCTCCCAAGTATACAGAATCTCGGTATCGAGATACAAAGAGCAAAGAATATGCACCGCTTCCGTTCCTTAGTCTACGTGCTGGTGGCGGTACTGAATATAGTTATCAGCATACCGCTGTGTCAGCACTTCGGTGCAATCGGTGTTGCGATAGGTACGGCTATTCCCGTATTCATCGGCAACGGTCTGCTTATGAACTGGTATTATCACAAACGTATCGGTCTTGATATACCACGCTTCTGGAGAAGAATAAGAGCTTTGCTCCCCTCCCTTCTCTTCCCGTGTATAGTATCGATACTGATAATGTTATTCATAGATATAAACGGCTATCTCGGAATACTCCTCTGGGGCGCTATTTACCTCGTATCCTTTATTATACCGGTATGGTTGTTTGGTCTTACTCCAAGAGAAAAGGAAATCGTAACTACTCCTGTTAAACGGATAACCTCCAGAATTATGTCAAAGATATTAAGATACTGAAAGGGCTTCTGGCTGAAATGACAAAAATAAAAACCTTCTTCCGCAGACTGTTTGCAGGAAGCTTCAAAAGAATGTTCATGCATATAAACACCATTCATAAGGAAACGGGTAAGAACCGCTTTATAATGTTCTTTGATATGATATGGTGCATTTTCAGATATTCAATAGGGTACCTTGACTATCGTGTATTCGGCTTTGCGAATATAAAGGGCAAGAACCGACGCACATTTATGAATATGAATGACAATCTGCTTATATCAAAAAAGCTCAACGACAGAACCTATTTTACAATATTCGACAACAAGGCGCTTTTCGATGAGAATTTTACCGAGTATATCGGCAGAGAATTCATAAATCTCGAAAAATGCGACGCCGAAGCACTCCGTAAATTCTGTGAAGGCAAGGAAACGGTATTCGCAAAGGCAATAAACGAATTCGGCGGAAAGGGTATTTCCAGGGAAGTAATTACCCCTGATACCGATTTTGACGAAATGTACAGAAGGCTTTGCGAAAACAAGCAGTACCTGATAGAAGAAACCATCACCCAGCACCCTGAAATGAGCAGACTCAGTCCCTCCTCGATAAATACCATAAGAATGGTAACGGTGCTTCACGAGGGCAAGGTAAACTTTATGTACGCCCTTGTAAGAATGAGCAACGGAGAAAACTGTGTAGATAATATCTGCAGTGGCGGTATGTACGTATCGATAGGCGATGACGGTGTTATCAGAAAGCCCGCCTTCTGCGACGCTACGGGACTTTATTATGATAGTCACCCCTTCACAAAGACCGTTTTCAACGGCTTTAAGATCCCTATGTTCGACGAAGCGGTGGAGATGTGCAAAAAGGCGGCACTTGTAGAACAGAGAGTCGGTTATATCGGCTGGGACGTGGCTATAACTCCTGACAGACCGGTTCTTGTAGAGGGCAATACCCTGCCAAGCTATGATATGTGCCAGAACTACGGACATATCGACAACAAAACGGGTATAAAGCCTAAATTTGAGAGCTTTCTCGGTAAGGAATTCTTCAGAAAGTAAATATTTAAACCTCCGGCGATTCTGCAGTCGGAGGTTATTTTTTGTGCAATTTGCTACAAAAGTATTGAACGAATTTTATATATTTGTAGAAGTTACCCATTCAGCATTGACTAATTTATAAGAAAATGGTAAAATTATAGGTGAAATAATATCAGGAAAGGAAATGATACTATGGAAAAGAATAAATTATTAAGATCCATATCTCTGATTGCTGTTTCGGCAGTTGCTGCAAGCTCTCTTCTCAGCGCTACAGCCTTTGCCGATACGTTGCCTACAAGAGTGAATTCACTTGAGGACGGGTACGTAAGCGATATCAAGGATCAGGGAAATTGGGGCACCTGCTGGGCATTTGCCACATCTGCCGCTTCCGAAGTATCCATAAGCAAGGAGCACGGACTGAATATTGATCTGTCCGAAAACCTTACCGCCTATTTCGTTAACTTCCCTACCACTTACGGAAAAATAGGCAATGACACCATGATAAACACCTTTTCTTCAAACACCCAGTATCTTGAGGATGGTAACAACCCTCTTGTATCCGGTCAGATCATGATGAACTGGATAGGTCCCTTTGAAGAAAACGCTGACTATCCCTACAACGCCTCCGGCACACCGACCATCGCAACCAAGGAATTCACAGAAGAGGAATGGAATGCGATCCTCGATTCAAGAGTGGCACAGCTTACCGATTACCGTAAAATAAGCGCTACAGATCCTGACTACATAACAAAGACAAAGAATCTGGTAGCTACCTACGGTGCTGCAACCGTTACTTACTACGACGAGGTAGAAGCCGGCAAGACAAGTCAGTACATGAACTGCATAGACAGTCAGTATTACTACTTCTGCCCCTTCGGAAAGTCTGTAAACCATGCGGTTACAATTGTCGGATATGACGACAGCATCCCTGCGTCATACTTCGCAAACAACGGCTATCAGCCTTCAGGAAACGGCGGCTGGCTCATCAAGAACAGCTGGGGTACAGGTGCCTTCAACAATGGCTATCTCTGGATTTCCTACTACGATACTTCAGTAGAATCATCGGTAGCCTATGACTACGCTATGGAAGGCGACGACGACTATTTCGATTATCTCTACTCCATGGACGGTAGCGTAAGCGCATCCTACCTTTCCTCTGACGGTCTGGCTACGATCCATTCAGCCAACCTTTTCACAGCTGAAAGAGACGAGATAGTTTCAGCAGCCTCCTTCTTCACAGAAGAGGAATCAGAAAGTACGTATACGGTTTCTGTTTACGTAAACCCTTCTGACACAACCTACCTTACAGCAGGAACACCTGTTTCTTCAGCAACTATCACAACTGACGTAACAGGCTACTATACGGTAGAATTCCCTGATACAGTCAAGGTAAACGAGGGTGACACCTTTGCAATAGTAGTTTCAGCTACTATGAGCAGTGGTCTCGGCAAGGCTTACTATGAGCATCCCCAGGTTATTACCGGTGGCAGCACCACAATAGAAGTAGTTGCAAACGAAGGCGAATCCTTTGTTTCAACAGATGGCTCATACTGGTTTGATACGCTGGAATACCAGATAGGTAATGCTAAGATAAAGGCATACACCTGTGATATTCCTCTTGAAAAGCCCGTAGTTACAGTTCAGTCAGTAGCTGACGGAACAGCAAAGCTTGTATGGAACGCAGTAGAGGGTGCTACTTCCTACGAGATTATCAGAGTAGACGACGAGGATGATTACGTAACTCTCGGTACGGTAACAGGTACATATTGCAATATAAACAATATTGCCGCTAATATCGAGTTCACTTTCATCGTAAAAGCGATTGCCGACGATGGCAGAAGCTCAATGTCAGACCCCGTTACAGTAATATATGAGGTAGCACTCCTTGAAAAGCCCGTAGTTACAATCGAGTCCATAGCAGACGGCTCGGCAAAGCTTGTATGGGATGCGATAGATGGCGCTACTTCCTACGATATTATCAGAGTAGACGGCGAGGATGACTACGTAACTCTCGGCACAGTAACCGGTACTTACTGCAACCTCAACAATCTGGATGCCAACGTTGAATACGTAATCATCGTAAAGGCAGTTGCAGAGGACGGCAGAAGCTCCATGTCAGACCCTGTTACGGTAGTATACGAGGTATTACCCCTTGAAGCTCCCGTGCTTGTGGCTACAAAAATTAGTGATACAAAATACCAGTTTACCTGGACAGCAGTAGATGGTGCCAGCGGATACGAGCTTATCGGCTGTGACGAAAACGGAAACGCTTACGGTCCTTATGACTGCGAGCTGAAAACGTCTGCTACAGTAAACTTCAACAGCTTAACAGAGGATACAAGCTTTACCTTCTACCTGACAGTTACCGATGAAGACGGAAGAACAGCAGATTCAAACACTGTTTCATTTACTGTAAAGCTTCCCGTAATCGAGCTTACAGCTCCTGAGCTTTCCGCAGTTCTTAACGGTGACAAGGTAACGCTCACCTGGAGCAAGGTTGATTCGGCATATGGTTACGTTATCGAAAAGTATGACGGAACAAGCTGGAATGCAGGTACAACCATCACCGGCAATTCTCTCTTCTCAATGTCCTTCTCAGGACTCGAAGCTGGAAACACCTACAAGTACAGAATAAGAGCCTTCGCATATTCAGGCGCTAACACAGTTTACGGTGATTATTCATCCGTAGTAACAATTGAAATGCCCGCCAAGGCTTCCGCAATGACTGGCTTCAAGTCCCCAAGCAAATCATCAACAGCTATCCGTCTTGGCTGGAATAAGAACGATACAGCTGACGGCTACATCATTGAACAGTACACAAACAGCGGTTGGGCACAGATTGCAGATATTACAGATGCAAGCACAGTTACCTACAAGGTAACAGGTCTTGTTCCCGGTACTGCATACAAGTTCAGAATGAGAGCTTATAATGCAGGTGGCGAAGGAAGCAACACCGCAACACTTACAGTAAACACACAGATGACAGCTGTAAAGGGCTTTACAAGTCCCAGTAAGTCAACAACTGCAATCCGTCTTAACTGGACAAAGAACGCTTATGCTACAGGCTACGTTATTGAACAGTACACAAACAGTGGTTGGGTACAGATTGCCGATATTACAGATAAGGCAACAACCACCTACAAGGTAACAGATCTTGTTCCCGGTACTGCATACAAGTTCAGAATGAAGGCTTATTCTGTTACAAAGTACGGCGAAACAGTATGCGGCGACAAGACTGCAACTCTTACAGTAAACACACAGATGACAGCTGTAAAGGGCTTTACAAGTCCCAGTAAGTCAACAACTGCAATCCGTCTTAACTGGACAAAGAACGCTTATGCTACAGGCTACGTTATTGAACAGTATACAAACAGCGGTTGGGTACAGATCGCCGATATTACAGATAAGGCAACAACCACCTACAAGGTAACAGGTCTTGCTTCAGGTACTGCATACAAGTTCAGAATGAAGGCTTATTCCGTTACCAAGTACGGCGAAACTATCTACGGCGACAAGACAGCTACTCTTACCGCAAACACTCAGGCTTCCTCAGTTACAGGTCTTAAAGTAAAGAGCAAGTCCGATAAGGCTATAAGACTTGCCTGGACAAAGAACACAGCCGTAGACGGCTACGTTATCGAACAGTACGTAGACGGCAAGTGGGTACAGATTGCTGATATTGACAGCTATGCAACCACCGAATACAAGGTAACAGGTCTTACTTCAGGCACAGCATACAAGTTCAGAATGAAGGCATATGCAGTTACCAAGTACGGTGAAACAACCTACAGCGCATACACAAGCACACTTACAGCATCCACAACGTAAAAGCGACAAACAACTGTCAATCGCTTTACAACGGATATAAGGCTGTAAAAACAACTGAATAAACAGCTAATCCCCGCTATCTTTTTAATTGCCCTGTCAAGCAGACAGAGCAAAAAACAAAAGAATATTTAGAAAACCTTCAGAATCCACCCTGCTGCTGCAGGGTGGATTTTTCACGCCGCCGCAAGATAATATTCTATCGGTGTCATACATCTGAGCTTTAACTGATAACGCTTATTGTTGTTGCTGTCACCTATCCTGAACGCTACTATCTCTGCTCGCTCTTTCTGTGTGGTTTTTTCCTTTGACATAAAATATACCCCTTAGTGTAGTCTCGAATTTCTGTTTTTTCGAGTGTCTACTCTAAGGGGATTATATCATAAAATAGCGGGGATTAAAATTTTATTTACTTGTTTGTAGTACCGTTTACGTTTACGTAAGCACCGTAATAGGCTGTACCACCTGCAACGTTATAGGTTGCTACTCTGAACTTATAGGATGTACCCTTCTTAAGACCTGCTTTGCGATAAGTAACAGTTGCATTTGAAGTGATCTTTGCAATTCTTACCCACTTGCCACCTGAGTACATTTCTACAATGTAGCCGTCAGCAGAAGTATTCTTTGACCAACCGAGTCTTAAAGCCGTACCTGCCTTGCCAGTAATCTTAAGATTTGAAACTGCGGAAGGATTTGTATAAGCCGCAAGAGTAGAAGTATAACCGCTGTAGAGAGCGGTAGAACCGCTCATCTTGTACGCCTTTACTCTGAACTTGTACTGAGTAGAAGCCACAAGGCCTGATACACGGTAGGTTGTAGTAGAATTGCCCGCAATTCTTGCAACTCTTACCCACTTGCCACTCTTGTACTGTTCGATGATATAGCCGTCAGCACTGGCGTTCTTTGTCCAGTTAAGACGAAGAGCGTTGGAAGCTCTGCCGCCGATTTTAAGACCTGTTACAACAGAAGGATTTGTACGAGCCGCAAAAGTGCTTGTATATTCGCTGTAAAGCGCCTTTGTACCATCCATCTTATACGCTCTCATTCTGAACTTATAAGCTGTACCTGCCGCAAGACCTGTAACACGGTATGTGGTTGTCGAATTACCTGCTATTTTTGCAATTCTAGTCCACTTGCCACCCTTGTACATTTCGATAATGTAGCCGTCAGCGGAGGTGTTCTTTGTCCAGTTAAGACGGAGGGCGTTGCCTGAACGACCGCCGAGGGAGAGGCCTTTTACAGCTGTGGGGGCTAAACCTAAAAGCTCGAAGTCAAAGCCGTAATCTGTTGCGTACTTGTGAGCGGCGGAATCCTTGTAGCAGTAGATTTTAAATCCATCTACCTTAACAGAATCTAAAGTTTCATCATCCTGATCAAAGCCAATTGCAAAGTGTCCTATATCTGTAACAGATTCAGGAATTGTAATGCTCTTTAATGAAGGACAGTCGTAAAAGGTGTATCCGTTTATACTTTTAACGCCATCGCTGATAATGACAGATTCAAGAGATGAACAATTTTTGAATATAGTCGTACCAGTCTCTGTAACGCTTGCGGGAATATTTATTGTCTTAAGTGACGTGCAATTCTGGAAAGCATTATATTCGATTCGTGTAACTGCATTGGGAATGACAATAGATTCAAGTGTAGTACAGTACGAAAATGCATAGCCTCCGATAGCTGTGATGCTATCCGGTAAAGTGATAGATTTGAGAGATGTACATTCATCAAACGCATCATATCCTATACTTGTAATTGTGTCAGGAAGATTTACTGTTTTGAGATCTTTACAACCTGCGAAAGTAAAATCATTAATAGCAGTAACACCTTCGGGAATTGTTATCGACTTCAGAGCTGTATCGGAAAAAGCATCTTCTGATATAATGGTAACGCTATCCGGGATGATTACCGACGTAAGAGAAGTACAGCCATCAAACGCACTTGATCCGATATACACAAGACCGTCAGGAAGAGTTATTGTTTCAAGTTGTTCACGCATCTGGAACGCACCGCCACCGATACCAACAGTTCCTTTTTTGACAGAAGCGGACGTTATATCTTCGTCGCATGCAACAGCCCAGTTCTCCACGTACTTTATAGCGGTTGTCTGATTATTGACTATTGCAGTATTGGTAAATACATCAGAAGAAAAATATTCTATATTATCAGGAATATCAACTTCTGCAAGTGAAACACAGCCGTTAAATACGTCATTATAGATATATTTTACAGAATCAGGAATGACTATTGATTCCAGCGACGTGCAGTTTTCAAAACAGCCTGCCGAAAGTTCTTCGAGATTTTCAGGTAAATCTATTGAAACGAGTGAAGTGCAATCCTGGAAGGCACGGTTACTTATAGTTATAACACTGTCGCTAATAATAACGGTTTTAAGGGACGTGCAACCGCTGAAAGCAGAATAGCCTATACTTGTAACAACTTTTCCGTTTAATTTTGAAGGGATTGTAAGGTTTGCAGCACTACCTGTATAATCGGTAATTATCACCGTTCCATCATCAAGCTCCGCATAGGAAAAATATATATCAGGATCATAGCTATCACCATCAGTATCTTCAAGCACACCGTTGATTCTGATTGCATCTATTGTGATAGAAGGGATGTCACTTTCATCTTCTGCGTAAAGATCAGTATATATAGTCATAAAGGCTAATCCGCTCGGATAGCCATCTATACTAAGATTGATTACGTAATAGCCATCTCCGTTGACAATTATTTTATCTGAAGAAGTGCCGTAATTTCCTTCATCATCTTCACCCCAGTACATATATTCCCAGTTGGAATCCGCATAGCCTAACCATGCATTAAAGGGCTTTCTTGCGTCAGAAACTGCTATTCTTACTGATATAGAACCAACGTTCACAAAATCATCGCTGTTAACAATGATTCCGTCAGAGTTGGTTGACCATTCATTGTAGATATCTGTTCTGACTGTTTCGCTGTCTACGTACGTACTGCCTGAACTCAGAAGATCGATATCCTTTTCTACAGGTTCCACGGGTTCATCAGGCTCTTCGGGAACGTCAGGCACAACCTCGATTGCATTATAGACCACTAACTCCCAGTTAACCTCATCGCCTACTTCTGTATTCCAGACATGCGCAATAAAACCGCCGAAATCAGATATATCATCTATGCAATTTGCATCCATAATTTCTGCAACTGTAGTGGATAATACCAGCACACCCGCTTCCTGAGAAACAGAAACCCAACCACTCCAGTCAGATGCATAACCTGAAAGCCCCAGACTCCATGAAGAAGTATCGACATCGGGATTTACCGGTGACACACTTAAACTGATCTTATCTGTAGGCAACAATTCGATTCCACTGCCTACAGCAGGTGTCTGTATCTGAATAAGTGTACAATCAGAACCCCAGTCAGATTCTACCGATATTGCCGTTCCACTTGTAGAAAATGCTTCTTCATACGTAACGTCAGTATCAGGCTCTTCGGGAACGGGCTCTTCGGGAACGGGTTCATCAGGTTCATCGGGAACGTCAGGTTCGACGGGTGTATCGGAACCGGGAGCAATACTTAACGTCCAGTTGATTTCGTCCCCAACCTGACAATTCCATACCTGAAATATGAATCCACCGAACTGTTCAACGTCTGTCACCGAGATAGAGTCCATCATTTCCTGTATTGTGGCACTGAACTCAAGTACACCTGCATCACCGTAAGGGCCGTTCCAGCCGCCCCAGGTGCTATCGTAACAATTGAACGCAAGCTTCCATGCTGAAGTGTCCTCATCATTGGCAGCCTCTGCTGTTACCGTTACCACGTCGGTAGGTACAAACTCAAAGTTTCCACCTACGGATACGGATTGTATCTGGATACACGTTGCATCCGGACCAAAATCTCCTTCGGTAACTAAAAGTGTACCTGACGTACTCATTTCCTCATCAATAGTAACCTTAGTGCCCGGTATACTATCAGTTTTCGTTGCAAAACTAAAATTGCCTGCATACTCTGCGCTTACTTGTGTTGCCAGCATAGCTGTTGCAAGAGTTGAAGCTGTAAGCATGCTTAAAATCTTCTTCATCGATTTACCTCCTTCATCATTCTTTTAGACTAAGAATGATAGATATTTCAACCTAAATAGATTAGATTTATAATAATTATAACCTAATCAGATTGATTTGTCAAGAGAATATAAGCCTGATATGATACAATACTAATGAAGAGGTGATTTGTTATGGCGTATTATCAGCGTTTGAGAGACCTGAGAGAAGACAGCGATAAAACACAGCAGGAAATTGCAGAGTATTTAGGCACGTCAGCACAGCATTACGGCAAATATGAGCTTGGTAACGCAGAAATCCCTTTTGAAAGAGCTGTTGCGCTGGCAAAATATTACGACGTCAGTCTTGATTATATAGCAGGACTTACAAACGATAAAAAAGGCTTGTCGCAAGGTGATTTACCCCGTGACAAGCAAGAGCTTTTAAAACTCATATCCGCTTGCGAAAAAACGTCAAAGAAGGAGTATTCGGTAGCTGTGTTTAAAAAGCTTGTTGATTTGCTTGAATAAAAATAGTAAAGGTCCGCAAGGTGAAATCCTGCGGACCTGTTTTATTTTCGTTTGTTATAGCTTACCCGCTGGTAACTGAATTTCGCAGCCGATAAAATCATCCCCGCTACCTTTTAAATAGCGGGGATGACGTAGTTTTAGTTTTTAAAGAGTCGTACCATTTACAGTCTTATATTCGCTGTAAAGTGTGGTTTCTCCGACAACAAAGTAGGTTCTTACCCTGAACTGATATTCAGTTGCTGATGCAAGACCTGTTACCTTGTATTCAGTAGTTGCGCTGTCGTTTACGTCGGCAATCTGCACCCAGTTGCCGTCAACGTACTGCTCGATAAGATAACCGCTTGCCGTGGCGTTTGCCGTCCAGGCAAGTCTTATAGCCTTGTCGGACTTGCTCTTCACTTTAAGACCTGAAACCGCAGAGGGGTTTGTAGTCTTTATGAGTGTAGACGTATATGCGCTGTAGGTCTTTTCACCGTACTTTGTGATAGCGTAGGACTTCATTCTGAATTCGTAGCTTGTAGCCGCCGTAAGTCCCGTTACCTTGTATTCGGTAGTAGCATAATCATCAATATCGGCAATCTGAACCCATACGCCGTCAATCTTCTGCTCGATAACGTAGCCGTCAACCGCTGTGTTCTTGCTCCACTTGAGGCGGAGAGCTACAGAGCTTCTGCTCTTCAGGTCAAAGTCCTTGACTGAAGAAGCCTGGGTATTTACCGTAAGAGTTGCGGTCTTGTTGCTGTAGATGATTCCGCCACCTTCTGTAACGGAGTACGCCTTCATTCTGAACTTATACGCTGTGCCTGATTTAAGACCTGTCACCTTGTAGGTAATTGTTGCATTGTCTGTAATATCAGCAATCTGAATCCATTTTTCACCGTCAAACTGCTCGATGATATAGCCGGTTGCCGTATCGATTTTATCCCAGTTAAGACGGATTGCAGTTGTCGATCTGCTGGGGCTTGTGATGGTTATAGCAAGCTTTGCTGTGAAATTATCATCGTAGTAATAATCACAGTTGTCACAATCGTGGCGGGTGTAACCCTGACTGAAATAAGTAGCCTCAAATACTGTATCTGTGTAGCTGTGGCCTGGAGCTGTAATCGGTCTTTCGTCCTTCTTGGCGTCACAGTTCCTGCAATGGATGGATTCAATACCGTCCTCTGTGCAGGTGGGAGCCTTGTCTACTGTGTAGTCTTCTTCGTAATCGTGACCGAAGGAAACCGTAACCTCAGAAAGGTCGCTTGTGGCGGTGTTGTCGTCTACCGTGATATATGCACGGACTGCGAATTTATATTCTGTGCAGGCTGAAAGCCCTGAGAATACGTAGGAATTTGCAATGGTTCTGCCATACTCAACGTACTGCTCGCCATCGTAAAGATAAATTATGTATCCGTCGGCATTTTCTACTGCTGTCCAGTCGAGTACTACAAAGCTCTTTTCGGTTGATACCGAGATTTCGGGAGTTGTTAACTTCAGCATAGCTGTGAAATTATCATCGTAGTAATAATCACAGTTGTCACAATCGTGGCGGGTGTAACCCTGACTGAAATAAGTAGCCTCAAATACTGTATCCGTGTAGCTGTGACCTGGAGCTGTAATCGGTCTTTCATCCTTCTTGGCGTCACAATGCTTGCAATGGATGGATTCTGTACCGTCCTCGTCGCAGGTGGGAGCTTTATCTACAGTATATTCTTCCTCATACTCATGCTCGGTTGAGAAGGTGAGCTCCGTAGCTTCGCCGTTTACGGCTCTGCCGTCCTCGGTTACGTAACAGCTTACTGCGAATTTGTACTGTGTGCAGGGGTTAAGCCCCACGAATACGTAGTAATTGGATATTGCTCTGCCGTATTCGATATACTTTTCTCCGTCAAACAGATATATGGTATATCCGTCAGCGTCAGCCACGTTATCCCAGCTCAGGAACACGAATCTGCCGTACTGCTCTGCATTAACGTTGCTTACTGTGGGTAAGGTCAGCTTGTCGGTAAAATTATCCTTGTAGCTGTCGCCACATTCACATTCGTGAAGGGTGTAGCCCTGCTGTGAATAAGTGGGAGCAACAACGGTTTCTGAATAGCTGTGATTTTTAGCAGGTATCGGTCTTTCGTCCTTCTTCGCATCACAATTCTTGCAATGGATGGATTCTATACCTTCCTCTGTGCAGGTGGGCGCTTTATCCGTTGTGTAGGTATCATCATAATCGTGAAGCGGGGTTACTGTAATTTCCGTCTTGTCGCTTGTCGCTCTTTCGCCAGCCGCCTCATTATACGCCGCTACTGCGAATTTATACTCTGTACAGGGTGCAAGGCCTGAAACCGTATATTCGCAGGTAGTAACGTCACCAAGCTTTGCCCAGCCACCGAAAACGTAGAGATATACGGTATATCCGTCGGCAGAATCAACCTCTTCCCAGCTTAAAGTAAGGGAGTTTCCGTCTGCGACGTAGGTGAGGTTTTCGGGGGTGGCGGGGGTGGTAACCTCTTCGTAAATAACAGCGATTTTTTCTTCGGAATCGTAAGTGTTACCGTCCTCCGTTATCGCCTTTACGTAGAAGGAATAGGGCTTGTTTGCGGTGAGCGTATCGGTTAAATACTGAAGTGACGTGCTATCAACGTATACACAGCCTGATTCTTTCATCAGCTTTTCAAAGGCTGGTGTTACGTAAGGTGTAAGAATTTGTGTACAACCTGAGTCCGTCATCAGATTTTCCATAAATTCTTTACGGGTTTCTTCCTGATCCTCAGGAGAATCCGCAGTATTTACGTATCTGCCGTAGTAGTCGTAAGGAATGGTATGAACGTAGGTATCGTTCTGAGTAGACTGAACAAAGTCGGATACTACCATACCGCCTATCATACCACTATTTGCAGGAGAGTATATACCTTCTGAGTTGAAGGTCATATAAGGTGCATATATAAAGCCGCTGAACACGTTCTGACCGCCTGAGAAGTCCATATCTGCATTCTCACTCATGGTGATAAGGAATACGTTATTGTGGATATAGAATGCTCTTGCGGGGTTGCTTTCATCGTTGTACGTGTTTATTACAGCATCAGAAAAAATACTACTTGTTCCGTAGGTGTTGGTAGCAAAAAGAGCAGTTACGGTTGAAGCGGAAATCGGTAACATTCTGTCGCTGGGAGAAGCACCATAGGATAATACTCCGCTGTTATTCGTCACAGAGAACGTACTGTCTGTTAATTTCTCAAATACTGCAATATGTCCTACGTAGCCGTTTTCAGGCTGAATATACTTTACTCCGTCGGGAACAACAAAGGTTACGCTACCCATACCTCTTATGAATACGAATTTCACGTTGCCTGCAGGATCCCAGGAGAAGCAATCATACGGCTTGGCGTTGTCTGTTCTGAGATTTCCGTCATCATCAACGTAGCAGTTAGGCTCAAGGTAGATATACATATTTGCGTACTTTGCCTTGTCTGCTACCTGCGTCGGCTCGTTATAGTCGCCCATAAAGGTATCAAAGATGATTGAGCTTCTGCTACTACCACCGGTAACGCTTTTCAGAATATAATAATCGTTGGCTATTGTAGCCTTTATAACCGTGCCCTTATCGTTTTCAAGCACAAGGTCAAGCTGCTTGGAGGAATCTACGGCAGGTACTTTTGCAGGCATACCATTCACGAAACCCATTGTATAGAACGCGTCTTCAAGGTCCCAGTTGATATATCCGGGATTGCCTATCTTTTCGACAATCTTCTGCTTTACTGTTGCAATATTTTCGCAGGTGCCGTCTGAAGAGGGCCATACGTCTGCCCATGAGCCGCCTTCTGTACCGCAATAGGTTTCTACGTAGTCAAGACATTCTCTTATCTGCTCATCACTATTGCAGGTTTCTTCAGAAGAAAGATCGAACTTCAGATACGTTTCTGCCTGCACAGAGCTGAAGGCACCGCCTGAAATAGCTTCTGTAGTTCCGTCTGCGGCTACTATATTACCTGACTTGAGATTGTATACTTTACCCTCGCATATAGATGCATAGGTTCTTGCCGTGCTGTCGTCACCGTAGCAGTATACGTTACCGCCGACAACAAACTTACCTGCGTTGGGCATACAGTCTTTTTCAAGGAACAGGTCACCGTTTACGTAAATCAAGTGAGTGGGTGCATTGCTGTTGGCGTAATACATATCGCCGTTTACGTATGCCACCGTGCCGATTGACTGACGTGGTGAGTAAAGGTCGCCTAATACATACATAGGACCGCCGCCAACGCTACCACCGCTGGAAAGAGCCATAACATTTCCGCCTATACGGGCAACGGGGAAGGTAAAGCCGTTCTGTCCGTATACGTAGCAGTTATTACCGATGGTAAGCTCTGTATTCTGTACCATAGAAGGTGATTTGAACTCTACTGTTCCTGCGGCGATTATTTCCGCATTCTTTACAGTAACGTCGTTTGCAGAAGTACCACCGAACTGAACGTATTCGTTATTAAAGTAAACTACGTCTTCGTCTGTCTTCAGACCTTCAATAACGGTATTTCCACCTGAATTTCCGGTGGTTGTGACAAATCCTCTGTAAGCCTGTGACGTTCTGCGGTATGAGGGTATAACGTGCTTAAAGAGTCTGTATCCGTCGCCTTCGTTTACGTAAATATCGTAGGCTGTCGCCTTCTTTACTTCCGTCCATTGTAAAAGAGCCTTATATCCGGAAGTGGTGACTGAGAGAGA
Source organism: Ruminiclostridium sp. (assembly GCA_017465545.1). Lineage (GTDB taxonomy): Bacteria > Bacillota > Clostridia > Oscillospirales > Ruminococcaceae > Ruminiclostridium_E. The sequence goes on from JAFTVY010000066.1 coordinate 30,186, forward strand.
GGGAGGAGTGATTTCCGCCTCTTCTTCAATAAGCTCATAGCTGATTCCATTACTTGCCGCGTAGATATGAGCGGTGGAATCCTTATAGCAATGGATAACAAGCTCGCTACTGCAGCTGTCGAAGGCGGTGGTGCTTATCTTGGTTACGCTTTTTGGGATGGTAATCGAGGTGATTCTCGTGCGGCAGAGGAACGCATTATCACCGATGTTTGTAAAGCTGTCGGGGATGATAACTGTGGTAGCGGACTGGCAACTGCTTAAAGCCTGGGCGCTTATGCTTGTTATCTTCTTTCCATCAAGCTCGGAAGGAAGGGTAACGACAGTTTCTCTGCTTCCGTAGCCTGTCAGCTCAAGCGTACCGTCGTCAAGCTCTGTCGTGAGTATAAAGGGTGTTGTAGCATATCCGTTCTGGAAAGCGAAAGCGTGTCCTCTTGTATTAGGGGTGTAATATACTGCGTCAAGCTTGTCACAGTAGAAAAATGCGTCTATATAAATAGTTTCCACACTTGCAGGAATGGTAACCTCTTCAAGGGATGAACAGTTCTGGAAGGTGTAATGATTTATCTCGGTAACGCCCTCGGGAATAACTACAGACTTAAGAGAGGTACAGCCTTCAAAGGCGTAGGTTTCTATGCGTGTGATACCAACGGGTATAGAAACCGACTGAAGGAAAGTACACCCCTTGAACGTACTATGGTTTATTGCAGTAACCTTCTTGCCGTCAACCTGCGAAGGAATGGTCACCGAGGCGTCTGTTCCACCGTAGGCCATCAGCTCTAACGTGCCGTCCTCCTGCTCGTCGAAAACCATATACGACTCGGTGGTAAGTCCGTTATCATAAGCAAATTTATGTCCCCGGGTGTTGGTTACATAATTTACTGTAGTAAGTGAGTCACAGCCATCAAAAGCAGTATCGAATATATCGGTAATGCTTGCGGGGATGGTTAGTGTTTCAAGCGCTGTACAGTTAAGAAAGGCATTATCATAAATAATTGTAATGCTATCGGGTATAACAACTGACTTAAGGCTTGTGCAACCTGAAAATGCAAGCTCTTCTATACCTGTAACCTCTTTGCCGTTAAGGGTTGAAGGTATTTCAAGGGCTGTTGCATTGCCTGAATAACAGGCAATATTTACAGTGCCGTCCTTGTTTTCGTAATAACTGTAATCACCGGAAACGCCATCGTAGCCGGGGAGGATAGAGAAGGTATAGTTTACGTTAGCTCCATCTTCCGTACCTACAGCATGGAATAAGAAACCACCGAAGCTATCAATATCAGTGCAGGAAATAACATTCATAAGATACTGAACTGTTGTTTCTGCTTCGAGAATGCCCGGTTCTGTCATAACACCGTTCCAGCCGCCCCAATCCGAATCAAAGGCGTTTAAAAGTATCTGCCAGTCAGACGTGTCTACGCCTTCGTCACCGAAAATTGTAGCTTTGATAATATCTGTAGACTCAAGAGATAAACTGCCGTTTACGGTTTCTGTCAGAATTTTCAGGCAGGTGTTTCCACCATCATTGTCAGACGAGTCGATTACTTTAACGCCAGATGTAGAAAGCGTACTATTTACAGCACCTGCATTCATTACCATTGCTCCCGCCATAGTCAGCGCTACGGCGATACCTGATATAATTTTCTTCATTTCAATTCCTCCTATATAAAAAGACTTTTCAGCCTGAAATATACTACTTTAATTATACTCCCGTTTCCCGCTTTCGTCAATCTTCAAACTGCACAATTATTCCGTACGTGGTTTGTTGAAGATTAAATCATCCCCGTTATCCTTTTGATATAATCCCTTCAGAGCAGGCACATAAAAAAACACGGGACTAAACCAAGGGATCATATCACCTTTACCAATTGTCGGTTTCTGTCTCAGCTACAAATTATCTTTTATAAAATATGGAATTCTCATTGACTAAAGGTGAAAAAAATGGTAGAATTATAGTGCATAATCAATCACAACCAGAAAGGATTGAAGAAATTGAAAAATAAAATAGCAAAAATTTTATCACTTGTTGCGGCTTCGGCGGTGGTTACAACCTCCCTTCTCAGCATGACAGCCTATGCCGCTACCTATCCCTCATACGTAAACTCTGTTGAAGACGGATATATAACTCCGGTTAAAAACCAGGGTGTCTGGGGTGCTTGCTGGGCGTTCTCTACCATAGCGGCTTCTGAAGCGTCCTTGAACAAGGAATACGGCACCTTTATGGATCTTTCAGAAAATCTGCTTGCCTACACAGGCTACTCACCTACTCCCCTTGGGACAAACACAACGATAGGCAATGACAGGATATACAGTCAGTTCACTCCCCCGGAGCGTTATCTCGAAGCTGGCGGAAACTACGTTTTTGCATCACAGCTACTGATGAACTGGTACGGTCTTTATGAGGAAAACGAAAACTATCCCTATAACTCAAGCGACGTACCTTCTATTGCCAATAAGGAATTCACTGCAAAGGAATGGAAGGAAATCGTAAATTCCAGACCTGCACAGCTTACCGACTATTATTTTGTCATGGCTGAAGATGAAGATTTCATTGACAAGACAAAGGGCTTTATCAATAAATACGGTGCGGCGGCAGTTGACTATTATGCCAGAGAAGAAAACGGCGACGATTACAGCAGATACACAAACTACATAGATGGTGAATACTACTACTATTGCTATGACGGCTGGTCAGTAAACCACGGTGTAACCATTGTCGGATACGATGACAGCATTCCTGCATCATACTTTGAAAATGACGGCTACAAGCCAGGTGGTGACGGCGGCTGGCTCATCAAGAACAGCTGGGGCACAGACGTATACGACGAAGGCTACTTCTGGATGTCCTACTACGATCCGTCAATAGATAAGGTTTTCGCCTATGACTATGCAATGAAGGGCGACGACGATTATTATGACAATCTCTATTCCTACGACGGCGCTATATATAACTTCTACGGACTTTCCGACAGCCTGACCAAAACCTCCGCCGCAAATATCTTCAAGGTAAAAAAAGGGGAAACTATTGAAGGTGCATCCTTCTTTACCTACGGCAACGGTAAAGCAAAATATGAAGTTACTTTATACGTAAATCCCGAGCCCGGCAATCCTTCTTCGGGAAAAAAGGCTTCGTCTGTTCAGCTTGTATCAGACCTTAACGGCTATCAGACGGTGGAATTCCCCGACGAGGTTAAAGTAAAGAAGGGCGATACCTTCTCTGTTGTAGTAACAGCCGAAAGTCTGTCAAGCTCAGATTACGTATATTTATTCTACGAGTATGACACCGAATACTATGAAGATGGCACCACGGTTGAAATGGTGGTAAACGAGGGCGAAAGCTTCATTTCATACGATGACAGCTGGAGAGATATGAAGGATTACTACACCACAATCGGTAATGCCTGCATCAAGGCGTACACAAACTCTATCGCTCCCGAGGTGACAGGCTTCAAATCAGGTGCGGTAACCAGCGACACGGTAGCTCTCACCTGGACAAAGAACCCCTATGCAACCGGCTACTCAATCGAGAAATTTGACGGCACGAAGTGGGTACAGATCGCCATAGCTACAAGCCCTAATATAACAAACTATACGGCACACGATCTTCTCCCCGGAACAGCGTACAAATTCAGGATCAGAGCCGTTTCCGCCGATGAAACTTCCACCATTTACGGCAAATATTCACCCACGCTCACCGTAAATACAAAAATGACAGGTACAGATGGCTTTGGCGTCAAGTCGAAATCAACGACCGCCGTGCGCCTCAGCTGGGAAAAGAACGTTTATGCCGACGGCTACGTAATCGAGCGTTACAAGAACGGCTGGAACGAGGTAGCCACCATCAAGGGCAACAGTACCACCGAATTTAAGGTAGAAGGACTTGTTCCCGGTACGGCAAACAAATTCAGAATAAAGGCTTATTCCGTTACAAAATACGGCGATACTGTAGAAGGTGACTATTCAGCTACACTTACTGCAAACACGCTGATGACCGGCGTCAAGAATTTCACCAGCACAAACAAGGTGGCTACAGCAGTACGTCTTAACTGGGCAAAGAACGAATACGCCCACGGCTATATCATCGAGCAGTACAAGAGCGGTGCCTGGACAAGAATTGCAAGAATAGCGGACGGCGACACAGTAACCTACAGAGCGGCAGGTCTTACTCCCGGTGACGCACACAAATTCAGAATCAAGGCATTCACCATCACAAAGTACGACGACGTTATATACAGCGAATATACTCCCACGCTTACCGCAACCACAACAATGACCACAGTAAGCGGTCTTACCTGCAAGAGCAATTCCACAAGTGCAATACGTCTTGGCTGGACAAAGAACCTTTATGCCGAAGGCTATCGGCTTGACATGTTCAACGGCACCAAGTGGGAAACTCTGGCTATTATCGAAGGAAACGACGTAACCTCCTACAGAATTGACGGTCTGAAGGCTAAGACAGGCTACAAATTCAGAATGAAGGCATACTCCGTTACAAAGTACGGCGAGACCATATACAGCGAAAAGACTGACACCTTCAAGGCGAATACAGCAACTTCGGCAGTATCAGGCTTCAAGCTGAAGGACAGATTCTCCGTTGCGCTCCGTCTTACCTGGACAAAGAACTCTGCGGCAGAGGGCTACGTAATCGAGCAGTATAAGGGTGATAAATGGGTAGAAATCAAGACTATCACAAATAATGCTACCACCTCCTACAAGGTAACCGACCTTTTACCCTCCACAAAGTACAGCTTCAGAATCAAAGCCTATGCTACTACACAGTATGGTGATAAGACCTACAGCGTATATTCCGATACGCTTACAAAGACTACGCTTCCTGCGGCAGTTACAGGTCTCTCTATAGGCGGTAACACAAGTAACGCTATCCGTCTTAACTGGGATAAGAACACCTCCGCTGACGGCTATATCATCGAGCAGTACAAGAACGGTGAATGGACGCGAATCGCAAGAATTGCAGGTAACGCAACAACCACCTACAGAGTGGAAGGTCTCGGCGCATCCACAAAATACGCCTTCAGAATAAAGGCGTACAAGATGAGCGGAGATACAGCTCTTTACAGTGGTATTGCAAAAATCTACGGCTACACAAATCCTACTGCGGTATCAGGTCTTGCTATCACAGGTAAGGCGGGTACAGCTTTAAGACTGGGCTGGGATAAGAACACGACCGCAGACGGTTATATCATCGAACAGTACAAGAGCGGAAAATGGGTAAGAATTGCAAAGTTTACTTCAAACGAAACTCTTACCTACCGTGTAGAAGGACTTGCAAAGGGTACGACCTACAAGTTCAGGGTGCAGACCTTTAAGACTATAGACGGTATGGCGTATTACGGTGCTTACGTTGCTGTAAGCGGTACGACAAACAAGTAAATAAAGCTTTTCAATCCCCGTTATTTTAAATAACGGGGATAATTTTGTAATGCTATTTATGCAATAATTGTGCAGTTTGCAGATTGACGGAAAATGGCTTTTGCAGTATAATATTACCATAGAAATTAATAACGGAGGCAAAAAAATGAAGAAATTTTTACTCGGAATAGCCGTATTTATCACAACGGCAATACTTTGTATAGTGTCCGCAGGTGCGGAAACCTATGGTGATTACGAATACAACGTACTCAGCAACGGCACAGTAGAGATTACGGGTTATACCGGTAGTGCTACAAATCTTACAATTCCGTCAAAGATAAACGGAAAGGCTGTTACCGTAATAGGCGAAATGGCTTTTCACGATTGCAACACTCTTACGTCGGTAACAATTCCTTACGGCGTTACGCTGATAGATAACGGAGCCTTCTTCAAATGTGAGGAGCTTGTATCGGTTACAATCCCTGCCAGCGTTAAAACGCTTGATAATAACTGCTTTTACTGGTGCACGTCTCTTAAATCGGTTAAGATTCCAAAGGGCGTTACAACTATAGGCAAAAGTGTTTTTTACTACTGCTATTCTCTTACGTCAGTCACAATTCCTGACAGCGTCACAACTATAGGTCACGGAGCCTTCAACAGCTGTAGCTCTCTTACGTCTATTGTAATCCCTGATAGTGTTACAAGCTTAGGCGACTACGCCTTCAGATATTGCACGTCCCTCAAATCCGTCAAATTATCTGATAAATTGACAATTATAGACGAAAATACGTTCTATGCTTGCTGGTCTCTTACTTCGATCTCGATTCCGAATAGTATTAAGACTATAGGAGAATATGCTTTCTGCGGATGCAATTCACTTAAATCAGTTGTAATTCCAGCTAACGTTAAAAGCATAGGAGAGTATACTTTCTATCAGTGCGAATCACTTACGTCGATCACCGTCCTCGGCAGCACTACTTCTATAGGCAAATTAGCTTTTGGTTTTGACGGTTACGACCATGATACGGAAACTCACATAATGGTAGACGGCGTTGTTATCAACTGCTACAAGGATTCGCCTGCTTACAGATATGCTGTTAACAATAAAGTAAATTACAAGTTAATCTCCGGGCCCACAATCGTATCAGGCTTCGGAATATCCGTCCGTACAAGTAACTCTCTCACCCTCAGCTGGACAAAGAATACCTCCGCCAACGGTTATATTCTCGAACAGTTTAACGGTAGCAAGTGGGTAAGAATTGCCAAGATAACAAACCCTGCGGCGACTACGTACAAGCTTACAGGACTTAAGGCAGGTACAGTCTATAAGTTCAGAATGAGAGCCTACAAAACCTTTGTTTCACAAGCGCTTTACAGCGACTATACAAGCACCCTGGCAGTCCGTACAAATCCTTCTGACGTATCAGGCCTGAAGCTTGGCGGCAGAACGTCCAACGCTCTTCGTCTTAACTGGACAAAGAACGCTTCTGCAGACGGCTATATAGTAGAACAGTATAAGAATGGTAGCTGGGTAAGAATAGCAAGAATCTCAGGCAATGCTACCACAACCTACCGTATATCAGGTCTTGCGGCTTCTACACAGTATAAGTTCAGGGTAAAGGCATACAAGATGAGCGGTTCTACTGCCCTTTACAGCGGCTATACCTCCACACTTGCAGCTTATACAAACCCTTCTGCCGTATCGGGACTCAGAGTAAGAAGCAAATCCGACAAGGCGATAAGACTTGCCTGGAAGCAGAATACCACCGCTGACGGATATATCATAGAGCAGTACAAGAACGGCAAGTGGACACGTATCGCCAGAATAGCAGATAACGAAACTTTATCCTGCAGAATTGATGGACTTGCGAAGGCTACCACCTACAAATTCAGAGTTGCAACCTACAATATTGAGGACAACGTTGCATACTATGGTGCTTACGTAAGCGTAAGCGGTACTACGAACAAGTAAATATTTACATGATTTCAGCCCCTCTTATGAGGGGCTGAAATTTTTAGTGCAAATCATAAATTTCGCATTGACAAGAAAAAGATGTAGGAGTATAATATTGATATCAAAAAACGGAGGTTAACTATGAAGAAAATTTTATCTGGCTTTGTCGCGTTTGTTACAGCAGCGATACTCTGTATAATGTCCGCAGGAGCAGAGACATATGGAGATTTCACGTACGTTGTGCGATATGACACGGTGGACACGGTGTTAATTACAGGTTATACGGGTAATGACACTGAACTTATCATCCCATCGGAGATTGACGGCAAAAGAGTTTCAGGGATTGATGGTATGGTTTTCAGAGATTGCACATCTCTTACATCTGTCGTAATTCCTGATGGTGTTACAAGTATTGGCATTTGGGCTTTTGAGTGTTGCTCTTCCCTTACATCTGTCACAATTCCCGATAGTGTTACAACTATAAAAACGGGTGCTTTTATGATGTGCACGTCGCTTAAATCTATCACAATCCCCTATGGTGTTACAACAATAGAGTATGATACTTTCATAGATTGTGAATCACTTACGTCTGTCGTAATCCCCGATAGCGTTACAAGTATTGGCGACCAAGCTTTCCTTGGTTGCAGCTCACTTACATCTGTCACAATTCCCGACAGTGTTACAAATATAGATGGATACGCTTTCTACGATTGCGACTCCCTTGTACATATCTCAATCCCCGACAGCGTTACAAGTATAGGTGAATACGCTTTCTACGATTGCGAACTCCTTACATCTATCATAATCCCTGACAGTGTTACAAGCATAGGCATGGATGCTTTTGACTATACCAACACTATTTATTGCAATAAGGGATCCTATGCGGAGCAATATGCAAAGGAAAACAACTATAACTACAGACTTATTGACGCAGTTTATCCTCCTTCGGATATAGAGCTTGAAGAAATCACTTCAGATAAGCTCGTCCTTAACTGGGAAAAAGATAATAACGTCGACGGCTATACTATCTATCTTTGGGACGGAGAATCATATGTTGAGCTTGGCACAACAAACGAATGTTCATATGAGATCAACAATCTTTCTGCATGCAATAAATATAAAATTGCTATATCCTCATATTTAACGGTTGGCGATGAAGTGATTGAAAGTGAATTTTATGAAACAGAGATCCAGACACTTCACAACTATTCCGAAGCATATACCACAGACATAAAGGCAACCTGTGAAAAGGACGGCAGTATGTCAAGACACTGTATGACAGAAGGTTGTACAGCTACTACCGATGTTACAGTTATCCCCGCAACAGGTCATAACTACATAGAAACTGTAGTAAAACCCACATATACAGAACAGGGCTACACATATCACGAATGTTCTGTCTGCGGAAACAATTTTAAGGATAATATTGTAGAAAAGCTCACTCTTGAAAAGGTTGCAGGCTTAAAGCTCGGTGGCAGAGCCTCCGACGCTCTTCGTCTCAACTGGACAAAGAACGACACCGCCGACGGCTACATCATTGAACAGTACAAGGACGGCAAGTGGGTAAGAATAAAGAAGATCACTTCCAACGCTACTACAACCTACCGTGTAACAGGTCTTACAGCTGGTACAGCGTATAAGTTCAGAATGAGAGCGTATAAGATGGATGGTACAAAGGCTCTTTACAGCGAATATACAAGCACTTTTGCGGCTCGTACAAATCCTTCTGTTGTAACAGGGCTTAAAATCGGCGGCAGAGCTTCCAACGCTCTTCGTCTTAACTGGACAAAGAACACCTCCGCTGACGGCTACATTATCGAACAGTACAAGGATGGCAAGTGGGTAAGAATAAAGAAGGTCACTTCTAACGCTACAACAACTTATCGTGTAGCAGGTCTTAAGGCTTCTACTCAGTACAAGTTCAGAGTAAGAGCATACAAGATGAGCGGTTCTACCGCCCTTTACAGCGGCTATACCTCCACACTTGCAGCTTATACAAACCCTTCCGCAGTTTCAAATCTTAAGATTACCGGCAAGGCAGGTACTGCTTTAAGACTCGGTTGGTCAAAGAATACTTCCGCTGACGGCTACATTGTAGAAATGTACTCAGGTGGCAAGTGGGTAAGAGTCGCAAAAGTTACTTCAAACGCAACTATTACTTATCGTAAGGCTGGTCTTGCAAAGGGTACTACTTACAAGTTCAGAGTAGCAACCTACAATATTGAGGACAACGTTGCATACTATGGTGCTTACGTTACTGTAAGCGGTACGACAAATTCATAACAAGAGCTTTCGCCATATAAAGAAGGCAAGTCTGCCTTATACAACAGAAGAGAACTGCCGTGGTGCAGTTCTCTTTTTCATTTACTTTATCATAAATATTCTCAAAAGAGCAAAATGCATTTGCCACTGTGAAAAAATTTTCCTAAAAAACAGAACAAAACGACGTTTTCTTTAGTCTGATAGGGTGAAAGGGGGAGGAAAAGCATGAAGGACGAAAAACTTATACAGCTGTATTTTGATCGCGACGAAAGTGCTGTAAAGCAAACAGAAGAAAAATACGGAAGGCTGTGCAGGAAGATCTCCTACGAAATACTTAAAAATGAAGAAGACTGTGAAGAATGTATAAACAGCTCCTATCTTAAAGTATGGAACAGCATTCCACCTACAAAACCCGAATCCTTCAGCGCCTTTCTTGTAAAAGTAGTACGCAACACCGCCCTTACCCTGTCACAGAAGCTCGGAAAATACAAAACGGATTATATTTACGATGAGCTTGAAGACGTGCTATGCGGAAAAGAGCTTGAAAAAATCGTGGATGACAGAAGCATATCCGCTCTTTTAAACAGCTTTCTTGACAGTCAGAAAAAGCGGAACCGTGATATTTTTGTAGCAAGATATTATTTCAATATGCCCACAAAGACTATCGCAAAATGCTTTGGATTAGAGCACGCCACGGTACGCTCCCAGCTACTGAGGACAAGAACGGCTCTGCGCACGTATTTGAAGGAAAACGGCATTGATGTCTGAAAGGAGGATATTTAATGAACGTACAGGATAACAAATGGAAAAATATAATAAACGGCATAGATGACAGACATATAAGCGATACCGTAAAGTCTCTCCGGAAAGGCTTTGATCGGTACACCAACTCGGATGAGCTTATAATAATATCAGATCCTGCTGACAAAAATGAGCAGGTGAAGGAAAAGAAAAAATTTACGGCATTCCTTCCCGTTGCCGCCGCAATTGCGGTAGCTGTCGGAATCGGTACGGTATCAGCTACGGTGTTAACAAACACGAAGCTTTTCTCCCCTCCCTCCGTCACTCAATCGGGCGAAGCTGAGAGTACCCCCGGATATGAATTTGACGAAAAGGAAACGCCCTACTTCAGCTTCTTCACACCTGACCACAACAAGGAAGAGGTCTATATCTTAGGATATAAAGGCTTTGCCGAAAACGTAGTCATACCCGAAACCCTTTACGGCAGAAAGGTAATCGGTTTATGCGAATATGCATTCTCCGGGTGTACAGATATAAAAACTATCACGCTACCCGAAGCCATAACAGAAATACCCGACCATTGCTTTTTTAAATGCGAAAATCTCACAAACGTGTATTTTAACGGCAGGATAAATAACATAGGAGAAAGCGCATTTTCAGAATGCTGGTCTCTTAAGAGTTTTACTATACCTGAAAACGTAACAGAAATAAAGAACAGCACCTTCTATAAAAGCGGCTTAAAGGAAGTAAAGCTCCACGATAAAATCACAGCTATAGGCAAAAATGCCTTTGGTCACTGCGCAAACCTTAAAGAAATAAATATACCGGATAGTGTAAAAAATATCGGAGAAGCCGCCTTTTCGACGGATGTAAGCCTTAAATCCGTCACTCTCCCTGAGGGCATAGAAGAGCTTGCTCCACGCATCTTTGAGGACTGCTGGGAGCTTTCCGGCATAACCCTTCCGTCAGGGCTCAAAACCATCGGAGAAGCCGCATTTGAGGATTGTCTCTCTCTTGTCAATATCAGAGTTCCCGAAACGGTGACCAGAGTCGGCGAACGTGCCTATAAACATTGCATAAAGCTGGAAACGGTTATTCTCCCTTCAGGACTTAACGAGATATGTACCTCCACCTTTACTGATTGCGAATCTTTAGAAACGATAAAGCTCCCCGAAAACCTGAAATATCTCCGTAGCAGTGCCTTTTCAGGCTGTACCTCTCTTAAGGAGATAGAGCTGCCCGAAGGACTGCTGGAAATTCATCACACATTTTACGATTGCAGTTCTCTTGAAAATATCAGCATCCCCGACAGCGTAATCGTTCTGAACGGCGGATTCGGAAACTGTACCTCTCTTGAGTCGGTAAAGCTCCCCCGTGGGCTTGAATTTATCGGTGGTAACACCTTTGCAGGTTGTACTGTGCTTAAGAGCATAGAGCTACCCGACACTCTTACAAGAATAGGGGAGTCTGCCTTTGCAAGCTGCATATCGTTAAAGCAGGTTGAAGTACCTGACTCTGTCGCATTTATCGAAGAAGGTGCCTTCTGGCAATGCAGAGCTTTAGAATCAGTTACACTCCCCGATAGCGTACAAAGTATAGGAAAGGGCGTCTTTGCCTACTGCACCTCGCTGAGAAGTATCTCCATACCTCAAAAAATAACAAAGCTGGAATCAAGTGTTTTCATGAACTGCTCCACTCTCACAGAAGTAAATTTCAAGGGTAATATAACGGAAATAGGCGACAGAGCCTTTGAACAATGTCTGGCGCTGAAAAGTATCGATATCAAACCCAGCGTCACAAGCATAGGAGCACAGGCATTTTCGGAATGCGTAAAGCTGGAAAGCGTTACTATCCCCGATGGTATTGATAAGATTCCCGACAGTGCTTTTTACAGATGTCTTAATCTTAAATCCGTTACTCTCCCCGACAGTATCGAGGAAATAGGCTCCAGCGCCTTTTCACAGTGTAACAGACTGACAGAGATAAAAATCCCCGAAAGCGTCGAAAGCATCGGGAAATACGCCTTTGGCAACTGTACCTCTCTGACTGAGATTACCCTGCCGGAAAAGGTAACTCTTATAAGAGAATACACCTTTACAGGCTGTACTGGTCTTAAAAACGTGTATATTCCCGATTCTGTAACCGAAATTTATAACTGGGCATTTGAAAACTGCTCCTCACTTAAAGAAATAGTAATCCCCGAAAACGTTACACGTATCCAGCCCAACGTCTTCGGCAACATAGAACTTGCCAAAAAAATACCGATAATCGTATGCAAGGAAAATTCAGCCGCTCATAGCTTTGCAACCGAAAACGGTCTTGCGTATGAAATAAGATAAAATAAAATCAGGGAAGCGCATTTCGGCGTTTCCCTGATATTTTTATAACTGCTTTAAGCATTCTTCTATTTTTTCTTTGGTGCAAAGTCCATCGGAAAAGGCGGTCGCACCGCCTGCGGCTGTACCAAGCTTTAAGGCGTAGTTATAATCATTTTCCTTTATCATACCCGCTAAAAAGCCTGCCAGCATAGAATCTCCTGCGCCGACGGAATTTTTAACCTCTCCCTTACATACGGGATAGATATGCACTTCATTATTTTCATCCACGAGAATTGCGCCCTTTTCAGCCATAGACACAAGCACGTTCTGCGCACCCATATCCCGCAGCCTTCTTGCATATAATATAATATCATCGTTACTACAAAGCTCCGTGCTGAACATCTCTTCAAGCTCAAAATTATTCGGCTTTATTAGATAAGGCTTATATCTCAGAACGTTCAGCAGAAGGTTTCCCGTAGCGTCTACCACAGCTCTTATTTCCCTTTCACAGAGCCTTTCCAGTATCTTTTCGTAAATATCGTCAGGCATACTCTTCGGGATGCTTCCCGCCAGCACTAAAATATCGCCCCTGCTAAGTTTATCAAGCTTTTCAAAAAGGCAATGGAGAGCGTCGGAGGTGATTTCGGGACCGAGTCCGTTAAGCTCGGTTTCTTCATCCGACTTTATCTTGAAGTTGATACGGGAAAAGCCCTTTTCCAGTCTTACAAAATCAGTTGCTATTCCTGAAGCCGAAACGCCCTTTTCGATAGCGTCACCTGTGAAGCCTGCAACGAAGCCAAGAGCCACAGAGCTTATATCAAGCTCCTTCAGTACAAGGGATACGTTTATACCCTTGCCGCCGAAATATATCTTCTCGTCGCTGTATTTATTTACTCTGCCCGGCGTTATATTATCGGTATGCACCACGTAATCTACAGCCGGATTAAAGGTTACTGTATATATCATATTGGTTTTCCTCCGTAAAATCTGTCTATAATGATAGCACGAAAACGTAAATTTTTCAAGTCAACGGCTTATAATCGGTAAAAATGCAATAAATTATGAAAAAAATCACAAAAAACACTTGCCGAAAATAATAAAATATGTTAAAATAGAATATATTAATTCGGAAAGGCGGTGCAAAAGCTATTATGGACAAGACCGCAGAAAAAATAAACCTGATTCTTGAGGAGCTTTTAAAACAAGACTCACAGCTGGACGAAATTTTTTCCTGCAAAAACTCATCCGATTTTACCGCTACGGATTGGCAAAAAATTAACAAAGGACTTTAATCTTCTGCGTAACCGAAGGATAAAGTCCTTTTCTGTTTAATAAATCAAAGGAGGATAAGAGGATGTTCGTACATCAGATACATCTGCCACACCACAAGCATTCCGCTGAAAACGAAACTATAGAGCTACCCTTACCCGCCAAGGTAACGATAAGCATGGCACAGCACCTTGGTGCTCCCTGCGCTCCTGCCGTAAAAATAGGCGACAAGGTAAAGATAGGCGACGTTATAGCAAGCAGTGAGGCTGTTATGTCAGCACCCGTACACAGCAGTATTTCGGGTACTGTTACCGCCATCACGGACGTACTTCATATATCGGGCAAATACTTAAAATCCATAGTTATAGAAAGCGACGGACTGGGAGAAGTAAGCGAGAATATAAAGCCTCCCGTCATCGATAGCCGTGAGGATTTCTTAAAGGCTGTCCGTGAAAGCGGTTCTATCGGTCTTGGTGGTGCAGGCTTCCCTACCTCAATGAAGCTTGGCTTTGATCCCAAGGAAAAACAGCCTGATACGCTTATCATAAACGGTGCGGAATGTGAGCCTTATATCACCTCCGACTATCGTTGCTTTATGGAGGACGGAGAAAAGGTTCTCGACGGTATAAAGCTCATAATGAAATGGCTTGCCATCCCTAAATGTATAATCGGTATCGAAAAGAATAAACCGAAGGCTATAGAAAAGATGACAAAGCTGTGCAGGGATATTCCCGAAATCACGGTAATGGGACTTAAATCAAGCTATCCTCAGGGTGCAGAAAAGACTCTTATCTACAGCACCACAAAGAGAGTAGTAAAGGAAGGTATGCTCCCTATCTCCAGCGGATGCATAGTGCTTAACTCCTCAACTGTTGCATTCATTTCCGAGTATATAAAGACGGGTATGCCCCTTGTACGCCGCCGTATCACGATTGACGGAAACATAGTAGGAAAGCCTCAGAACGTAATGGTAGCCGTAGGTGCTTCTCTTTCGGAAATAGTTTCCTTCGCAGACCTTAAAAAAGAGCCTGACAGAATAATTTTAGGCGGTCCTATGATGGGTTCCTGTGCTTTCGACCTTGACTATCCCATTTCAAAGACAAACAATGCGGTGCTTTTATTTGCAGATACACCCGTTTACGAGCCTTCCGCCTGCATAAGATGTGGCAGATGCGTCAGAGCCTGCTCTATGAATCTTCTTCCCACAGAGCTTGAACACGCCTTTGACGCAGGAGACGTAAAGAAGCTGAGCGACCTGAAGGTTCACCTTTGTGTAAACTGCGGAGCTTGTTCCTACGTATGTCCCGCAAAGCGCAACATAGCGGAAAAGAATCAGCTGGCGAAGAATTTCGTCCGTGAACAGCTTCAGAAAATGAAAAAGGAATAACAGAAAGGATATAAATATATGTCAAAGCTTAAAATCGAGCCGTCACCACATATAAAATCTGCGGTCTCCACCCAGAAAATTATGCTGTGCGTAATTCTGGCTCTTGTTCCTGCTCTTGCGGCATCAATATGGATATTCGGTATAAGAGCGCTCCTTATGACTGTTATCTGCTGTACCGCCTGCGTATTGTTCGAGTGGGTATTTGAAAAGATAACAAAGCGTAAAAATACGATAAGCGACCTTTCAGCAATAGTTACGGGTATGCTTCTTGCCTTCAACCTGCCGGTAACGTTACCCTTCTACATGGCGGTTATCGGTTGCTTTGTGGCAATAGTTATAGTAAAGCAGTTCTTCGGCGGACTTGGTCAGAACTTCGCAAACCCCGCCATTACCGCAAGAATCGTACTTATGCTATCCTTCACCTCTTATATGACAAGCTGGGCAGAGCCCTTCTATTATCAGAAGAGCGGTGAGATAATCACCACCTCAACTCCCCTTGTAAGTGAGTCAGCTCCCGATTTATTAAGCCTTCTGCTCGGTACAACCGGTGGCTGTATCGGTGAGACCTGCGCTATAGCACTTATCATAGGCGGCATCTTCCTTATTGTTACAAAGATAATCTCTCCCGCAACTCCCCTTTGCTTTATCGGTACTGTGTTTGTAATAACGCTTATTACAACGGGTGATATTACAGAGGCTACCGCCGCTATCCTTTCAGGCGGACTCTTACTCGGTGCTATCTTTATGGCAACCGACTATGTAACAACGCCTATCACAACTCCCGGCAGAATCATATTCGGTGTCGGCTGTGGTCTTATAACATTACTTATCAGAAGCTTCGGCACAATGCCCGAAGGCGTATCCTATTCGATACTGCTGATGAATATCCTCTCTCCCCTCATCGACCGCTTTACGGTACCCAAGGCCTTTGGTGCGGTAAAGCAGAACGGAGGTAAGAAATGATTTCAAAGATAAAACCCGTAATAGTATTATCCGCTATCTGCACGCTTGTATGTGCATTGCTGATAGTTACCTACAATCTTACCTACGTTGATACCTCGGGTATCATCACCGATAAGCTGAAGGCTTCCTGCACGGCAGTAGACGGCGGCTCTGATTATGAGCTTATTACCGACAGAGCGTCCGTTGGTCTTGACAAGGAAGAATACGAAGAAATAACAAAGATCGTTAAAAACAAGGAAAGCGGCATCTATCTCTACGAGGTAGTTGTAAGCGGCTATGCCGACGACGGTATAGACGTGGTTGTCGGAATCGACGAAAAGGGCACTGTAAAGGGTATCTCAATAGTTGCCCTTCAGGAAACTCCAGGTCTTGGCACAAAGATAAACGACAAGGCATTCCTCGATAAATTTATCGGTGCTGATTCCGATATTACGATAACCAAGAATCCTCCCTCTGCGGATAACGAGGTGCAAGCAATAACCAGCGCCACCTATTCCTCAAAGGGACTCGCAAAGGCGGTAAATCTTGCTATTGCCGCTGACAAGACGGTAAAGGAGGTGCAGTAAATGAGTTATATGAAGGAATTTACCAAAGGTATTATCAAGGAAAACCCCAATATGGTAACTCTCCTTGGTATGTGTCCCACTCTTGCAATCACCACAATGGCGTCAAACGCCCTTGGTATGGGACTTTCCACCACCTTTGTACTGGTATGCTCAAATATTGTTATATCCCTGCTTAAAAAGGTTATCCCCGACTCTGTAAGACTTCCCTCCTACATCGTTATCATTGCAGGCTTCGTAACCTTTATAAGCCTTGTGCTTCAGTCTGCCGCACCCGAGATATATGACAGTCTCGGTATGTTCTTAAGCCTTATCACGGTTAACTGTATAATCCTCGGCAGAGCGGAAATGTTTGCATCTAAAAATAAGGTGCTCCCCTCCATTCTCGATGGACTTGGTATGGGACTTGGCTTTACCCTCTCCCTGCTCCTTGTCGGCTCTGTAAGAGAGATCTTAGGCTCAGGTCAGTGGTTCGGCATTCAGCTCGCTCCCGACTTTTTAGAGTCTATGACTATATTCATTCTCCCTGCAGGCGGCTTCTTCGTGCTGGGCGTTGTAATCGCAGTAGTAAACAGACTTATGAATCTCAAGCCCAGAGAAATCGGCTGTCACAACTGCCCCAATGCAGAAAGCTGTCACGGAGCCTGCTCCGTAACTCCCTCTGCTGACAAGAAGGAAGGAGGAAATACATAATGGAAATAGCTAAAAGCCTTATGATAATCCTTCTTACAGGCATACTGACGGAAAACTTCGTGCTTTCAAAGTTCCTCGGCATCTGCCCCTTCTTAGGCGTATCCAAAAAGCTCAACAGCTCTATCGGTATGGGTGCCGCCGTTACCTTCGTAATGGTCTGTGCTACCCTTGCTACCTGGCCGATATACTACGGAATTTTAGTTCCGCTTCATATCGAATATATGAACACCATCGCATTTATTTTAGTAATTGCTCTGTTCGTACAGCTGGTTGAAATGGTAATGAAGAAGTATATGCCACCCTTATACAAATCCCTCGGCGTATATCTCCCCCTTATCACCACAAACTGTGCGGTACTCGGTGTAACTCTCCTGAACCTCTCCAAGGAATACGATCTTTTAGAATCGGTAGTAAACTCCTTTGGTGCAGGTCTTGGCTTTATGATAGCTATGATAATATTCTCAGGCGTCCGCTCAAGACTGGAAACCTGCGATATTCCGAAGGCGCTCCGTGGCGCACCCATCACCCTTATGGCGGCATCCATCGTTTCTCTTGCCTTTATCGGCTTCGGCGGTGTCATTGACGGCATATTCGGTGTCTGAGCCTTAAAGAAAGGATGATATTTATGAACGAATACATTATACCTATCGCCATATTCTTGGGCTTTGGCGCTGTTGCGGGAATACTGCTGGTAATAGCCTCCAGATTCCTTCACGTGGAGGCTGACGAAACCGCCTCGCAGATACTTGACGCTCTGCCCGGTGCAAACTGTGGCGGATGCGGATATTCAGGCTGTGAGGGTTATGCCAATGCAGTGGCAAGCGGTAACGCTCCCAAGAATTTATGTAAGCCCGGCGGTGCAGACTGCCTTAAAAAAATAAGTGAGATACTCGGAGAGGAAACCGGGGATTTTGTCCGTGAGATTGCCTACGTTCATTGTAACGGCAACTGCAATGCCACAGAGGACAAATACGAATATATCGGTACCCAATCCTGTGCGGCGGTGGAAAAATTCTACAACGGCAAGGGCAAGTGTATCTACGGCTGTGCCGGTCTTGGCGACTGTGTGGCGGTATGTGATTTCGGAGCTATAAATATAGTAAACGGCGTTGCAAAGGTCACACCTGCAAAGTGTACCGCCTGCGGAAAGTGTATTGCCGCTTGTCCCAACAGAATGATTTCCCTTCGTCGTGAAACGGAAAAGGTACTGCTCCAGTGTAACTCAAAGGATACAGGTAAGGTCACAAGACAAGCCTGCAAAAACGGCTGTATCGGCTGTAGGATATGTGAAAAGAAGTGTCCCGAGGGCGCTATCACAGTATCGGAAAACCGTGCAGTCATAGACTACAACAAATGTACCTCCTGCGGCACCTGCGTAGACGCCTGCCCGCAGAAATGTCTTAAAAAGTTACCCGACTGCAACGTAGTCTGAAGGAAGAAGCAATGAACGAAAAAGAACAGCTTATAAATTTCGGGAGACAGAAGCTCAGTATGTCTCCCCTTCCTGTCGGTTGGCTGAAATTTCTTATACGGGTTTACCCGATTATACTAAGCGTGCTGTCGGTTGCAGGCATAATTATGAACTGCACAACGGTATATATGGCGCTTTCCGAAGAAGTAAAGCAGGAATTATCAGCAGACAGAATAACTATCATAATAGCCGTCGGCTCGGTCTGTGCGGCTTTATATCTCGGTATTCTTATATACAGCATTATAATGAAAATGAGAATGCCGATGCTTACAGAAGGAATCCGAAAAGAAATTATCGTATATATAATCAGTAGTGCGATAACGCTTTTTATTACCGAAACGGCGTCAAATCTGTCAAAGGTGTTCGCCTTCCCCGAAAAAAGCAATATTGAAAGCACTCTCACCTACTGTGGCTTTGTGCTTATTGCACTTGCCTTTTTCGTTATATACAGCATACGCAATATAAAGAAAAGGAGCTATATTTTCCTCGATTATTCCTATTATGAGGACGAGCTCAAAAAGCCGTCGGGAAAAACCAAAAAGAAAAAGCACAAGAAAAAATAAAGAAAAGAGATGATAGAATGAAACCTGCCCAGCTTTTAGAGGCATCCGTAAGCGAACTGAAAAACAGAATACCCATATCTACGGTTTCACGCTTCAAGACTCAGAAGATAGGTACGGCAAGCGGTAAGCAGATACTTTCCGCCTGCGTTTCAAGATACAACTGCCGTATGATTCCGCTGTTCTCGGTGCTTGCGATAATTTTCACCATCGCTTCAGCAATAATCAGCGGCTTATTCAGACCCTTGTCACCCCTTGAAATTGCGGGTATATGCCTTATGGTGGTGACTGCAGGCTGTGGAATCGGCTTTGCCTTTTACTTCGGCAAAAACTACCCCGCCTTCTATCATTACATATTCTGGGGACTTTTCATCCTCTCATATTTTATAAGAGTTATAGACTGTGTAAAATCTGCAGAAGGGCTTGCCCTTACAGTCGTAACGATAATGGTACTTTGCACAGTCCCGATCATGAACTACGGAGCGTCATCGATAATGATGCTGTCCGTTCCGCTGTTCTACACGATTCTTTGCTGTGCAAACGACGTGTATTTCTATTACTATCTGATTACCCTGTGCATAGGCGCACTCGGATTTTTCCTGTCGGTGGCGAACTATTCACTTTTCTGCACAAGAATAATAAATTCAAAGCAGATAAAGGAGGATCAGCAGATAATAAAGCTTAACGCCATCATCGACAAGCGTACAGGACTCTACAACCGCAGTTACGGTGCGGAATACACCAACGAAATGATAAGCAAGGGACAGAATATTGCCGTTTTTGTAATTGATATAGATCATTTCAAGGAATATAACAGATACCACGGAACACAAAAGGCTGACAAGGCGCTTATACAGATTGCAAATGCAATAAAGATAGTATCAAAGCCCTACACCGATATAATCTGCCACATAGACAGCGACAAGATTATGGTCTGCACCTATGCAGATTCTGAAAAGGAGATAATCAGCCACGCCGAGGATATAAGAAGCACGGTAAGGACAATGGACATAACCTTTGCGGAAAACAAGCTTTTCCACGCTCTTACGGTTTCGGTAGGCGTTGCAAAAAACGGTCTTCGCGACGATTTTGATACGGTATATGAAAAGGCTATGAAGAGTCTTTACACGGCAAAAAAATCCGGCGGAAACTGCGTAGCATATAAGGATGCGGTTGTGAAGGAATAAAGAAATAAGGCACTGTAAGATTTATTACGGTGCCTTATCTGACTTAAAGCAAGTCTATACAGCGCACAATTGCTAAAGCTTTACTACAATTTTGTAGTTATCAAGATAAATTTTCGCAATATAAAGTTGATTTCAACGTGAAATTGCACAAGTTTTTGTCCATTGTTTTAGGCACAATCACGATTTAAAAAAATTTTTTAATTTTCATCTAACAAAACAGCTTCTTTTTTCATTGTTTATTACAGATGGCACGATTTACAGGTTATCTGCCTGTATCCTTGTCTTCTGTAAAAATTCGACTACGTCGAGAAAGGAAGTTTTTATGAAAAAAATTTTAGCAACAATCGTCTGCCTGGCGTCTGTTATAACGCTGGCAACTCCCGTCTTTGCCGTCACAGAAATTCCGGATAATTCAGATTTGACTATAAAATACGTTTCCGTAATTAACGATGACGAAGCTTTTCCATTAAATGCTGAACTGGTATTTGACGAAGGTAGTATTCACTTTTCCGAAACAGACTGCTACGAATGCGAGTACGAGGTGGATAAATCTCAGCTCAGGGCTGAAGTCATTCTTTCATCCAAAGACGAAAGCTCCGACTTCAGCTTCTCATTAACCGATGAAAATGCTACCGTATTCGATATGACGTCCCAGGACTCCGAATTATCCATAGCTTCACTTCAGTTTGATAAGTATTATCAGTTCCGTCTTACTATGAGCGGTAACATTTACGCAGGTGAAATGGGAATTATATTTGAAACCTGCAATGTAGTCTACATCGACTTTTCGTATCTCCTGATAAACTCATATTCCAGCTTACAGCGTTCTAACCAAAGCTTTATGTACGAGATCGAAAATAATAACAATTATTCGCAAGCCGATACTATTTATCCGGGAAGAACTATGGTGGGAACTCCGAGCAATATCAATGATACAGATTATTTTTTCATAGATACCGGCTTAAATAACCCCACAATGTTTAATTCACATTACGCCAACGGGACATTAGATATAACATTAAGTTCACCCTCCAGTAGCATAAATACATACATAATAAAGCTATATACAGTCGAAAACGATGAGCCCATCTTTGAAACAACAAGCCTTTCCGCTACGGGAAAATGCAGATATATAAGATACGTAAATACATATGGTTACAGAGAATTTTATATTTCCGTTACTCCTGTTTCAGCGGCAGTATACCCTAATACAGAATATTATCTGAATGTAAATTATACAGGTACTTATACCTTCTATAGTCAGAAAAAGGGTAAGATTGGAAGCTTAGAAACATGGAACACCCAATTTTTAGACGAGCTTACATCTGCCGATGGTAAACCATTTATTACTGTCAATGATATGAATGATCCCGACCATATGTCGGTCGGTTGCGCTATAGCAAGCTATGCAATGGCTTTGAGAAACGTCAATGCAACCATTCCGGGTAAGGATTTCAGGACAGGATTTACAGGAAATCTGTACGCCGATCCGTTTACCGTAATGATGGCTAATTCAGGCATTGACGGTACGTCTATGACAAATTATTCCGAAAACCCCCTTCCAAACAACAGTCCCTGCTACATTTACAGAACGAATCTGATAAGTCGTTTTACAGTTAATAGTAACACCCTTTATTCCCATTGCTATTACCTGGGGTTATATAACTCAGTGGATCTGGAAACGGCACTGGATTACATTCTGGAGCACAATGGAAGCTACGGGGCAATAATAACCTTCACAAATTCGTATGGCAACACTCATTATATGGTTGTTACGGGAAAAGATGATTCGCAGACCGACCTTAAAAACAAATACACCGTTTTCGACCCGAGTGGAACAACGTTTGCCCATGCAAAGGGTTTAAAATATAAACTTTGCATAACCTATACTACTACAGGAGCTCATCACATGGAATTAACCGATGTAGTTGCTATTCATTATTTTAACAGAAATTCACAGCCATTTACCATTCAGTAAGGAAGGTTCACTATGAAAATCAAAAACACACTCAGCCTGTTTTCTGCAATTATTCTTACTTTTTCACTTCTCTGCGGCTGTCAGCAGGAATTGACCTCAGATATTAATTCCTCTGATAACAGCACAACAACATCGGATGTAAGTATTTCTGAAGACTCACAGGACGAATCCTCCGAAATCGAATCGGACCCACAGACTATACGTCCGCTTCCGCAAACATCATCTGCACCGGAAACTTCCTCATATCCCGAGCCGGTTAAGCTTACTGACGACATAACACAGACCGACCGCAACAACGATGGCGCTATAGCCACCTTTGAGCTGTATTACGGTCAGGAATGGAGAGAAATTACCGAAGACGAAATACAGCTTATATATAAGCGTGTATTCGATGATAAGCTGATAAGTGACGAAAGCATACAGGAAAGAGTAAGCTATATTGGTAAAACCATAGGCGATTTAGAAATTCAGCTTTATAATGCTTCTGGTGAGATAGGCAATGAACTTATTTTTGCGGGAGTTCCGTTTGAAAACAGAGAAGATTGGTTTTTATCGAAAAAACCGCCCCAGCTTTTCTCCTCAATGGAGGAGCTGTACGAAATACAGAAGGATGTTTTCAGCGACATAACCACCTACGAAGATTTTCTTACTAAATTTGATGCTTTTAAGTTTGAGGATGATGGTTTTTATGTGAAGGGCAGAACGCCGGGGATGACGTCAACGCTTTATAATACACCCGTCCTTCCATACACTTCTTTCGGAACAATAAGATGTATCTATAGCTCCGCTGTTGCAGTAGAGCTTGACGGAGAAATAAAAATGGCGGTAATCAGACGAAACTGCCTGGGATTTACGAAGGATATATATTCTGTACATATCGTTCCGCTTACAGAGATTGACGGCGTGCTTAAATTCCCAAGAGAATTCGACTGGGAAACGGCGTTTGGAAAATCGAAATAAAAAGAAATCAGACTGTTTTTTTTCCTGATCCGAACTATATTTATTATCCATAAGGAAACGGGACTGTAAAGACCAAAGCTTTACAGTCCCTTATTTTTCAATCAGATTTCAGCAGGCTCACCCCACAGATATTTTTTCTATAATCTCCTCTATATTACAATCCGAATACTCAATCTCCGCTGAATACATTCTCGCTATATCGGATATTTCCGATATGGTGGGATTTTCTCCGTAATACGCTCTTGCTATACACATTATCGCCCGCACCGAAAACAAGGAGAAATAAACGGCTTCATCCAAATCATAGCATTCGCTGTTAAGATGGCGGAAAATAAAATATACCGCCAGCTGTTCCTTTACTACGTCATAATCGTGAATATCCGCTTCACCCTCTGTAAGAAGAGCTGAAAGCATATCGTCCCATTCGGTCGACAGTCTTTCCAGAGGATAGAGAATATCGTAGATTTCCTTTCTGCTATAAGCCTTTAAAGACGGCAGAACAGCCTTTTCCCTGTCGGAATAGGGAATCTCTCTGTTCTGCATAGCCTCTGTAATCAGCCTCTTTGCTTCAATCAGGTCTGTTTCGCAATCATCGGGAATATCCTCGCATCCGTCATCAGAAAGAAGAACCATTTTCACCTTCTGCTCATTCCCTGCAATCAGCTCTGCCACCGCCTCACAACAAAGTCCCAGACCGATTTCCGTTCTGTCGCTGTAAAAATTTCTGTAACGGGGATGGTCTGCACATATATCGCATAATATATCCTCGCCATATGATAGAATAAGGCGGCACAGTCCCTTTTCATCAAGAAAAGGACAGCGTTCTCCCTCGCACAGCTTAAAGCTGTGCACCCCGTTTTCATCGGTGACTATATTATCGTAAATATCCTTTATCGATCTATATCTCTCCATCGAGAGGTCATCAATATCGATTTCCCAGCCGACACAACAGCTATGCTTACACTTATCGGCAATGCAGGAAAATCTGCTGTAATAATCAGGTGCGTATATCTTCATATTATCACCACATAAAGCCGCCGTACTTTTCTGCTATCGGAGAAGAGTCGGTTTTCAGCTTCTGAGCCTTCTGCTCGTTTTCTTCTGCTATTTCCACCTCGGCAGGCAGCTGTTTTATAAGGAAGGGCATAAAATAATCCGCCAGCGAAAAGAAATCGATTGCCGCTTCTTTAAGCCTTTCGGTAAGCTTTGCCGAATACATTTCCCTGCCCGAAGGTATGGTAAAATAGATATAGAGCGTTTTTTTGCTTATAAACTCTATAAGCTCCTCGTCCTCGCAGGGCTTTTTTCTTTTATACTCCTCGCCCGCTATTTTTATATCGTATTTTTCTTTAAGCGGCTTCAGTATGTCAAGAAAGAAATCCTTGTTTGTGGTAAGCTCCCTTCTGAAATTCTCCATAACGTAACTCTGGGGCTTGCTTATCTTAAAGCCGAATACTATTCCGTCGGCGGACAGCTCCATATATACCATCGGAGTCTGATTCCACATCATAGCGTTATGCAGAATATATATCCACATAGTATTACGATAATGCTGATAGGGTGGGTAGTTTGCATCCTGATATATTCTTGACGCCTTATATACCACCGTAGGAATATCGGAAAACTGCTCCCCCATCTCCTTTGCAAGAAGGCACAGAGGTTCGTATACGTCCGTGAGATACTCCTGCTTATGCTCTTCAAACCATTCCTTATTATTGTTATCACGGATTCCTTTTAAGAATTCCGTGGTATTTTTATTAAATATACCTGCCATACAGTTCATTCCTTTATTTATTCTCTAATTATTTTATCACATATAGACGGCAAAATCAATAAGGGAATAATCTGAAAAAACGCCGCATAGAATAATCCATATACACTATATATAATGAAGGTGAAGGTATGAAACAGTTTTCCTTATCAAAATTTCTGCTTTTTGTAGTAGGTACCGAGCTTGTGGGAGTGTTGTCCGCTTTGCTGACGGGTAGCTTTTCCGATTTTTTTAAAATCTATACTGCACCACCGCTTCAACCGCCTGCTCCCGTTTTTATAGTCGCCTGGATAATACTCTACGCTCTGATGGGAATTTCCGCTTATCTCGTCTGTCAGTCGGATGGTGAGAAAAGCGAAATAAAAACGGCGCTTACCGTTTATTTTATACAGCTTGCGCTGAATTTCAGCTGGAGTATAATTTTCTTCAAGCTTCAAATGTTATGGACGGGCGCACTCATAATAGCTCTTATGATAGCCGCCGTGGGATTTATGATATATCTTTTCCTGAAGCTGAGGAAAACAGCGGGATTTCTTAATATCCCGTATATACTGTGGCTGTGCTTTGCGCTTTATCTCGATATAGCTACCGCCCTTATAAACCACGTATAGACCATTATTGTATATTTTTCATAACAAAGGCCGTCAGATTGATATTAAAACTTTTCAATCTTTTTTCTCTTTTAGTCTTGACATAATCTGCGTTTTAAGGTATAATATTAAATTGCATAGGCGTAAATTGACGCCTTACGGTTGATGACAACCGTAATACTATAACAGGAGGAAAACACAATGAAAAGAACTTACCAGCCCAAGAAGCTGCAGAGACAGAAAGAACACGGCTTCAGAAAAAGAATGTCCACAAGAAACGGTCGTAAGGTTCTCGCAAGAAGACGTGCAAAGGGCAGAAAGCACTTAAGCTACTAATATATCGTAGTGGGTGATTTCAGAAAAAAATATGTCTGCATAAAGAAGGACAAGGAATTCCGCTTTCTTTTCAACAAGGGCGAATCCATCGTCAGCTATGCATTCATATGCTACGTGAGGGAAAATAAAAGGCGGGTAAACCGCATAGGCATTGTCACCGGCAAAAAGATCGGCAATGCAGTTAAACGTAATCGTGCAAGACGGGTTATCCGTGAAGCGTTCCGCCTTATTGAACCTCGCCTAAGAGAACAAAGCACAAAAAGATACGACTTTATTTTTGTGGCGAGAGCAAAGACCACAGAATTAAAAACGGACAAGCTGTACTCACTTATGAATAAACTCATAATAGGCAAGTACGGAAAAAAGAACGAACAAAAATAAAATGAAATATGTACTGTTATTTTTCGTAAAAATTTACAGACTTACACTATCAAAGTGGTTACCGCGTTGTTGCCGGTTTACACCAAGCTGCTCACAATATGCTATGACAGCAATTATGCGCTTTGGTGCGGTGAAAGGCGGTTATTTGACTATACGGAGAATTATTCGATGCAACCCATTTTCGCCGGGTGGCTATGACTACGTACCAGAGGAATTTTATTTTTTCAAGAAAAAATGACTGCAGGTGTAGGCAGTCCCGCAAAATACGGAAGGTGATTCGTCATAGATTTCTTATACACACTTATCGGTACGCCCTTAGGCTATATCATGTGGCCCATTTATCTGCTTTTACAGAATTTCGGTTGGGCAATTTTAATTTTCACAATCATTTTAAAGCTTGCCACACTTCCGCTGACACTTAAACAGCAGAAGAATATGGCATACTCTCAGTTATTTGCTCCCAGAGTAAAGGAGATTCAGAGAAAATACAGAGATAACAGAGAAAAGCAGGCAGAAGAGATGCAGAAGCTTCAGGCAGAAGGCTACAACCCCACAGGCGGTTGCGGTCCCTTAGTCCTCACAATGCTTATCCTCTTCGGTATGATCGACGTTGTTTATAAGCCCATGACACACATGGAGCATATTCCGTCAGATCAGATAAACTCTACTGTTTCTGTCGCTATTCAAACAGAATACGCCAGCGTCTTCCTCAACGAATATAACGAAGAGGACAGAAAGCTGATAGATTTATACAGAGAATCCTCTACAAAGGATCAGATTTTCATTTCAGAAACCGATAGCTTAGCTAAAACAGAACACAAGTTCAAGGATGATGAAGGCTTCAAGGCAGATTATTCTGCAAAGGATCCTACAGACATTACAAAGGATGAGCGCATAAAATACGGTGAATTCTCAGAAGAACAGTTTGCCGATATTACAGGTGACAAATCAAGACTCTCTGCTGAAACCATCAACCGTTTAAAGCAGGTAAAGACAAAGTATTCAAATCTTCAGAAGGAGCTTTTTGCACTCCAGACCTACAAGAAGTATCCCAAGAGCTTTGAAGAGAGCTCTATGATATCTGACAGCGTAAAGCAGCAGATGACAAACCTTGAAAAGAATATGAACTTCTTCGGACTTGACTTAGGTCAGACACCCCAGTGGAAGTTTGAGCCTCTGCTCATCATCCCCGTGTTGTCCTTCATATTCTCAGTTGCACAGACGCTTATTTCACAGCACTTCAACAGAATAAACAACCCTGAGACTGCAGACGCTGGCGGTATGGGTATGAAGTTTATGATTTATTCTATGCCAGTTATCTCTCTTATGATCGCCTTCAGCGTTCCTGCCGGTGTTGGCCTTTACTGGTCGATAAGCTACGCCGTAGGTATCATTCAGGCATTACTTCTCCAGAAGTTCTATAACCCTGCTAAGATAAGAGAAAAGGTAGAGGCGGAATACAAAGCAAACCGCAAAAAGCAGCAGGAGGTCGTAACTACCGCTGTAGTGACCGACGCTGAAACAGGCAAGGAAACTGTAGTAAAGAAGACAGAAACCTTAAGCCAGAAGGAAATCAACAGAAGAAAGCTTGCAGAAGCAAGAAAGGCCGACGCTCTGAAGTACGGCGAAGAGTACAACGAAGACGACGAGTAATTCAGTTAAGCTGCAGAGATAATCTGCACGTTACGGAAGGATTTTAGAATGGAAAAGATTTATAGCGGCAAGGTTTTAGAAGAACTTAAAGCTCTTGCATACACAGAAATTACCGCACTCGGAGTAAAGACATCCGACATCACAATCGAGGTTATCGAAGAGCCCGTAAAGAAATTATTCGGTAAGAAGGGCGACTACAAAATCAGAGTAACTTATCCCGAAGTTACAACGGATGAAGTAACAGCAACAGAACCCGTAGCAGAGGCATCTGAAACAGCTCCTGCACAGACAGATAAGGAACACAGCGAGAAGATCGCACTTGCGGTTGCATACATCGAAAAGGTGCTTACAGCACTCGGTGCAGAGGATTTCAAGGTTAACGTGATCGAAAAGGAAGATATTACGGTTCTTGACATCGTAGGCGAAAAGCTCGGTATCGTAATCGGCAGAAGAGGCGAGACCTTAGATTCTCTCCAGTATCTTGCAATATTAGCAAGCAACAGAAACGACGAGCCCTATTGCAGAATCACAGTTGACTGCAACGGCTACAGAGACAAGAGAGAGGAAACTCTCCGTGCTCTTGCAGAGCGTACGGCAAACAAGGTACTCCGTCAGGGCAGAAGAATTACGTTAGAGCCTATGAATCCCTATGAGCGTCGCATAATCCACAGCAAGGTAGCTGAGATCGAAGGCGTTTACAGTAACTCCATCGGTGAAGAGCCATACAGAAAGGTTGTTATCTCCGCTTCCCAGAAGCACGGCGAAGGCAGAAGAAACGACAGAAGAGGCGGTCAGAGAAGAAACGGCAACGGCGGTGGAAATCGCTCCTACAAGCAGAGCAGCGGCTTCTCTACAAGCTTTGAAAGAGAGTACAAGCGTACCTCCGATGAAAATGCAACCTACCAGTATTCACAGGAAACTGTAGAAACTGAGAAGAATGCAACACTCTACGGAAAAATTGAATTCTAAAATTTATCTCCGATATCCTAGGTCTGATAGTCATATAGAAGCTTAAAAAACAAAGTTAAGACCAGTTATAGCGGATACGGCAAAGCCATCGTATCAAACGATACGATGGCTTTTAGTTTTTAATCAAAGAATATAATCAGTAATGCAATCATACCAGTGGACATAAACCTCACCGTTCACGGTAATACGTTCATTTTCAGGAAGAATTTCCGTCCAGTTTTTCTTATAGCGGTCTTTTGCCCAATCGTTACGGTTAAATCTTCTCCAAAGAATAGTCCTGCCGTTCTTGTCGAGATACTGTTCACTGACAACACCGCTATCATAAGTTTCAATGTCCATAACGCAAATTGTATCGTACACTTTACCGCCGATTTTAACCTCATATCTTCCCACAACATCAAGTAAAAACGGCTTATCAGCAGCAGTAATTTCACTGCCGTTACGGATAATATCGCCCTTTGCAGACAAATTGACTTCGTTTCCGCAGTTGTTTTCGCCAAAGCCCCAGTTCGGAATAAACTCATCACCGTCAAGGAAGGTATAGCATTTCTTTACTCCACCGCTTATGTGGCTTTCAGCAAGAAAACGACAGTGCGTATCAGTAAGCTGTGCAATAAAGGTTCGCTCCGCCTTTTTTTCATTATCTGTTTTGTTGCAATCCATAGGAGCGTATTGCTTTGCAGTTATTTCTACGCCCTCAATGCCGTGGATTTCTGCTTTACCTATAACCTGCATTTCATCATATTCTGTGCGGTTTCTTTTCGGGAAATCGTATATTGCCCAGTTGAGCTTTTCGCCCAGCTTCGGGACAATAAACCAGCCCATAAGCTCCTCCCACTTAACGGAAAACGCCTCTTTATCAAGTTTTGTAATTGTATATTCGGGCATAATTTCAGGCAACTTTTTCATATTTAAAATCATTCCTTTCCTTATGAGGAGAGTATTCGCATTTTGCGAATACCGACGGGTTTGAAAATCTTTGATTTTCAAACAACAACCTCTTCTATAAATCGTATCAGGCAGATATAACCTTTTGAAATTGTTTCTTGCTGTGTAAAGTCTGCTCTTTACAGTTCCAACGGGAATATTCAGCCTTTGGGCAATCTCGCTTTGATTGTAACCTTGAATGTAAAATAGGTCGATTATCTGTTTGTCATTCTCGGATAATGATTCAAGCGTATCATAAACATCGTGTTGCTCAACATATCCGTATCGACTTGCAGTAAGCGGCTGTTCGGTCAGTTCGTCGATTGA
>JAFTVY010000067.1 GCA_017465545.1 Ruminiclostridium sp.
AAACTTTTTCGGCAGACTTAAAGTCGAAATGTTCTACGGTGAAAAATTTGAAAGCGTTAACGCTTTCATTGAAGAGCTGAACGAATATATTTATTATTACAACAACGAAAGGATTTCTTCTAAACTAAAAATGAGCCCGGTACAGTACCGAACTCATTTTCATATTATTTAATTATTTTGTCTAAACTTTGGGGTTCACTTCAGTAGCTCGGGGCGGTTATTTCTTTTTATCAGAAATAATGCTGAGAAGCATAACTGTATATCCTGTTATAAAGATACCAATCTGAATAAGATTGTCGAGTGTTATGTACATCAGAGCCTTCACCTCCTTTAACAGCAAAGGCTGTTCGGGAGATAAATTAACCGCCTATCGTCCAAGGTTTCCCTCGTGATGATTATAGCATATTGAATGTAATAATGTCAACCTCCCCGTCACAAGATGAATAGTGATAAAGAAGCATTCACAAACATCTTATAAAACTTAATATAGCGGATTATGTAGACAGGCACACGGAAATTAAACGTGTGCCTGTTTTTCATACTCTATATATTCACCATCATTTTACCCCTATACGCATACGATAGCAAAAGCTCACTTTATACATTCCCTTGTCAAAAATCTTATAGATTGACTTTTGAAAGGTAAGATAATCCTTTTCAATAAGTTCGGGAGCAAGTTTGAGAATAGTCTGTAAGCTGCCTTGACTTTGTGCCAATGCTAAAAAGCGTTCAACATTGCAATCCTCGAAATTGTCATATACAATCTCCCTGCAATATCTGAAATAATTACTTTCAATCATATTTTTCAAATGATTATTCTTATCCCATCGGTGAAAGGTTTTGCAGATTTCATTGTGTTCTTCCTCAATAACTCTTACCTTGTTGAATAAGTTCATATATGCGATTTCTGCATCAACATTACACACAGGCGGCCAATCACAATCAATAACAGCAAAAATGCCGTCATCTTTCAAAATTCGATTAACTTCCGCAAGTGTGTCAGCGGGATTCATCCAATGAAATGCCTGTGAGCAGAATACAACATCTACGCTGTTATCAGGCAGGCTAGTATTATCAGAATAAGCTTTAATAAATGATACATTTTTATTTGACTTTGTTTTTGCAACGCTTAACATATCATCACTTGGGTCAATGCCAATGATATGTCTGCATTTATTCTCCCAAACCAATGTTGAAAGACCTGTTCCGCAGCCTAAATCCACAACTGTATCAGGTATTCTTCCAAGATACTCGGTTATTATCTCAACTGAATGAACAGGAACTGTCGGGCGGCTGTTTTCATATATGTCTGCAAAGCCGATAAACCTTTCTGCATTTATTTCTGCGGTTGTATCGTCAGTATTGTGAGCTGTTGCAAGCAAGTGATTAAGCGATATACCGAACATTTTTGAAATCTGTTTCAGCGTTTCAAGATTTGGTGTTGTATCTCCGTTCTCCCAGCGTGAAACAGCTTGTCTTGTAACGAAAAGTGCTTGTGCCATTTCATCCTGTGTCATATTAACATTATGACGGAGTTCCTTGATTATTTCTGCTGTTGTCATATCATCACCTCGTAAGCTCATTATATTAGACAAATGAGTGTAAGTCAAGCAACAACTTGTTGCGAAATTGGTTAGGCGAGATTATCAACCGAATACATCCACCGATTTTTACGGCAATCAACAGCAGGTATCACCTTACCGCATAACGCTGTCTGAATAAGCATTTTAGCTGTGTCTGTTACCAGCGGATTTGAAAGAGCTTCATCTATATCCATAAACGCAGCTTCATCGTTTTCCTCTGCATTTTTGCAAGGCTCTCCCTCTACATAATCAGCCTTGAAAACCATATACCACACATTACTGCGACAGCGAACAGCAATCATTCCGACAGGCGAAATTTTTACGCCTGTTTCTTCAAAGACCTCACGAACCGCCGCTTCTTCAGGCAGCTCTCCGTCTTTCAAAAATCCGCCCGGATTCAGATACTTCCCGTTGGCACTGCCGTAGTTATGCTTTACAAGCAAAACCTTTGAATCCTTTATTACTATAACACCAACTGATAAGCTGTAATTATCCATTTCAAGTTCTCCTTTTCCATCCAAAAGTTATTGTTTTGCCTTTGAAACGTGTAAAAGCAACTTCGCCTTTATTATTTTCAAGGTATTTGCATATCTTGTTTGTTTTACCAACATACGCTTCCGCTTCATTTCTTGTCATACCGTGATTGATGAGCCTTTCAATAGCTTCCTCAGCATCTGCATACCATAAACTTTTTGAATCAATGAAATCGTTGATTTTGGTATCATAATCACTCTGTTCAGGGCAAACAAAAGATACCTTATCACTAATACGAATATCAATATCCGACAAGCCAAGCTCACGCATAACATAGGCGTTTCTCATTGCGGCAGCGTAATCTCTTTTAGAATTTTCAAGTTCGGCTTTCCAATGCTTGATTGCTCCGCTATGGTCACATAAATCTCCGTAATCCATACCATCAATATATAAACCACAGCACTCAATTTCACGGTTGGTATCAATACATATAACAAGACCACCGTCAACCGCTGCATTTATCATCTTGCTTATAAATGCTTTGGAATCACCGATATGACGGAGTACAGACTGGCACATTACAATATCGAATCTATCTCTGAAATTACTTTCAAGAAAATTACCTTTTAATATTCGTCCGTTAATATTATATTTAGCAAGTAAATTTTCAGCCTGTTCAGTTAAGGAGGAGGAGAAATCTATGCCTGTATAGCTGCTTCCTTCGGGTAAATATTTCATCAACATCGGAGCGAAATGTGCATATCCGCATCCGCAATCAAGTACGTTGACGGGATTATCTATTTTCCACACCTCACGAATGAGAAAACCGAGGTAATCATTATTCCAGCTTTCATTCCTTGAACGCATAATATATTCAAAATGATTATCCCAAAACTTTTCAGAGTCGGTTTCTTCAGAGGAATAGACATCACCCTTCAATGGTTTTATTCCCAACAGTTCATCAATAGAAACCTCAAAGAAAGCTGCAAGTACGGGAAGAACGGTTATATCAGGCATAGTAATACCGTTTTCCCACTTACTTATTGTCTGAAAGGAAGTGCCGACAATTTCAGCAAGCTCTCCCTGAGTTATATGCTTTGCTTTTCTTAATTCCGATAAACGAAAATTTATAGTTGTTTTATCCATTGTTATTATCCTTTCTCTGTTTTTTACAGTATATCACAATATTGGGGCAAAAGCCATACCTTGTTCGGTGAGTTTTTTCGCTTGTGAAGCGAATTATAAAAAACACACAGCAAATTTCTCCGCTGTGCGTTTAGTTTAAAGAATATAGTCGGTAATACAATCATACCAGTGGACATAAACCTCCCCGTCACAAAGTGACGGGGTAAAATTTCAGGCTGTAAAAACCCTTGTTTTTACAGCCTGTAGTTTTATTATAAAGTAATCTTGTGGTAATTCTTCTTACCCTTCTTGATAACTGCGAATTCGCCTATTTCAATCATAGCCGCAGGATCGGTTACCTTTTCATCGTTTACTGTGATACCGCCGCCGGTAACGTTTGTTCTTGCCTCTCTCTTTGAAGGGCAGAGCTTTGTTACAACGAGAGCGTCAAGAATACCTACC
This sequence comes from Ruminiclostridium sp., assembly GCA_017465545.1. Taxonomy (GTDB): domain Bacteria; phylum Bacillota; class Clostridia; order Oscillospirales; family Ruminococcaceae; genus Ruminiclostridium_E. The sequence continues at coordinate 3,645 of JAFTVY010000067.1, forward strand.
TTGCCATCCTGAACCATTTCAGCAGGAATTGCAGTTGTGGGCATATCGCCGCTGACACCTGCACCACCGAAGAGTGCCTTTGCGGCGTCAAGCGCCTTATTTGCTTCCTCTTCGCCGTGTACAAGCTTTGTAAGCTCAAATGCTAAAATTTCCTTTGCCTTGTTAAGCTGTGCGCCTTCCCAGCCTTCCATAGCTCTTATCTCTTCTAAAGGTAAGAAGGTCAGCATCTTGATGCACTTCATAACGTCGGCGTCCGCTACGTTTCTCCAGTACTGGAAGAACTCAAAGGGGCTTGTCTTTTCAGCGTCAAGCCATACTGCACCCTTTTCTGTCTTACCCATCTTCTTGCCCTCGGAATTGAGCAGAAGTGTGATAGTCATAGCGTAAGCGTCCTTACCCAGCTTCTTTCTGATAAGCTCGGTACCGCCCAGCATATTGCTCCACTGGTCGTCGCCGCCGAACTGCATATTACAGCCGTAATCCTTGTACAGCTTGTAGAAGTCGTAGCTCTGCATGATCATGTAGTTGAATTCCAGGAAGGAGAGTCCCTTTTCCATTCTCTGCTTGTAGCATTCTGCTGTGAGCATCTTGTTTACAGAGAAGCATGCACCTACCTCACGCAGTACCTCAACGTAATTTAAGTCTAAAAGCCAGTCGGCGTTGTTTACAAGCATTGCCTTGCCTTCGGAGAAGTCGATAAAGCGGCTCATCTGTTTCTTGAAGCATTCGATATTGTGGTCGATGTCCTCCTTTGTGAGCATCTTTCTCATATCCGTCTTGCCGGAAGGATCGCCTATCATACCTGTACCGCCACCAAGAAGGGCAATGGGCTTGTTACCTGCCATCTGCAGTCTCTTCATAAGGCAAAGCGCCATAAAGTGACCTACGTGAAGGCTGTCCGCTGTGGGATCGAAGCCGATGTAGAAGGTTGCCTTTCCGTTATCTATCATCTCACGGATTTCCTTTTCGTCTGTAACCTGTGCGATGAGTCCTCTTTCGATAAGCTCGTCGTAAATTTTCATATTTTTATATCCTTTCTTCTGATTTTCTTTTCTGTATATCCGATATAACAGAAATATTCTATTACATTATACTACAAAACTCCGACAGAATCAAGAGTTTTTTATTTATAATACGGATATGACCGTCATTACGATTAATGCGGTTAAATATTAAACCGATTTTACCTGATTTCGACGCCAAAACTAATGAAAATGGAGATATTTATATGTGCAAAATGACAGTTTATTGCGGTTTTATTCACTTTTTCTTGACTAATTAGTGAAATTATGTTATTATATTATTAATACTATAACTATCGTCAGCTATACTGACGGAAAAAGGCAGAAAAGGTGGTGAGAATATGATAGGCGGCAAGAAGATTATCGGTGTATGTATCACAAAGCTACACGAGATACGTAACATAAACCTTGTTGATACCCTGCACGATTACGTGGAAAAGAATAATTCCAAGCTTATCGTATTCAACAGCAACACAGATTTCTTCACAGGCAGAAAATACGATGACGGTGCAAAGGCTATATATGACGTCATTAATTATGATACTATTGATGTGATAGTTATCTATCCTATGTGCTTTTACGACAAAACTGTTGTACAGGACATCATAGAAAAGGCGAAGGCACATTCCGTACCTGTCGTACTTATTGACGACGAGCAGGAAGGCTGTTATTCGGTAAAGATCGATTATACAAATGCGCTGGGCACAGTCATATCCCACGTTATAAAGGATCACGGTGCAAAGGATACTATCTTTATTTCGGGCTATGAGGGTGAACCTCTTTCCGAAAATCGTATAGAATGCTACAGAAAAGCCTTAGAAGAAAACGGGCTTTCATTCTCAAGGGACAACGTTTATTACGGCGGCTTCTGGCAGGATCCCGTATACAAGATCATAGATGATTTTGTAGCGGACGGCAGAAAGATGCCCCAGGCTATATTCTGTGCCAACGACTCGATGGCAATTGCCACCTGCGAAAGACTTCAGCACCACGGCTACAACGCCCCCGAGGACGTAATAGTAACCGGCTTTGACGGTGTACCTTCCGCAGATTATTTCAAGCCAAGACTCACGACCTGCTGTGTAAACAATGACTGCATAGCAAGAAACGTATTTGATATTATAGAAGAAATAGGCAAGGGAAAGGCTCCCTTTACTGTTTATGCCGACGCCTTCAGCGCTCGCATCTCCGAATCCTGCGGCTGTGAGCTGATAAGCTCTGAAAGCTACCGTGACGAGGCTATACAGCTTTTCCGCACCTTAGAGGATATGGAAACTCTGGACGATCTTATGCATACTAAGACCGACCGCTCCTTAACGGTTCAGGATATAAATTCTCTTTATGAGACTGTATCCACAGCGCTTAACGAAAACTCCTACGTGTGCGTATCCTCCGACTATCTGGCTATTTCGATGGGTGCCAAGAAGAATCCCCGTCTGTGGGAGGCTCAGGCTATGGCGGTAATTCCCTCCAGATTCGACGAGGTCAGGGGTATCCCCACTCCGAATTACACGGTAACCGATATGGTACCCGACGTTGAAAACTGGGTAAATGACAATACCATGTACGTGCTGAACTCGGTATACGTGTGCGAAAACCCCTGCGGTATATATGCAGTGAAGGTAAATCCCGGCGATTCCATGAGATATATGCGTCGCTCAAAGCGTGTATATAATGCGGTAAATATCGCCTTCAACATAGCGTCAAACTATTTCAGACATACAAGTATGGAACGCAAAATTGAGCAGGTAAGCTTTACGAATCCCACCACGGGACTGCCCAACCTGAAGGGTGCTACCAAATGGTTCAACGAGTTCGCAAAGGATGAGAAGAACCACAAGGGACCTCTCTCCGTTTCAGTTTACTATCTGTCAAAGTATACTTATATCTATGAAAACTACGGTGTTGACGAGGCAGAAGCGGCGCTACGCTATTCAGCAGAAGCGCTGAAGCTTGCCAACCCCAAGGACTGCTTTGTAGCTCACATTGCCGACGACCAGTTTGCAGTAATAAACTATTACGAAAACTACAATACCATCGGTGATACTATAAACAATGCCACAAGTATGTTCTATAAGACTATTACCGCATATAACGATACCAGCGGTAAGGATTATTATACAGAGCTTTCTGCAGGCTGCTTTGTAGTAGACGTGGGCTGGAACGAATCTCTTGAAACCTACCTCAGAGCCGCAAACAACGAAATGTATCTGAATATTTTAAGGCAGGGCGGAACAGCCGCCGCCAAGGAAAAGTCTCCTGACGTAGGCACCTACAAGACCTTTGACGTGCTTATTGAAAAGAACCTGTTTACCTACTGCTTCCAGCCTATCGTAAGTGCAAAGACGGGTGAAATATACGCTTATGAAGCACTTATGAGAACCGATCCGAGTATAGGTATGAATCCTCTTCAGGTGCTTGAAATCGCCAAGACCTACCGCAAGCTGTATCAGGTAGAGAGAGCTACGATGTTCAACGTTATGAAGCGTGTAGCGGACGATCCTGAGGGCTTTGGCGGAAGAAAGGTATTTATAAACACCATCCCCGGAAACTTCCTGAACGAGAATGACAGAACGGCGCTTCACGAGATCTACGGAAAGGATATGGAAAGATACTTCTTCGAGCTTACAGAAACAAGCTCGGTATCTGACGATGACCTTCGTATGCTCCGTGAATTCGGCAAGAATACAGGTCAGATAGCCATTGACGATTTCGGCGCAGGTCACTCCAATATCGTTAACCTTATGCGCTATACTCCCCAGATAATCAAAATCGACCGTTTCCTTATAACAGACATCCACAAGAATAAGAACAAGCAGATGTTTGTACGCAGTACAATTGATTTTGCCAAGATGAACGGCATCAAGGTGCTGGCAGAGGGCGTTGAAACCTATAACGAAATGAGTACGGTTATAGATTTAGGCGTTGATTATATTCAGGGCTATTACACAGGTAAGCCTTCCGCCGAGCCTGTAAAGGAAATTGATCCTGCGATAAAGAAGGAAATTGTTTTCGCGAATCCGCTCTTTGGTCAGGACAGAGATAGTCTGTAAATTACAAATCCCGATTCCGCAAGGAATCGGGAATTATATTTAAGTGATGTATTTGCCTACGGCAAAAGTGATGTACGGCGTTGCCGAGTGATGTACCGACTCCGTCAGAGTGATGTTTCGTGCTACGCATGAAGTTGTGGGAATCCTATATTTTTGAAATCGAAGATTTCAAAAATGGTCGCAGTCCTGCGGACTGCTGCCTGCGGCGGATGGATTATGAAAGGGCGTTCAAATTGAAATTTGACGCTCCGCTCAGGGTTATTATAGCCCCAATCCCCCTAACCCCCTTTCCCCTGAGGAAAGGGGGAAAAATCGGGGGCTACCGCCCCTGCGACCTTGTTTGGGGCT
>JAFTVY010000068.1 GCA_017465545.1 Ruminiclostridium sp.
CATTGAAGAGCTGAACGAATATATTTATTATTACAACAACGAAAGGATTTCTTCTAAACTAAAAATGAGCCCGGTGCAGTACCGAACTCATTTTCATGTTATTTAATTATTTTGTCTAAACTTTGGGGTTCACTTCAGAACGAATTCTGTGCTTTTTATTATTCAAATTTTTCCGCTACTATTCCAAGGAATTTTGTTATATCAATATGCTGAGGGCAATGCTCTTCGCATTGCTTACATCCGATACAGGAGGATGCCGCACCGTGATTTGTTATAAGCTCGTCATATTCCTTCTTTTTCTGAATAGCAGTATCATCGTCGCCTCTCTGCTGTGCGTTGAGCAGAGCAAAATATTCGGGTATAGCAATTGTCATAGGGCAATCGTCTACACAATATCTGCAGGCGGTACAAGGAACTGAAATCGTGGCATTGATTATATCCGCCACCTTAAAGCAAAGGTCAGTTTCTTCCTTTGTAAGAGGCTTGAAATCCTCCATATAGCAGGTATTGTCGTTAAGCTGATCTATATTACTCATTCCGCTGAGAACCATAAACACCTTGTCGAGACTTGCCGCAAATCTTATCGCCCAGGATGCAACTGACATCTGAGGTTCTCTTTCTTTTAAAAGCACCTCTGCCCTTTTAGGAACATCAGCAAGAGCGCCACCCTTGACGGGCTCCATTACAATTACGTCCTTGCCGTGCTTTACAGCAACTTCGTAGCACTTGCGGGACTGTACCCAGTCATTTTCCCAGTCAAGATAATTTATCTGAAGCTGAACAAATTCCATTTCGGGATGTGCGGTAAGTATCTCGTCAAGAAGCTCGGCGTTATCGTGATATGAAAAGCCTAATTTTTTTATTGCGCCTTCCCCTTTTTTCTCATTTACAAATTCAAATACACCAAGTCTGTTGCAGATTTCGTAATTATCCTTTGTAAGGCAATGCAGAAGATAGTAATCAAAAAATTGAACGCCACACTTCTGAAGCTGTTCTGCAAAAATACGGGGAGAATCCTCCGTTTCCTTCAGCATCATTGTCGGTAGCTTTGTAGCAAGCTGAAAGCTGTCTCTCGGATATCTGTCAACAACAGCTTCCTTTACCATATTTTCGCTTGCGCCAGCATGATACATATATGCGGTATCAAAGTAGGTGAAGCCCTTTGACATATAGGTATCGACCATCTTGAAAATTTGTTCCTTATCAAAGCTTTTATGATCATTTCCGTCTAAAAGCGGTAATCTCATACAGCCAAAGCCTAATTTTTTCATCGTTTTTCCTTTCGTAACTCTTTCAGCTTCTCTTTTATCAAAAGAAAAGCTTCTTTTTCATCACAAACGTTCATAACCAGAGTTTCCATGGGACAAAGTCCGTCTCCTGCTCTGTTTATTATTTTCTCGGTAAGGGTATTAAAGGACAGAGTTATTCCCTTTTGCTCAAGATACTGCTTTGCAGGGATACTGATTATATCGGTAAATATATCTTTTACACCAGCCATAGAGAAAAGCATCGCCGCCGCCTTTCCTATCACCTTATCAGCAACTGAAAAGCCGCTTACGTCGGTATTATTTTCTATAAGCTTCAGGATCGGCGCTACTCCCCGGTCAAAGGAAGTATATACCGTTTCTCCTTTACATAATACGCAGGTGTAATTATTATCCTTCAGTAGCTTTTTCGCCTTTTCTATATCCATCTTACGCTTTCTTTCTGCTGATTACAAAAGGGATTACAATAAGCTGGATAAGTGTACCGATAACTCCTTCAACGATAAACATATATGCGGCTGTAATTGCCAGCTTTTCATTGCCGAATGCATAAATAGACGTAAGAACTGCTAAAGCTCTTGCAATTCTGCCTGAGAGTAAGACGATTGCCGTCTTTAATACAGCATTCATATTCTTCTTTGATAAAACACCTGCAACGAGACCGTAAACCGCAAGCTCGATTACCATGAAGGGTAATAATGCCGCAGAAGGCATACCTGATATAGCGAAGCTGATTAAAGGACTGATAACTCCCGCTGTCGTTCCGACAACCGCTCCACCTAAAAAGCCTGCAAGAAGCACGGGTATATGCATAGGTAAGAGCATAGCGCCTAAATTAGCTCCTGTACCTGTCAGAACTCCGATATAGTGGCATATCTGAGGAAGAGCAACAGCAGCTACAACTGATAAAAAGGCTATCAGAAGCTTTCTTAAAATTTCATTTCTTGACTGTGAATAAGTATACATAGATAAAACTCCTTTATTAAAGTTATAAATATATAATACACAAAAAATACTATAGTTGTCAATAGAAATGAGCGATAAAAAACAGGACTATTCTGACAACTTTAGCCAGAATAGTCCCTTGAGGTTGATATTCTTATGAATATCGGTGCAGGATTATACTCTTATGTTGAGTAAGTGTCCTTTCGCACCAGCCGGAGGTAATTCAGCGCTGTTTAACATATTAACCATGTTAGCGCCTTCTGTTTCGGCGGCATTAATAGTCTTTGAAAGCATTGCTGTTCCAACGCTGTTCATAAGATTACTATGTGCCATACTCATAGAAACATTTGCAATATACGAAGTAAGATCCATATACAGCCCTCCCTTTCCGAAGAAAATTAATCAGTGATGATAGTCTTTTCTTCAATTTCTTTCTTAACCATTGCGCAGAATTCTTCAACCGACATAGTGCCGATATCGCCTCTCTTGCGGCAACGGATAGAAACGTTACCTGTTTCTACTTCCTTATCGCCGATAACCAGCATATAAGGAACCTTCTGAAGCTGAGCCTCACGAATCTTGAAGCCTATCTTTTCGCTTCTACTATCTATATCGGCTCTGATACCGAATTTCTTAAGCTCTGCGGCAACTTTTTCTGTAAATTCGTTGTGTCTGTCAGCAATAGGCATAAGCTCTACCTGAACAGGAGATAACCACAGAGGGAATGCACCTGCAAAATGCTCCGTAAGAATACCGATAAATCTTTCGATAGATCCGAATACTACACGGTGAATCATTATAGGCTTGTGCTTTTCGCCGTCAGCACCTGTGTAGTCAATATCAAAACGAACGGGAAGCTGGAAGTCAAGCTGAATTGTACCACACTGCCACGTTCTGCCAAGTGAGTCTTCAAGATGGAAGTCAATCTTGGGACCGTAGAATGCACCGTCGCCTTCGTTGATAACGTAAGGAAGGTTAAGCTCTTCGAGAGCGTTCTTGAGACCTTCTGTAGCGATATCCCAGTCTTCCTTACTACCCATACTGTCTTCAGGCTGTGTAGAAAGCTCAACGTGATACTTGAAGCCGAAGAGTGTGTAAACCTCGTCAATGAGCTTTACAACGCCCTTGATCTCGTCAATGATCTGATCCTGCATCATAAAGATGTGAGCATCGTCCTGTGTAAAGCATCTTACACGCATAAGTCCGTGTAATGCGCCTGACTTTTCGTGACGATGAACAAGACCGAGTTCACCCATTCTGATAGGAAGCTCTCTGTATGAACGGGGCTTGCTCTTATATACTAAAAGTCCGCCGGGGCAGTTCATAGGCTTGATAGCAAAATCAGTTTCGTCGATAACGGTTGTGTACATATTATCCTTATAGTGATACCAGTGACCTGAGGTTTCCCAGAGCTGACGATTGAGCATCATAGGTGATGAAATCTCAACGTAGCCGTCACGGGAATGAATCTGACGCCAGTAATCTATAAGAGTATTCTTTAAAATCATACCCTTGGGTAAGAAGAAGGGGAAGCCGGGACCTTCATCCATAATTGTGAATAATTCAAGCTCTTTACCAAGCTTTCTGTGGTCACGCTTCTTTGCTTCTTCGATCTTTGCGAGGTATTCTTCAAGCTCTTCCTTCTTGGGGAATGCCGTTGCATAAATACGGGAGAGCATCTTGTTCTTTTCACTGCCTCTCCAGTAAGCACCTGTACAGCTTGTGAGCTTGAATGCCTTTACGGAAGACGTAGACATAAGGTGAGGACCTGCACATAAATCTGTGAATTCGCCCTGCTTGTAGAAGGAAATAGGTTCACCGTTGCCTGCGTGTTCTTCGCAGAGCTCAACCTTATAGGGTTCGTCGGCATCCTTTAAGTACTGAATAGCTTCGTCGGGAGCCATTGTGTACTGTTCGAGCTTGATGCCTTCTTTAACAATCTTCTTCATTTCTGCTTCGATCTTTGTAAGATCTTCAGGTAAGAAGGGTGTTTCTTTATCAAAATCGTAATAGAAACCATTGTCAATAGCAGGACCGATAGCAAGCTTTACGTCGGGGTAAAGTCTTTTTACTGCCTGAGCTAAAATGTGGGATGCTGTGTGACGGAATGCTTTTCTGCCGTCTTCATCGTCAAAGGTGAGAATTTCAAGAGTACAATCGCTGTCAATGATTGTTCTTAAATCCTTTACTTCGCCGTTGATTTTTGCGGCACAAGCCGCCTTTGCCAGTCCCTGACTGATTTCTCTTGCAATATCAAATACCGAGCTTGCGCTTTCAATCTCCTTGATACTGCCATCCTTGAGTGTAATTTTTATCATTGGTTTTCTCCTCCGTTAAGCCGCCATACGAGAGCGGTCTTGAAATTATGTACACTTGTACACCTTAATATTATAGCACTAAAACCGCTGTATGTCAACAAGAAAGCACTTATTTGTGATTTATATTGACTGTATTTTATATCTGTGATATAATTCATTTATCCGAAAAACACCTATAGCATAGCAAAGGAGCGACAATGATAATTCTTATATCAGGGGCAAGTCACACGGGTAAAACCCTGCTTGCGCAAAAATTACTTGAAAAATATAAATATCCTTATTTATCGATAGATCATCTAAAAATGGGACTTATCAGAAGCGGTAACACTTCCCTCACCCCTGAGGATGATGACAAGCTTACGGAATATCTGTGGCCGATTGTAAGCGAAATGATAAAGACAGCTATTGAAAACAATCAGAATATGATAGTAGAAGGCTGTTACGTGCCTTTTGACTGGAAAAAGAGCTTCAGCGATGAATATCTTGAACATATCAGATATATCTGTCTTGTTATGAGCGAAAGATATATAAGACAGCATTTTGCGGATATAAAGGCTCACGGAAGTGATATTGAAAACCGGTTATACGATGATGTTGATATTAACGTTCTTATAAGAGATAATGAATTGTATCTTGAAGGATGTAAGGCAAATGACAACAGATATCTTCTGATTGACGATACGTACAACGTAGATATATCGATGATAATATAAATTTAAGGCTATGCATTTTGCGTAGCCTTTTTAAATTTCCGCTCTTATATCCGTCGGAGACGTTCCGTAATATTCCCGTATTTTACGGCTCATATCGTTTGCACAACTGAATCCGCATACTGCGGATATAGCGGAAAATTTCATCGCTGTATGTTTTATAAGCTCATAGGCTCTTGTGCATCGTATATGAGACAGATACTCCCTTGGCGACATACCTGTTTCTTCTTTGAATATATGCGTAAGATATCCGACGCTTATATAGTTATCTTCCGCTATTGTTGATATTCTGATATTATCGGCATAGAACTTTTCTATATATTCACGTACTTTTTTTACAAGAATCTGTTTTGAATCCTCGAGTTTATCCGTCTTTTCGCTTTTTGTATGTCCGTAAAACAACGATACAAGCTTTAATGCAATACCAAGCTCATTATATAAATTCGTGCCGTTTTTAAAGCAATAAGTCATTTCGGAAAAAAGCTCGTAGAGCTGATAAGCATTATTTACAATAACGATTCCCGACCTGCTTATATCTGTTAAAAGCGCAAACAAATCAGGTCGCACAAGCTGTTTTCTTAATTCCCAAGGGTTAATCATTGCAATATATCTGTGATAACCATCTGTAGATATCATCCTCACCTTATGATGCTGACGGCTTTTTATAAGTACAAGCGTATTTTCCTTAATATGATATACGGCGTCCTCTATTGTAATTTCAAGCTCTCCCTTAAGCACGTACATAATTTCGCAGGACGTGTGAGCGTGACTGACGTTCTGCAAATCTCCTTCGTAATAACCCGAATGCTCGATTATAGCCATATTTTCACCACCTGATAATATAATAACATTAGCGGACGATACAGTCAATACAATTACAGCAGATTTTTTATAATTATAGACAGATTTTTTATTGATTATCAAAGAAAAATCCCTTAAAATAAAGCTATAAGCTACAAATCATAAAAAAGCTAAAAATCAGAAAATATATAATGAGGTAAAAAATTGCTGTTACAACACGAAAAGAACCATAGTACTTATGATACTCAGGCGTACTACGTTATAAAAATAGACGGAAATACAATCAATCAGAGTGAAAATACCGTTTTCAGGGGACTTGGTGCCATAAGCGGAAATAATTCTTCCCGTCTGCTTATGGATTATAAAGTCAAGAATCCCGAAAGCTATTGGCGGATTATGAATCTTCTCTTTAAGCCTGACTACGGTGCAGGGCTTTCTCATATAAAAATCGAATTCGGTAGCGACGTAAACTCTTCGTCAGGCACCGAACCGTCTATAATGAGAACCGAAGACGAAAAAGCTGACGTTACAAGGGGTGCAGGCTTTACGATTGCCGCCGATGCACTTTCTATAAATCCCGATATTACAATAGACCTTCTCCGCTGGAGTGAGCCTCTGTGGGTAACAAACGCCTTTAAAATCAGCAAGGAAGAAGGCTATAAAGCACGCTATAAGTGGTATAAAGCCGCAATAGACAATGCCTATGATATATACGGAATAAAATTCACGCATATCAGCGCTGATGCAAACGAAACCTCAGAGGCTGATGCCGACTGGATAATTTACTTTTCAAAAGCCTTGAAATCCGAAATTGACAGCCGATACGATTACAGTAAAATAAAAATTATAGCTTCAGACGAAATCGGAAGCTGGACTGTTTCAAAGGCTATGATAGAAAACGAAGAACTGAGGAATTCAGTTGATATTATAGGCGGGCATTACAGCACGTGGACGGACGAAAATACAAAGAAGCTGAATACGGTTTACGGTAAAGAAATATGGTATTCCGAAGGTATAGCATCAACAAATATTTCAAAGCTTGCCGTAAACAGTAACAAAAGCGGTATAAACGGCGTTAACGGAGCTCTTGACGTATGCAACCGAATAATAAACGGATACTACAACGGAAAAATGACAGCATATGAATATCAGCCTGCCGTTGCGGCTTATTATTCAGGGGTAAAGTATTTTCCGAAATCTCTTATAAATGCCCAGAATCCCTGGAGCGGATATTTTGAAGCAGACTGCGGAATATGGACCTCTGCGCATTTTACTTATTTTATAAAAAACGGCTGGAGATATATAGACAGCGCCTGCTTTGGTGATGGTAAAGAAAATCATTCCATTACAGACACTACAAATAACTATATGACGGCTACTGATATCGATAGCGGAGATTATTCCGTAGTTATATGCAATGACAGCGATAAGCCGAGATATTACAGCTTTGTAGTTGAAAATATGAAAAAAGCGGCTTCTCCCGTTTACGTCTGGGAAACAAGGGGGCCTGACGATAATCAGGAATATGATGAGAATTACTTCAGAATTATCAATATGTTAACGCCCGTTGCTATAAATGAACAATACCACTATTCCCTTTGTGTAAAGCCTTTTTCTATCATTACGGTCACCACACTTAAAAAGCAGGCTGATAAATACATACATAATTGCTCTTGTAAGGATATTCCCCTTGACATAAATTATTCTGACAGCTTTGGCTATTCCGATGAATTTCTTTCAGCAAGAGGTAACGCACCCCTTTATACAACCGATTACGGTGGAGCCTTCGAAGTAGAAAAGGTAAACAACAGCAAGGTGCTTATGCAAAAAATCACTGCAGATAACAAGCCTGTCGACTGGCGTTACAGAACAACTCCCTTCCCTATCACCTCTCTTGGTGACGACAGATGGTGCAATTATTCAGCGATGATAGATTTCAAGCTTGCAGATAGCGACGAAAGCAACTACGTATCTTTTGCGGTACGTTATCTTGTTGCTGAGGCTGACACTATACATTCAGATAATGGCTACACGTTCAGAATTCATCCGTCAGGAAAATGGCTACTTAATAAAAATACGTCTACAGTAGCAGAGGGTATTATAAAGGATTTTGACTATTCCATTTGGCATACAATAAAAATTACTGCAAACAAAAAGCTTATCCACGTATATTCGGATGACGTTGCAATAACCGAATTTGCAGATGAAAAAGGGTATGCACATTCAGGTAGAGTAGCAATCGGTAGCGGATTATTCAATAATATATTTGATAATCTCAGAATCTACCCTATCGAAAATGCTCAAGCGACCGTTACAAGGCTTGATGATCACGACTCAGCTATTTCTTACAAAGGTCGCTGGACAAGAACAGTACCTGACAGCTACCTTAATTTCAATCGTACAACTTCCCGTTCCGAAGAGGAAGACGCTGAAATGGAGTTTAATTTTATCGGTAATCATTTTGCTATAATCGGTAAAACAGAAAATGCCGTTATTGAAGTTTTTATAGACGGCAATTTTTTTGAAACTATCAAGATAGAACCTACAGACGTAAGACAATGCAGTTACTCTGCAGATATAAGCTACGACAATCATTCTGTCTTAATTAAAGTAAAGAGCGGTAATTATACCGTTGACGCTATAGAATATTAATATCAGAAAGGATAAAACACAATGAAAAAGATATCAATCTTTACAGCAATCGCAATCATTATTTCTGTACTTATTTCAGGCTGTGCGGGAACGTCTGAGACATCTTCGACAGATAATTCGTCATCTGTCTCTGACAGCTCTTCAGAAGCTACAACGCCTGCAAGCAAGACAGAGACCGAGACACCCGAATCTTCGCTTGAAGAAAGCTCATCTGATTCAGAAGAATCTTCAGAAGCTACCACAACACAGACAGAAAGTACCCCTGCACCCGAAACAACAACCACAGAAACAACTACGCCTGTACCCGAAACTACTCCTGCTCCTGAGACTACTACAGCAGAAACCACTACTTCAGCACCCGTAACCGAAACCAAGGCTCCTGAAACAAACTCTGCAAAGCCTGATCCTAACGCCGAATATTTCACAACGGTAATAGACGGTAATACAAGTATGGGTTGCTTTACCTACGAAGGTAAAAAGGGCGCATGGGCGCACCTTCTGAATCCATATAATGCCGTATCGCTTTATTCACCCATATCACCCGGAAAAATGGCATCAGATACGGAAAATATCATAATATGCTTTAACGTAAGCGGGGTTACTGAAGAAATTACAGCCTTCTGCGGTTTACTTGCCTACGGATGTGGAGAAGATGACGAGGAGCTTTCTGTATGGAACAATGACACCTATAATTCTCTTACAGGCGAAGATTACGAATTCTCTATAACAACAGACGGCTATTATGAGATGGTTGTCCCCGTTTCAAAGCTCGCCGCAGGTCTTGACTACTGGGAGGGACTCAGCTACACTTCTATTGTAGAAATTGCCTTCTACGGTGCAGAAGGAACCGATGACGCAGGCGAATATACGGGCGCTTTAAAGGATGGACTCTCCTTTGAATTCCTTGGTATAATAGCTGAATAATATATAGAATAAGCCTATGCATTTGCATAGGCTTTACTATTTAGCTCTGCGTTTTTCTTATACCGAAAAACAATCTTAAAAATCCTGCTAACAATCTTGGTGTTTTATAAACTACGACCTTCATACTATGTAACCTCACTTTCTCAGCATATAAGAAGCCAGAGTCCGATTCCCATAAGCAGCACAGCGAATAGAACCAGAAGCACCTCTGCAGAAAAGTGCGTAATACAGATAATTCCGCCTGCCACGGCGAGTATAAGAGCCGCTAATTTTCCGCAGTTGTTGTTATGACGCCTCATAGAAAAACCTCCCTGCCGCTTAAAGTTATTACACTTTATTCAGCAGAGAGGTTTTTTGTTACTTTATTTTTTTACAGTCAGAACAAATACTGCGCCACTATGCACGGTTATAGTACAATCGGTATCGGTGAATTCGTTGCTGACGCCAATGGGAAAGGATTTTTTCATAGTAAAGTTCTCTACTTCATATTCAGCGCCTTTTATGGAAACAACAGAGGAATCCGTATCAGAGAAAACCGATAAATATCTGCCGTTCTGAGGCTTTAAGGTAAGCTCAGACTCTTTTACGTAATAAGCGCTACAGCTGTCCCCTGCTATCCGTGCTTTTATGCCCTGCTCCGACATATAACAAAGAGCTGAAAGATTCGCTATGCTGTGATCCATTCTTCCTGAAAAAGCCGAAAGAAGAGTTATATCCCTGTATCCTTCGGAAATAGCTGTCTTGATAGCAAGCATTGTGTCGGTATCATCCTTGTGTGTAGGAGCTTTTATAACCTTTACGCCAACGGGTACAGCTTCTATGCTGTCAAAATCCCCGATAACAAGCTGTGGTGTGACGCCTGCCGCCAAAGCCTTATCGTAACCGCTGTCAGCACATATGATATAGGAATCATCATCAATAGCTACGTCGTTAAAGGTTTCGGGGCCACCGCAGATAATATAACATTTTTTCATAAGCTACCCCTTTCTTTACTTGCTTTTAAATTCCCACTCATTGAGCTTGTCAGCTTCATCGTACATACGCTTATAGCTTTCATATCGGGAAATCTGTATTTTTCCTTCCTCTACGGCTTTGGTGATAAGACAGCCTTTTTCCTTCAGATGAACACAATCACGGAACTGGCATCCGCTCAGATACTCTTCGAATTCTCTGAAGGAATACTGTAGCTCATCCTTCGGGATAAATCCGTACTTGCTGACTTCCACCGTAGAAAAGCCGGGAGTATCCGCTATATACCCTCCATCGGGCAACGCATAAAACTCAACCTGTCTTGTGGTATGTCTTCCTCTACCAAGCTTCTTGCTTATATCCCCCGTATCTGTTTTAAGGTCGGGAAATAATATATTCATAAGGCTCGATTTTCCTACACCCGAATTACCGATAAGTGCAGACGTTCTGCCCTTTATTTTTTTCTTTATGATTTCTATACCCTCGCCCGTGACGTTATCCATATAAATAACCTCAAAACCGCAGGAACGGTATATCTCAGCAAAGCTATCGCAATTTTCAAGGTCGGTTTTTGTAAGAATTATAACAGGTTCTATCCCTTTACTTTCAAAAATAGATATAAGCTTATCCGTTATGAGCGTATTTGGTGCAGGATCGACTGCAGATGATACAATAAGTGCCATATCAAGATTTGCAATAGGCGGTCTGATAATGTAGTTTTTTCTTTCCTTGATTTCAGAAATAAGAGGAATATTATTCTCCTCTGTTGTAACAATTACGTTATCTCCTGCACTGGGAGAAATTTTGTTTTTTCTGAATATACCTCTGGCGTTACAAGTTAAAACGCCGTCGGTGGTAACTACTGTATAGTTACCTCCGACAGCTTTTGTTATAACGCCTTCAAAAAATTTCTTTTCCAAAGACTTTGTACCTCTTATACAGATGCGGGAACGTCCTGCTGTTCGGGAGCGGGAGTATCCGTAGGCTCCGGAGCTGTGTCAGGAGTTGTATCGGGTGTAGTATCCGGAGTTGTGTCAGGTGTTGTATCGGGCGTAGTATCCGGAGTTGTGTCAGGTGTTGTATCGGGTGTAGTATCCGGAGTTGTGTCAGGTGTTGTATCGGGCGTTGTGTCCGGAGTTGTATCAGGTGTTGTATCGGGAGTTGTCGTTGTCTCAGGAGGCTCGGGAGTTGTTGTTTCAGGAGCCACGTAAACGAGCTTAGCGAAAAGCTCAGCCTTATATGAAAGGATATCCTGTTCGGGAGTTTCCTTTGTAAAGTCAACCTCTACTTCGAGAAGCTTACCGCTCAGAGTCTCATCCTGAACGTTTGTAATCTTTACGATATACTTAATCTTTTCAGAACCCTTTACGTCGAAGGAAATGGTATCGCCTGCATTTACAGACATATCACGTTCTTCTTCCTTGAACTTTATGCCGTCCTTGAAATATTCAAATAAGAACGTGCCTGTATGCTCGATTCCTGAAGGAAGCTCAAACTCTATAGTTGTTTCGTTTACTACAGCCTTACCATCACATACAGTAACCTCAATTTCAGTTTCCTGATTTACCATTGAGTTTTCATCAACGCTCTGCTTTATAATCTGTCCCTTTTCGTATTCGTTGCTTGAACCGTAAATAACCTTTAAGATAAGCTTCTTCTCATCCGCAAGCGTCTGTGCTTCTTCTAAGGTCTTACCTACGAAATAGGGAACGTTGACTACCTTTTCACCCTTACCAAGGCTGACGTAAACCTTGACCTCTGTACCCTGAGGTACCTTTGAGGTTGCACCGGGTTCGGTCTTGATTACGTATCCTTCGGGTATATCATCGCTTTCGGTCTTGATAAACTTAACCTTGAGATCCGATTTTTCAAGTTTTCGTTTAGCGTCCTCAGCATTCAGGTTGGTAAGGTTTTCGATTTCAATCTGCCTGGGCCCGTTACTTACAATGATTGTGATTGTTGTAGACTTCTTGATGCTTCTGCCGGCAGGGGTGAGCTGCTCCATAACCTTGAATTCTTCAAATTCTGTGGACCATTCACGCTTTACCTCAAGCTTCATCCAGGGGTATTCAGCCTGTACCTGCTCGTAAGTCATATTGATAAGGTTAGGCATCGTCGTTTCATCAACGTTACCGCTGTCGGTAGGTATATTGTTCGTAACTATCTTGAAGATGAGCCATGCAGTCATAATAACGAAGACAGATGCAACAGCAAAAAGTATGGGAAGAAGCGGAGACTTTCTTTCTTCGATCTCATCATCCTCGTCGTCTTCGTATAAATCCTCGTCGTCTATTTCAGTAGCAAGTGCCGTAGTAGCCTTGTTGGTTTCTGTTTTGTCGGTCACCTTATCGAAATATTTTGTTGTGCCGTCTGTAGAGAAATACTTGTATTCAAAAACTATACTCGGATCCTTCTTGAATTCCTCGATATCGTTTATCATCTCGCCTGATGTCTGATAACGCTGTGAGGATTCCTTCTGCATAGCCTTGATAGTAATCTCTTCAAGACCTTCGGGAATTGAAGGATTTATTTCTCTTGGCATTTTGGGTGGTGTCTGCATATGCTGAAGCGCAATAGCTACGGGTGTATCGCCATCGAAGGGCTTCTGTCCCGTGAGCATTTCGTAAAGCATTACGCCTACAGAATAGATATCGCTCTTTTCATCAGTTATTTCGCCTCTTGCCTGTTCAGGGCTGATGTAGTGAACGGAGCCGATTGCCTTTTCGGAAAGAGTCTTGTCTGTTTCACGGTTAAAACGTGCAATACCGAAGTCCATGACCTTGATAGTGCCATCAGGGAGCATCATTACGTTCTGTGACTTAATGTCACGATGTACAATACCTCTGTCGTGAGCATGCTGTAACGCTCTTAAAATCTGTACAGTAAAATATACTGCATCCTTCCATTTAAGAACGCCCTGAAGCTTTATATACTCAGCAAGAGAAATACCATCTATGTATTCCATAACGATGAACTGTATCTGCTCACTGAATCCAACGTCAAATATCTTCACAATGTTGGGGTGTGAAAGAAGGGCGATAGCCTTGGATTCGTTTCTGAATCTGCGTAAGAAGTCTTCGCTTCCTGCAAATTCGTTTTTCAGAATCTTTACCGCAACGATTTTGTCTTCTGTAATGTCCTTGGCTTTGTAGATATCCGCCATTCCACCTGTACCGATAAGCTCTATCAGTTCATAGCGACCGTCAAGACGTTTACCAATCATGTTATCCATAAGATTTACCGTTCTCCTTTATATTTTTGTTTTTATCTTTACTTATATTGAAACCACAGCAACAGTAACGTTATCTCTGCCGCCGTGTTTGTTGACGTAGTCAATAAGCTGATCACAGCATTTTGAAACTGCAGTATTGGCAACAATCTCCGCAATCTCGTTATCCTCAGCGTAGGAACTTAATCCATCTGAGCAAAGAAGGAGCATATCCTCTTTTTTAACGTCAAGCTCAAAATAGTCGGGAGTAAGATACTCCATAACGCCTACTGCCTTGGTTATCTTGTTTCTGTCGGGATGCACCTTACTTTCTTCGTAGGTTATAATTCCCTTTTCAACAAGTCGTCTTATGTAAGTGTGATCCTTTGTAATCTGTTGCATATTGTCATCAAAGAAAAAGTAGCATCTGCTGTCACCGACATTTATTATATAAGCTCTTTCATTATAAACGATTGCCGCAACGCAGGTAGTTCCCATACCCGCCTTGTTTGCATCTGCCAGAGCCATATCGTGTACGACGCTGTTTGCAGCCGTAACAGACGTAATCAGCAGATTTCTTATCTGATTTCTTGTTATGTCGGCACGAAAACCCTTTTCAAGTCTTTCCTTTACGAACTTTACCGTTGTAGCACTTGCCACGGCACCGGCGTTCTGACCGCCCATACCGTCACACAGAATAACCGCTATAGCTCCGTCGGTAAGCTCTCCCGTCCAGACTGCATCCTGATTTTCCTGTCTGTAATTTCCTATATCCGTCTTTGAATAAACCTTCATAAATGATGGTTCTCCCTTTTACTCATTGTCTCGCCTTAATTGTCCGCAAGCGGCACTTATATCAGCTCCCAGCGTTCTTCTGACCGTTGCGTTCAGTCCACCATCGCAAAGCATCTGTCTGAACTTTTCTACAGAATTGCTGCGCTTGAAAACGCCTTCCTTTATCTCGTTTACGGGGATAAGATTAACGTGACAGTTCTGCCCTTTCAAAAGCTTTATAAGAGCATCCGCCGTTTCCTTATTATCGTTTACACCATCAATAAGAGAAAACTCGTAGCTTATTCTTCTTCCCGTTTCCTTGAAATAATGTCTGCACGCCTTCATAAGCTCGCTGATATTATATTTGTTATTTATGGGCATTATCTCGCTTCTCAGCTCATCCGTAGGTGCATGGAGCGAAATTGATAACGTAACTCCGAGCTTCAGCTTTGCAAGGTCGTATATTCTGTCTACAAGACCGCAGGTCGATAACGAAACGTGTCGCAGACTCATATCATCCTTAGACGAAATAAGCTGTAAGAACCTGATTACGTTATCATAATTGTCAAGCGGTTCGCCTATGCCCATAAGCACAACGTGATTTATCTTCTTACCGCTGTCACGCTCGCTTTCATAAATCTGAAGCAGCATTTCCGACGGTTCAAGATTTCTCACAAAGCCTGCCTTGGTTGAGGCGCAGAATTTACATCCCATTTTACAGCCTACCTGAGTAGAGATGCAGATACTGTTGCCGTGCTTGTACTCCATGACGACAGATTCAACGTTCTCCCCATCATAAAGCCCATATAGATATTTTACAGTATTATCTATGTCAGATACAAGTCTTTTTTTGATTTTTAGTGAGTTTATCCAAAAAAAGTTTTCAAGCTTTTCTCTCAGTTGTGCAGAAAGATTAGTCATTTCGGAAAAATTTGTCACTTTTTTTATATGTAGCCAATCATAGATCTGCTTTGCCCTGAATTTCTGCTCACCTATTTCTGCTATTTTATTCTGAAGCTCTTCAAAGCTTAATGATAATATATCAATTTTGTTCATAATTCTCCTGGTTTAAGAACGATTATTTTATTCTGCGGAGCGTAGCCGCAAAGAAACCGTCTCCGCCTGTCTGGGACGGTAGCATAGTACGCATATAGCTGTCCTCAATTCCCTTTACAGCTATAGGTACGACCACCGGCACAAATTCCGGATGCTTCTGTAAAAAGGCTTCTACCACGTCCTGATTTTCAGCCTTGCTTACGGTACAGGTTGAGTAGATAAGAGTTCCACCGACCTTTACGTAAGATGAGGCGTTTTCAAGTATTTCTGTCTGAACTATGGATAAGCCCTCCAGACTTTTCATAGGCTTGTACTTGATTTCAGGCTTTCTTCTTATTACACCAAGTCCTGAACAAGGAACGTCGCATATCACCTTATCTGCCATCGGAATATCGGGATTCGGCTTTGAAGCGTCGTTTTCAGCGGCACTGATTATATCGAGTCCGAGTCTTGCCGCACCATTTCTTATAACCGCAACTTTTCCATCGTAAAGATCGTAGCTGAAAATCTTACCTCTGTTTGCCATTATTTCCGCACAGGTAAAGGTTTTTCCGCCGGGAGCGGAACACATATCGACAACCGTTTCATTGAAAACGGGAGCTATTATCTTACAACAGATCTGTGATGATATATCCTGGATATGGAACATACCTTTTCTGAAAGCAAGACAGCTTTCAATACCTCTTGAGTTGGAAAGCTCTATACAATTGTCTATAAGGCAGTTCTTTACCGCTTTTATCTTATCTTTAGCAAGACAGCTGATAACCTCGTCAACGCTGTATTTAAAGGAATTTACCCTTGCATAAAGCGGAGGTCTTCCGAAGGAGGACTGAAGTAATGAAATCGCCTTTTGTTCGCCAAGCTCGTTATTCCATTTCTTTATAAGCCATTTGGGGCAGGAATACATTATAGAAAGCTTTGCTTCGTCCTTTAAGTCCTTATAATCAATTTCCTTGCCATCTCTTATAAAGCTACGCAGGATTGCATTTACAAAGCCCTTGGCTTTTTCTGCACCTGCATAGTCCATCAGCATAACAGATTCGTTGACAGCCGCACTTTCAGGAACGGAATCCATATATAAAAGCTGATAAAAGCCCATTCTTAAAATCTGAATCACCGATACTGAAATCTTATCAAATTCAATACTTGAATAGTAGCGTATCAGATAATCAAGCGTCATTCTTCTTTCGAGAACTCCATAAAAAAGCATAGTAACAAAAGCCTTGTCACGAGTATTTGTTCTCTCGGCAGTAAACACGTTATCAAGTATGATATTTGAATATGCTCCTGATACGTCCATCTTTATCAGAAGGTCAAGTGCTATCTGTCTTGCTGTTTTCATACAATCCTCCAAAATTCTGTCATCTTCGTCTTGTTGCTGTGAGAAGTCTTAAAAGCTGTGTTATAGATACGGCAAGTGCCGCAACGTAAGTCATTGCCGCCGCCGTAAGCGTTTTTCTTGCGCCCTTTATCTCATCACCGTAAAGTATCCCTTGCGCTTCAATAGTCTTTATAGCTCTGCTGCTTGCATTGAACTCTACCGGTAACGTGATAAGCTGGAAAAGTACGATTGCCGCAAAAAGTATTATTCCCGCATTCCTGAGTACGGGCATACTGAATAGAATGCCGAGCAGGAATATCCACAGCCATAGATGAGAGCCAAGCTGAGCCACAGGCAGGATGGTCATCCTGATTTTTATTGGAATATACCCTTTTGCATACTGTATTGCGTGTCCGACTTCGTGCGCCGCAACTCCTATAGCACCTACAGAAGTGCTGTCGTGCACAGTCGATGATAATGCTATAATTTTTCTTTTAGGATCATAATGGTCCGTCAGATTGCCATTCACGTGGACAACTGAAATATCATACAGTCCGTTACTGTCAAGTATCTGTCTTGCAATCTGAGCCGCCGTCTGCCCTCTTGAACTATAAATCTTGCTGTATTTTTTAAAGGTTGAATTTACGTTAAAGGATGCATAAAGTGAGAAAAGCATCGCAATAATCATAAGAATATACGTCGTGTAGTAATTAAACAAAAAATCCATATATCCTCCTTCAGAATACAAGGACGGTTTTAACCGAGCATAGTATCTTCAGCAAGCTTGTTGCCACGGAGAAAATCCACGGCATTCATACGCTTGCCGCCTTCTCCCTGCACCTGCGTGAGTCTTATACAGTTATTATCTCCACATGCTACAATAAATTCATTGGTATCTATAACCATTCCGCAAGCTTTGTCAGATTTTAAATCACAAAGTTCAGCCATATACACTTTAAGACGCTTATCTGATATAAAGGTGTATGCACAAGGAGATGGAGACATACCTCTGATAAAGTTATATACTTCTCCTGCAGGCTTTGAAAAATCAATTCTACACATATCCTTGCTTATCATAGAAGCGTAGCAGGAAAGACTGTCGTCCTGCTTTATGGGTGTCAGCGTTCCGTTTTCTGCGGCGCTTAGAGTTGAAAGTATAAGCTCTGCACCCTTTTGTGCAAGTATATCGTGAAGCTCGCCCGCCGTCATTGTATCAGTTATATCCACTACGGCAGTCTGAAGCATATCACCTGTATCAAGTCCTTCAGCCATCATCATTGTAGTAACGCCCGTCTGCTTTTCACCATCTATGATGCACCACTGAATAGGTGCGGCACCTCTGTATTTAGGAAGAAGAGATGCGTGTATGTTTATACAGCCGTATTTCGGCAGGTCGAGTATCTCTTTAGGAAGGATCTGACCATAAGCGGCAACAACGATGCAATCAGGATTCAGGCTCTTCAGCGTTTCAAGAGACTGAACAGCGTCATCACCTCTTCTTAAAGAAAGAGGCTGATACACGGGAATGTCCAGTTCTACAGCCTTTTCCTTTACAGGAGGAAACTGCATTTTCTTGCCTCTGTTTTTCGGCTTGTCAGGCTGTGTAAATACTGCCAGAACGTTATGCTCTTCTGCCAGTGCACAAAGAGCTGATACCGCAAAATCAGGGGTACCCATAAATACTATATTCATTTATTATTACTTCCTTTTTGTTTTTCTATCCTCAAGCTGGTCACTTGACACGAATTCTTCTGCCTTATCAAGGAACATGATACCGCTTAAATGATCCACTTCGTGACAAAGCGCTCTTGCCAAAAGGCCTTCGCCCTCGATTTCAATTTCCTTGCCGGTTCTGTTCTGCGCTTTTACCTTTACCTTTTCAGGGCGGACAACGTAGCCCCAGATATCAGGCGCTGAAAGACAGCCCTCTAAATCTCTCTGCTTGCCCTTCATAGATGTGATAACGGGATTCACAAGCTCTATTTTGCCGTTTTCATCGCCAACGTCTATTACTACAACACGACGGAGAATACCTACCTGAGGTGCGGCAAGTCCTACACCGTTAGCTGCCTGCATTGTTTCATACATATCGTCAAGCAATGTCCACAGCTTGTCGTCAAATACAGTAACCTCTCTGCACTTCTTTCTTAAAACCTCGTCACCGTCTTTAACAATATTTCTCTTTGCCATCTCGGTCACCCTTTCTTATTAAATCTTTATAATTATGTAATTTCGCCGTTCAGATCGGCATAAAAGCTCACCTTGTCAAGTGACGGAGACTTATACGCATCCTGAAGCGATTTGTACATCACTTCCCTGAACTGCTTATTATTTTTGCACTTTATTATAATTTTATATCTGAATTTTCCGTTTATCCTTGCAACGGAGCATTTTGAAGGTCCGAGTATCCTTATCGGAATGCTGACGCCTTCAAGATTCTTTTTTATTATGGATAAAAAGGCATTTGCACCCTTTTCGCACGTTTTGTCATCGAATGCAGAAAATCCAACTACACACAAATCACAGTACGGCGGGAAAAGAAGTGTTTTTCTGATTTCTGTTTCCTGACGGTAGAATTCGTCAAAATTCTGCTCCGCCGCTAAATTAAGCACGTAGTGATCGGGAGTATAGGTCTGAAGATAAGCTCTACCCTTTTTACTTCCTCTTCCACATCTGCCAACGACCTGAGTAATAAGGGAGAAGGTTTTTTCGTATCCGAGATAATCGCCTGCATAAAGGGATTTATCTATCATCAGTACGCCGACAAGAGTAACGTTTTCAAAGTCAAGTCCCTTTGCAATCATCTGCGTACCGACCATTATATCATATTCGCCCTTTTTGAATTTATCAAAATTGATTTCATAGGAGCTTTTGCTCATCGTTGTATCCGCATCCATACGAAGAATACGAGCATCAGGGAAAAGTGCCTCAAGCTCATCCTCTATACGCTGTGTACCCGTTCCTGAGCTATGTATGAATTTTGAACCGCAGGCTTTACAAGTTCCGCTGAAATGCTCTGTATAATCACAGTAATGACAAATAAGCGAATTATTGTATTTATGATAGGTAAGCGGAATATTGCAGTTAGGACAGGAATATACCTCGCCGCACTTTATACAGTTCATATACGTATGATAGCCTCTTCTGTTAAGAAGAAGTATCGTCTGCTCACCCTTATTTAAGTTTTCGTTTATCTCGTCAATAAGCATTCTGCTGAAATTACTTCTGTTAAGAAGCTCGTTTTCAACCTTCATATCAACGATATATACTTCAGGTAAAACAGAACGGCTATAGCGGTTTTTCATTTCGAAGAGCTTATATTTACCTATTTCAGCGTTATATGCCGAATCAAGACTCGGTGTAGCGGATGCCAACAGAAGGGTTGCATTGTGGTAAAAGGCACGTTGCTTTGCTATGTTACGTGCGTGATATCGGGGAGATTTTTCGGATTTATAGGTATGCTCTCCCTCTTCGTCTATTACGATTACGCCGATATTCTGAAGCGGAGCAAATACGGCGCTTCTCGTACCTACCACAACGGTTGCCTCTCCGTCTCTTATACGCTTATACTCATCCATTCTTTGCCCAAGCGAAAGATTGCTGTGAATTACAGCTACCTTGTTTCCGAAAATATCGGTAAAATTTCTCACCATCTGAGGTGTAAGCGAAATTTCAGGAACAAGCATAAGAGCGGTCTTTCCTGATTTTAAAGCTTTATCGATAAGCTTAAGAAAAACAGTAGTCTTTCCGCTACCCGTAACGCCTTTTAATAAAGCGCATCTGGGAACCTGTTCATCCATAAGCTCTGATAAGCCGTTAAAAACGGTACTTTGCTCATCTGAAAGGATTATATCGTCAATGCTCTTTACCGCCTGCGCATCTGCAGTCAGAGAGCGGGATATTACGTTGTCAAAGGTTTCTGCAACTCCGATTTTTTCAAGATTTGAAATTACGGCTTTTGTAACCGTGCAGGAGTAAATAACCTCTTTTACAGAAGCAGTTACAGCGTCAGAAAGAAAGTCTGCAACCTTTTTCTGCTTTGTTGTCAGCGGCTTTCCGCCTTTTTCGGTATATTCGCCGCTGAGATAATAATCGGTAAGGCGGACGTTCTTTTCGGTTTCATCGCCGATTTTCTGCTTTATAACGTCCACAGCTATAAGTACAGACTTTTCTGCAAGACTTGTTATAAATTTCTTTTTACCATCCTCAAATCCGTATTCGATAACGTCATTCAGCTCCTTGACGGTTTTACAAGCCATAAGCATAGCGGCATAGCTTTTTTCCGTCTCAGAGAGTAGGAAGCTGTCAGGATTCTTTAAAAATTCTTCATTCAGCTGATATTTTTCACTTACGTTAAGTGCAAGTCCACCCGGAAGAATGGTTTTTACTGCATCAAAATAAGTGCAGAAGGTATTCTCTTTAAGCCAGCCTACAAGCGAAACCATTTCGTCATTCAGAATAATTCCGTCGCTGATAAGGCAAAAAACTTCCTTCAGACGATTATCGGGTACGTCTTTTCTTATAGCCGTTATAAGCCCTACCCTTTTTTTACCGCCCTTACCAAAAGGAACTACAACTCTTTGTCCTATTACGGCATTACAGTTATCAGGGAGCAGGTAATCAAAGGGCATATCAAAGCTGAATAAAGCTTTATCTACAACAACCGAAGCTATTGTTCTTACGTTGTTGCTATCGTGAACGTTATATTCATTCATCAGGAATTTTTAATTTCCTCTAAAAGGCTGAGATTTCTCTGTGAAGCCATTTTTTCTGATAAAATAACCGTGTTTACGTCGTTTACAGCCTTTGCTAAATCACCGTTTACAACGAGAAAATCAAACTTATCAGCAAATAAAAGCTCGTTTTTAGCCTGAGCGATTCTTGCGGCAATGGTTTCCTCTGTTTCGGTTCCTCTTTTGCGCAGTCTTCTGTCAAGCTCACCTATAGAAGGAGGAAGAATGAAGATCATAACGCATTCAGGGAAAATCTTCTTTATGTTCATAGCGCCTTCTACTTCTATCTTCAGTATAACGTCCTTGCCCTCTTCAAGCATATCAAGAACCGCTTTTTTAGGTGTACCGTAGTAGTTACCGCAGTATTCCGTATATTCAAGCACTTCGCCGTCTGCAATCATTTTCTCGAAGCTTTCACGGGTGTGGAAGTGATAACTAACTCCATCAACCTCTCCTTCTCTGATTGCTCTTGTAGTAGCAGAAACGGAATATGCAAGATTGTCATTGATTTTGAAAAGCTCTGCCAATATCGTATCCTTTCCGCATCCTGACGGAGCAGATACTACTATAGGAATACCTCTGTTCTTTGCACTCATTTTAATTTCCTCCCCGTATCAGTTGTTTTTATCTTTCTGTTCATCTGATATACCCGTAAAATGAGATATATCGAGAGCAGACATAACTACGTGATTGCTGTCGGTTATAATTACCGTCTTTGTCTTTTTTCCGCAGGTGGCGTCAACAGCTGTGTTATTGTCCTTTGCCGAGGAAATAATACGCTTTACCGGTGCGGCATCCGCACTTACCACCGCTATCACTCTGTCGGAGTTTACTGTATTTCCGTAACCTATATCTATCAGTTTCATATTATCACCTGTTATTTTTTCAGACTATTCTTTTATTGTAGCATATATACGTGAAATTTGCAAGAAATCCACATTAAAGTCCTATGACTTATTTCAGCTTCTGTGCAAGAAGCGGAGAGTAGTGATTTCTGAACTGCTCGTAGCTGTCATTATCTATTGCTTCTCTTATCTTTTCCATCAGCGTATTATAGAAATAAAGATTGTGCTGTACTGCAAGTCTGCCACCAAGCATTTCCCCGGATTTGAAGAGATGTCTGATATATGCACGTGAGAAATTACGGCAGGTAGGACAATCACATTCGGGATCGATAGGTAATGAATCCGTTTCAAAGCACTGATTTGTGGCGTGAGTAATACCGTTCCAGGTAAAAACAGTAGCGTGTCTTGCATTACGGCTTGGCATAACGCAGTCGAACATATCCACGCCTCTGTAAACCGCCTCAATAATATTGGAAGGCGTGCCGACTCCCATAAGGTATCTCGGCTTGTCCTTTGGTGCGTGAGGAATAACCGTTTCGATAATGTGATACATAACGTCCGTAGGCTCGCCTACCGCAAGTCCTCCGATTGCTATGCCGTTTACGTCCATCTGTGAAATTGTCTTCATATGCTCTGCTCTTAAATCATCATAAGTGCCGCCCTGATTTATCGCAAAAAGCATCTGTTGTTTATTGATGGTTTCAGGCAGAGAATTCAGTCTTGCCATTTCGTCAATACAGCGCTGAAGCCATCTTGTGGTATGGTCAACGGATTTTTTTACGTAATCATAAGGTGCTGGATTTTCTACACATTCATCAAACGCCATCGCAATGGTAGAAGCAAGATTTGACTGAATCTGCATACTCTCTTCAGGTCCCATGAATATCTTCTTTCCGTCAACGTGGGAGCTGAAATATACGCCCTCTTCCTTTATCTTACGGAGCTTGGCAAGAGAAAACACCTGAAATCCGCCGCTATCTGTGAGAATAGGCTTATCCCAGTTCATAAACTTATGAAGACCGCCCATTTTGTAAATAATCTTGTCACCCGGTCTTACGTGAAGATGATAGGTATTACAAAGCTCCACCTGACATTTCAGATCCTTTAAATCAAGAGAGGATATACCGCCCTTGATTGCGGCTGAGGTGCCGACGTTCATAAAAAACGGAGTCTGTATCACGCCGTGAGGGGTATGAAATTCGCCTCTTCTGGCAGTTCCGTCTGTTTTTATAAGTTTGTACATTAAGCTTCTCCTTTAAATACATTCCTTCGGTATCATTCCGACCTGACCATTTTCACAAAGTCCGATATAGAATTCCCCGAATTCTCCGTATATATAGTACTTATCTCCCTTGTTCACCTTTACAAAGCTGTCAAGATTTATCCAGCCGTGAAGTCTGTCGTTCCAGTAACCCGTACAGCATTCCGGTATTCTGCCGGTTGTTCCGTCTGCTTTGTTTCTGACGTCGATAAAAACGCCGTCTTTTCCGATTATTTCAAGATTGCTCTCTTCATAATCAAGATATTTATAGCTTCTGCCGGGATTATAGTCTCTTGTAACTACACTTTCAGGCACAAGAGGAAGAAATCTCGTTTCGTAGCTGTAATTTTCACCGTCTTTATTTATTATAAAGCCGTTGAGCTGCCCTACCCATTTTACACTACAACCGCCGTCTATATCGATAATGCACTTTTCTTCGTCTATTATAGGAAGATTCGTATTGCCTGAACGGGAAAAGTTATAACAAGGAAAATGTCCTACCACAACGGTTTTTGAAAGCGGATGTTCTTTTCTGAGCCACCAATAAACGTTCTGGATAACTACCTCGGCACTGTTCTCCCAGTCCTGACGGTTTTCTATTCCCGCATGGACAAATATATAATCCTTTGTATCTATCGCAAAAGGCAGATCTCTTATAAATTCGAGCTCTTCCTTAAAGCTTTCGTTTACTCTTTCTCTTTTTGCATCAAAATCTTCCGAAAAGTCTGTTATACCGATTTCCTTAGCCATATCCATATACGTGTTCTGCGGACGTGACAGGAGTCTTGACAGAAACTTTTCCTTATCGTCTCTATACGCCATACGCTCACACATAGTATCGTTGTTGCCCTGGATGCAGATTGCTTTTTCATTCCGGCACAGCTTTTTCACAAGACGGATCATTTTAATATTCTGGGTTCCCTTTTCCAGTATATCACCGAGTATAAACAGAAAATCCTTGTCGGCATCATATTCACATTTGTCAAGTAATTTTTCAAAATCATCAGCGTGTCCGTGGATATCGCTGATGCAGATTATTCTGCATTTTTCAGGTAATGCTACCTTTTCTATTTTCATTTTTCTGTCCTTTATCAGATTATTATCATACTGTCGCCAAAGCTGAAGAATCTGTATCGCTCATCAATAGCGGTCTGATATGCGCTGAGAGTCTTTTCTCTGCCTAAAAAAGCACTTACAAGCATTATAAGAGTACTTTCAGGCAGATGGAAATTGGTGATAAGTCCGTCTATAACCTTGAACTGATATCCGGGATAGATGAAAATTCCGGTATCCCTTGAACAGGCGGTGATTTCGTTATTATCATTCAGCGAAGCGGCTGATTCAAGAGTACGACAGCTTGTGGTACCTACCGCGATAACTCTGCCGCCCCTTGCCTTGCATTCCTTTATCTTCTGTGCAGTTTCTTCAGGGATAGAGTAATGTTCTATATGCATCTTATGATCTAAAATATTATCCTCTTTTACGGGACGGAAGGTGCCAAGTCCCACGTGAAGCGTAACAAAAGCGGTATCGACGCCCTTTTCCTTAAGCGAAGCAAATACGTTTTCGGTAAAATGAAGTCCCGCTGTGGGAGCCGCAGCAGAGCCTACTTCGTTTGAGTAGATGGTATTGTATCTGTTCTTGTTTTCAAGCTTTGCCGTAATATACGGTGGCAGGGGCATCTGACCGATTTTATCAAGAACGTCAAATATATTGCCATCAAAGGTGAATTCTGCAATTCTGTTTCCGCCCTCTGCTATGTCAACGATTTCTGCAGTCATAAGTCCTGAAAAATCTACCTTTGTGCCTATTTTGAGTCGCTTACCGGGTTTTACCATTACTTCCCATCTTGTCTGCGATATCTGGTCGAGCAGTAAGAACTGCACCGCCGCACCTGTTTCCTGCTTTGTACCGAAAATACGGGCAGGAAAAACCTTTGAATCGTTCATGACAAGTAAATCACCTTTTTTCAGGTAATCGCATATATTATAAAATCTATCGTGTACTATTCCGCCTGTTTCTCTGTCAATTTTCATCAGTCTGGAGCTGTCTCTGGGTTCCAGTGGCGTCTGTGCTATAAGCTCCTCGGGAAGCTCATAATTAAAGTCGGATTTAAGCATAAAAATATAAATAACCTCACATAAAAATAATGTATCATCTTATCATAACATAAAATTACGAAAAAATCAATCAAAAATTTTAACAATTTGCCATTGACAAAAGAATACTGATGTGGTATATTAATAGAAGCAGGTAGAGGTGCGGTGATGAAAAGTACCCGTTGTGCCAATTCCCGACGGATTGCAACGGTGAAAGGATAAACCGCCGAAGGACGTAAACGTGTCGGAGTTTGCGTATCTGGTTCTGTATCGAACAGGTTCAGAATTGTCATCGGGCGGTAAGCATCGGATGGAGAGCTATCGACAATATAATCGGATTATAATGTCAATACGTTATCATATATACGTGCTTATTATGTCGCCTGCATCAGCAAGCGGCTTTTTTTATAAAAACAAAACAAACAAAAGGAAAAGGTGAAAAACTATGAAAAACTACAAGGTAGGTATCATCGGCGCAACAGGTATGGTAGGTCAGCGTTTTGCTGTACTTCTTGAGAATCATCCCTGGTTCACAGTAACAACGTTAGCGGCTTCTCCCCGCTCTGCAGGTAAGACTTACAAGGAAGCCGTAGGCTCAAGATGGCTTATTGAAAAGCCCATGCCCAAGGCTATGGAGGATATTGTTGTAATGGATGCAACAGCAGACATTGACAAGATCGCATCTTCCGTTGACTTCGTATTCTGCGCAGTAGATATGAAAAAGGATGAAATCAAGGCTCTCGAAGAAGCATATGCAAAGCACGAATGCCCCGTTATGTCAAATAACTCCGCACACCGCTTCACAGACGACGTTCCTATGATTATCCCTGAAATCAACGACGAGCATATGGCTATCGTAGAAGCACAGAAGAAGCGTCTTGGCACAAAGAGAGGCTTTATCTCCGTTAAGTCAAACTGCTCTATCCAGAGCTACGTTCCCGCTCTCAATCCCTTAAGAAAGTTCGGCATCAAGAACGTTCTCGCTTGTACATATCAGGCTATTTCCGGCGCAGGTAAGACTTTTGATACGTGGCCTGAAATGGTAGATAACCTTATCCCCTACATTGGTGGCGAAGAAGAAAAGTCCGAGCAGGAGCCTTTAAAGGTTTGGGGTACAATCGAAGGCGACAAGATCGTTAAGGCTCAGTCTCCCTCCATCACAACACAGTGCCTCAGAGTACCTGTTTCAAACGGTCACTTTGCCGCAGTATTCGTAAGCTTTGAAACAAAGCCTACAAAGGAAGAAATCCTTCAGATATGGAAGGAATACAAGGGTGTTCCCCAGGATTTAGAGCTTCCCTCTGCTCCTAAGCAGTTCTTAAACTATTTTGAAGAAGATAATATGCCCCAGGCAAAGCTTCACAGAAATCTTGAAAACGGTATGGCTGTATCCATCGGTCGTTTAAGAGAAGATACACAGTACGATTACAAGTTTGTTTGCCTTTCACACAACACGTTAAGAGGTGCCGCAGGTGGTGCCGTTGAAATGGCTGAGCTTTATGCCGCAAAGGGATATTTTGACTGATAATCACTTTAACAAAGGATAAACTATTATGAAGAACACAATTTTTACAGGTTCAGCAGTTGCCATTGTTACACCTATGTTTGAGGATGGCTCTATAAACTATGACAGATTTGCTGAAATTATTGAAGAACAGATTGAAGGCGGCACCGATGCTATCGTAGTATGCGGTACTACCGGTGAATCTGCTGTAATGACCGACGAAGAGCACGTTGAATGCATCCGCTTCTGTGTAGAAAAGGTTGCAAAGCGTGTTCCTGTAATCGCAGGTACAGGCAGTAACGACACAGCATATGCGATAGATTTATCAATCGAAGCTGAAAAGCTTGGTGCAGACGCTCTGCTTCTCGTTACTCCCTACTATAACAAGACGTCACAGAAGGGACTTATCGCTCACTTTACAGCTATCGCTGACAGCGTAAATATCCCCATAATTCTTTACAATGTTCCCAGCAGAACGGGTGTAAATATCACAATCGATACATATAAGAAGCTTGCACAGCACAAGAATATCGTAGCAGCTAAGGAAGCAAGCGGAAACATCAGTGCAGTAGCACAGCTTGCGGCTGAAACAGATCTTGATATCTATTCAGGTAACGACGATCAGATCGTACCTATTATGTCACTTGGCGGAAAGGGTGTAATCTCCGTTCTTGCTAACTGCTGTCCCAAGGAAACTCACGATATGGCACAGTACTGCCTTGACGGCAACTACAAGGCTGCCGCAGAGCTTCAGCTGAAGTATCTTGAATTTACAAACAACCTGTTCATAGACGTAAACCCCATTCCCGTAAAGGAAGCTATGAACATTATGGGCAAGGACGTAGGCGAATGCAGACTCCCCCTTGTGAGAATGGAAGTTGAAAAGACCGCAAAGCTCTTCGCTTCTATGGAAAGACTTGGTCTTACAAAGTAAAACGTCTTGAGAGGAATTTTAAAATGGTAAATATCGCTTTAACAGGCGCCTGCGGAAAAATGGGCAGAGTAATTGCCGATATAATTTCCGGCAGAGACGACTGCAGAGTATGTGCAGGTATAGATCTTGTAACTGAACAGTACAGCGACTTCCCCGTTGTAAAATCCATTTATGATCTTACAGAAAAGCCTGACGTAATAATCGACTTTTCGCATCCTTCAGCATTGTTCGAATATTCTATACTCGACTACTGCAAAATAAATAACGTTCCTATCGTTGTTGCAACTACAGGCTATACGGATGAACAGATTGCACAGATAAAAGCATCTGCAGAACAGATTCCCGTTTTCTTTACCTTCAATATGTCACTTGGCATCAACCTCCTTGTAGATTTAGCAAAGAGAGCTACAAAGGTGCTTGGTGACCAGTTTGACATTGAAATCGTGGAAAAGCACCACAATCTGAAAAAGGACGCTCCTTCAGGTACCGCTATTATGATTGCCGAAGCAATCAACGAAGAGCTTGACAACAAGATGAATTACGTCTATGACCGTCACTCTGTAAGAAAAGCCCGTGATAAGAACGAAATCGGCATGCACGCTATCAGAGGCGGAACCATTGTAGGTGAACACGACGTTATTTTTGCAGGCAGAGACGAGGTTATTACCCTTTCTCACAGTGCAGGCTCAAAGCAGGTGTTTGCCGTAGGCTCAGTAAATGCCGCAGTATTTTTAAGCAAGTGCGAAAAGGGACTTTATCAGATGTCAGATTTATTGTCTGACGCACAGTAAAATACAGAAAGGAAGCTGAATCCAATGACACAGGTAACTCGTTACGAGAACGTATCCGCCGTGACCTTTTCAGAAGTCAAAGCCGGAAACACGTTCATTTCTGAAGTTCTTCACGCAGTAGCAGAAGCAGGAATCAATATAGATATGATTTCCAGCACGCCCCCGAAATCCGAAAGATTTTCCTTTGCCTTCAGCTTCAGCGATGATGATATACCTTCCCTGCTCACCGTTATGAGCAAAATCACAGCTGTTCATAATATCACACCTTTTGTGAACAGCGGCAACGTAAAGCTCGTTATAAAGAACAAGGAGATGGAGATTCACGCAGGCTTTGCAGCCCGTGTACTTGAAATCACGGGAAAAATTGGTGCAGACGTTCTGCTCATTACAACGAGCGCCGATGAAATAAGCCTTCTTGTTCCCGAAAGCTATGCAGATGAGCTTACAGAAGGATTCAAAACTTTAAACTAAATTTATAATGACATCGGCATTCCCTGCCGATGTCATTTTGGTGATTACAGAATGTTAAAACTTACAAAATATCTGAAAAAATTCAGAATGCAGGTAATTTTAGGTCCTGCCTTCAAGCTTATTGAAGCAATTTTTGAGCTCATCGTTCCTCTTGTAATGGCTCAGATGATAGATGTCGGCATCAAAAATAACGATACCGGATACGTGTTGAAAATGGGAATCATACTCGTTTTACTCGGCGTTTTCGGGCTTGGCTTCACTCTCATATGTCAGTATATGGCGTCCAAGGCTTCTCAGGGCTTCGGAACCATACTCAGAAGAGAGCTTTTTCATCATATAAACACTCTTTCGCATTCAGAACTTGATGAGCTTGGTACGTCATCACTCATTACAAGACTCACATCCGACGTAAATCAGCTTCAGGTTGCAGTTGCAATGCTGATACGCCTTGTCGTAAGAGCGCCTTTCCTGGTAATCGGTGCTACGATAATGGCGTTCACCATAGACGTAAAGCTTGCTCTGATATTCGTTATCGTTATACCGCTGGTAGCACTTGTTATGTGGCTTGTTACAACAAAGACAATCCCCTTTTATAAGAACATACAGAAAAAGCTTGATAAGACTTCGCTCATAACAAGAGAAAATCTTGGCGGTGCAAGAGCAGTAAGAGCCTTTGCAAAGCAGGATTATGAGCAGAAGCGTTTTGCTGACAACGCTGACGATATAGAAAAAACCGCGGTAAGAGCGGGTAAAATATCAGCGCTTTTAAGTCCGCTTAATGCGGTTATACTGAACCTTGCAATCGTTGCGATTATATGGTTCGGTGGCTTTTCCGTAAATGTCGGCAATCTTACACAGGGCGAAGTAATTGCTCTTGTAAACTACCTCAATCAGATTCTGCTTGCGCTTGTAGTCGTAGCAAATCTTGTGGTAATCTTTACAAAATCCGCCGCATCAGCAGCAAGAGTAAACGAAGTACTTGAGACAAAGCCTTCTGTAACAGAAGCCGAAGCGGAAGAAATCACTTCAAACGAGAATGCTCCCGCAGTAAAATTTGATAACGTTTTTCTCAGCTATCACGAAAACAGCGATTATGCGCTTGAGGACGTTTCTTTTACAGTAAAAAAGGGGCAGACTATAGGTATCATCGGTGGTACGGGTAGCGGTAAATCTTCGCTTATAAATCTGATTCCCCGTTTTTACGACGCCACAAAGGGTAGCGTAGAAATAAACGGCATAGATATAAAGAAATATCCGCTTAACGAACTCCGTAAAACGATAGGAATAGTTCCCCAGAAGGCGGTTCTTTTCAGCGGTACGCTTCGTGACAATATGAAATTCGGTGGAGAGGATATTTCTGACGAGGAAATACACAAGGCTCTCGAAATAGCTCAAGCTACCGATTTTGCAGACAAGCTTCCCGACGGACTTGACAGTATTATACTTCAGGGCGGTAAAAACCTTTCAGGCGGTCAGAAGCAGAGACTTACCATAGCGAGAGCACTTGCCTGCTCTCCTTCCATACTGATTCTTGACGACAGCGCCAGCGCTCTTGACTTTGCTACGGATTCAAAGCTCAGAACCGCTATAAAAGAAAACTGCGCAGATATGACTGTATTTATAATCTCCCAAAGAGCAAATACCGTAAAAGATGCCGATAATATCGTGGTACTCAACGACGGACGAATTGAAGGCATCGGCACACACAAGGAGCTTTTAAGAAGCTGTGAGGAATACTGTCAGATTTGTTTATCACAATTCAGTGCAGAAGAACTTGAAAAGGAGATAAACGAAGATGAGCAATAAAAGAAAAGAAGTTAGTAGCTTTGGCATTTTAAAGAGAATTCTGACGTATACAAAACCATATACCTTCCATCTGACGTTCACTCTTATCAGCGCAGTAATAAGCGCCTGCGCTACTCTGTACGCTCCCGTGCTTATAGGTAACGCCATCGACTGTATTATAAACAAAGGAAACGTTGACTTTGACAAAATACTACCCATAATAATTCAGCTTATTGTGGTTGTTCTTGTGGGAGCTTTGTTTCAATGGTTTATGGGCTATTGCACCAATATTCTGACTCAGGGTACCGTAAGAGATTTAAGAGTAGCCGCCTTCAACAAGCTTGAAAGCGTTACTCTTAAATATATAGATACAACTCCTCACGGCGATATAATCGGAAGAGTTGTAGCAGATATAGACACCATTTCAGACGGCTTATTACAAGGCTTTCAGCAGTTATTCACCGGAGTTGTAACTATTGTCGGAACACTTTGCTTTATGCTTTCCATAAACGTTTCAATTGCACTTGTAGTTATTGTGATTACACCCGTTTCCCTGCTTGTAGCCTCCACAATCGCAAGACTCTGCTCAAAGAAATTCAAGGAGCAGGCGGCTTTAAGAGGTAAAATCACAGCTCTTGCCGAGGAATATATAGGCAATCAGAAGGTTGTAAAAGCGTTCTGCTACGAAAAAAACTCCGAAGCGGAATTTGAAAAGCTGAACGCAGAGCTTAACAAGGTAGGCACAAGAGCACAGTTCTATTCCGCCCTCACAAACCCCTGTACAAGATTCGTAAACGGTCTTGTATATGCGGGCGTAGGCATATTCGGTGCGTTAAACGCCATCGGTGGCGGTATATCGGTAGGTCAGCTCTCCTGCTTTTTATCCTATGCGAACCAGTACACAAAGCCCTTTAATGAAATTTCAGGCGTTGTTACAGAGCTTCAGTCAGCGTTTGCATCCGCAAGAAGAATTTTCTCAATGCTGGACAGCGAGAATGAAATCAGCGACAAGAATAACAAGGTTCTGACAAATGCCGAAGGAAACGTAAGTCTTAAAGACGTGGAATTTTCATATACTCCTGACAGAGAGCTTATCAAAAATCTCAGTCTTGACGTAAAAAAGGGTGAGCAGATAGCTATAGTCGGCCCTACCGGATGCGGAAAAACAACTATTATAAATCTGCTTATGAGATTCTACGACGTTACAGATGGTAGTATTTCCGTTGACGATAACAACGTAAAGGATCTCACCAGAGATTCCTTACGTCTGAATTACGGAATGGTGCTTCAGGAAACCTGGATCTTCAAAGGTACGGTGAAGGAAAATATTGCTTACGGAAAGCCTGATGCAACCGATGAAGAGATAATAGAAGCTGCAAAGGCGGCTCATTGTCACAGCTTTATAAAAAGGCTTAAAAACGGCTATGATACCGTTATCAGCGACTCTTCAGGCTTATCTCAGGGACAAAAACAGCTTTTATGTATTGCAAGAGTTATGCTAATACAGCCTCCGATGCTCATTCTTGACGAGGCAACGAGTAGTATCGATACAAGAACCGAGCTAAAGATTCAGAATGCATTTGCAAGAATGACCAAAGGAAAAACCAATTTTATCGTAGCACACAGACTATCTACCATCAAAAACGCAGATTCTATTCTCGTTATGGATAAAGGAAAGATAATTGAAATCGGAAATCACGAAGAGCTTTTATCAAAGAAGGGCTTCTATTTCAATCTTTACAACAGTCAGTTCAAGAAATCATAAACAAAATTAACTTTTAACCCGCCAAATTTGAAAATGGCGGGTTTAAAATTATTGACATTTCGACAATAATATAGTATAATGATTCTGTAAAGCGTTTACAAATACATACAATAGGGGTAATATATGAAAAAGATAGTACCGGCTTTGCTGATATTCGCACTTCTGGCTTCCCTTCTGTGCGGAACAGCCTTCGCATTCGACGGAAACGACTACGATTACGATTATGATTTTGATGGTGGCGGAAGCAGCGATGGTGGTAGCGCACTCGGCATCATAAATCTGATTTTACATCTTGTCAATATGGGACCGGTCGGTATAGTAATCGCCGTTATTTTAATCATCATAATAATAATATCCTTCAGTAAGAAGAAAAGCAACAAGAACTCAAACGTCGGCAAGGTTATTCCTTCAACTCAGGGCAGATTTGTTGTAATCCCCAACAGAACTGAGCTGATTGAAAATATGATGAAGAAGCACGACAAAAACTTCTCTGCTTCAGATTTCGTAACGTTTGCAAAGAACGTATACATGGATATACAGACTGCCTGGTGCAAGCGTGATTTATCTACAGTAAGACCTGTAATGCACGAGAATCTTTACAACACTACCGCAAGACAGGTTCAGAGCAAGATTGATCAGGGTGTAGTTTACCACTATGAAAGCATCGCTATAAACACAGCTTATCTTACTTCATACGCAAGAGATGAGCAGTTTGAATACTTAACCTGCTACCTCAATGCAAGAATGATCGACTATCAGGTAGACGAAAAGACAGGCAACATCATCCGTGGCGACAAGACAACCCGCTGGGATATGAGATACAAGATGAAGTTCGTACGTTCTGTAGGAGTTCTTACAAAGGATGAAACTGCAAAGCACGACGGTCACAACTGTCCTAACTGTGGCGCACCTATGGAGATTTCTTCTTCAGGCGTTTGCGATTACTGTGGTTCAATCGTTACTACAGGTCAGTATTCATGGGTACTTACAGAATTTACAACAGTCCGCAACGATACTGTTGACGAGGGTATTAAAGGAGTTCAGTAATTGGAAATTATAAGCGTAATTGTTCCGATAATCTTTTCATTACTACCAATCGTAGTAATAGCAATAGCAGTAATCAGCATTGTTTCAAAGACACGTAAGCTCACGCAGAACTATCTCGGTATGTCACCGACACAGACGATGGATCTTATAAGCAAAGGCATAAGAGAAGAGGTTACGACCCCGAAGGCTATAACCGAATTATCAGCCGTTTATACACCCAAGATTCAGCGTGACTTCCCTGAAATGGGTTATGCCGGTATGGAAGCACTTGCAAGAAACGCTCTTATCGCTTCATTTAACGCTATTGAAAAGAAAAGCACAGAGGGTTTACTTGAAATTTCATGTTCAAGCGCTCTTGTGAACAAGGTAACAAATATCATCAACGACCTCGGAAGCAAAGGTGAAGAAGAGGTTTATGATAACGTAAAGATTCACAGATGCGGTATCTGTTCGTATCTGAAGAAGCAGGACGAGGCGATAGTAGCCTTTGAGTACTCCCTTCAGTATGAATATAAAAAATATAAACTCGGTAAGCTTGTAAGCAGAACAGAACATAACGGTCTTGTTCAGGCGGCATACAGGGTTACACTTACATACAATCAGAAGGCTTACGAGCAGACCAATAATATGGTCTACACAAGCAACTGCCCCAACTGTGGTGCTCCTGTTGACGTAGGTGACAAAACAAGGGAATGTCCATACTGCGGTAGCGGTTTTTCCGTTATCAACGACAGAGTATGGCAGGTATCAGATTTTAATTTACTAAAATAAATTAAAAATTCACAACGAAAGGAAATAAAACTATGGGACTTATTAAAGCCGCAATCGGTTCACTCTCAGGTACTCTTGGCGATACCTGGAAGGAAGCCATCCACTGCCCTGTTATGGGCAATGACACAGTTGCAGTAAACGGTGAAAAAATGCACGACGGTTCTGCACGTTCAAGCAATACAAAGGGTTCTGACAACATGATCAGCAACGGTTCTGCTATCATGGTAGAAGAAAACACCTGTATGCTTACTCTTGACAACGGTAAGATTACAAACGTTGTTACAGAACCCGGTCGCTATATCCTTGACAACTCCTCTGCACCTTCTATTTTCGCAGGTCAGATCAAGGATTCTGCAAAGGAACTCATTTCCCGTTTCACCTTTGGTGGTACACCCTCAACACAGCAGAAGGTTATCTACATCAACCTTCAGAGACTGCCCGGTATCCCCTTTGGTACAGGAACACCCGTTCCCTACCCCGATCCCAGATACAATACAACAGTAGATCTTCGTTTCTACGGTACGTTCGAAATTCAGATTCCTGACGCTGAAAACGCTGTTAAATTCTACAGCGAAGTACTCTCAAAGGGTATTGCTTCAGGCAACGTTTCTGTAAAGTCTGTATTCCAGAACGATCAGTACAAGAACGAATTCATGCAGGCTATGATGGAAGCTCTCAATATGCTTTCTGCTGAAGGCTACAGCTACAACCAGATCACAAGCCAGCTTTCTAACCTCACAAACAAGACAAAGACTCAGACAGCTATCAACTGGGCTGACAGAGGCTTCTCCCTCACATACATCGGTCTTGGTCCTATCACACTCTCCGACGAATCCAAAGAACTCCTCAAGGATCGTCTGCATGCAGATACAATGCTTGGTGCTGATACACAGCGTGCTATGATGACAACAAGCATTGCAAAGGGCCTTGAAGCAGCAGGCTCCAACGAAGGCGGCGCTATGATGGGCTTTATGGGTATGAATATGGGTATGAATGCCGGTGCTAACATTTTAGGCGGTATGCCTGCGGCACCTCAGCAGACAACTCCCGTACCTCCCAACCCTGCAGCAAACGGTTGGAAGTGCTCTTGCGGTGCAACTAACACAGGTGCATTCTGTGCATCCTGCGGCACAAAGAAGCCTGAACCCTGGACTTGCTCCTGCGGTGCTCAGAATTTAACAAAGTTCTGCGCTAACTGTGGCGCAAGCAAGGAAGCTCCTGCGGCTCCCGCTACAGTATCCACAAGCTGGACTTGCTCCTGCGGTGCTACTAACGAAGGTAAGTTCTGCCCTAACTGTGGCAACGCTAAGCCTGCGGCACCCAAGAAGTACAAGTGCGACAAGTGCGGCTGGACTCCTGCTGATGCTGAAAATCCTCCTAAGTTCTGTCCCGAATGCGGCGACCCCTTCAACGAGGATGATTTAGTATAATCTTTACGATTATTGATTCACAAACAAACACCGTACTCGAAAGAGTGCGGTGTTGTATTGTGTAAAATACATACAGATATAAAAAAGAAAAGAACAACACAAAAACCGGAGAAACTAAAGAATGAAACGAATACTTGGATTCAGCAAAAAGAATGCAGTTTTGCTGATAGCTTTTTTTGCGGCTATGATAACCACTATTATAGTGCCGCCTGACAGTCAGTATTTAGGATACTTTGACTATAAAACGCTCACCTGCCTTTTCTGTGTACTTGCAGTAGTGTGTGCGTTAAAAAACATAAACTTCTTCTATATTTTAGCGTGTAAGATAGTACGCTCCTTTAAAAATGCGAGAATGTGTATTCTGGTGCTGGTGTGGGTAACCTTTATCGGTTCAATGCTTATTGCAAACGATATGGCGCTTCTCACCTTCCTGCCGCTGGGCTATTTTGTTCTGCACACAACTAATAAAGAAAAATATATGGCTTTTGCCTTTATAATGCAGAATATAGCCGCAAATCTCGGTGGAATGCTGACACCCTTCGGAAACCCCCAGAATCTTTATTTATATTCAAAATTCAATATCCCGATAGATGAATTTACTATGATAATGCTCCCTCCCTTCTTATTCGCTGTAATGCTCATTTCTCTTTGCTGTATGATATTCATAAAGCCTGAACCTATGAGCTTTAAAGATGAGAAGGTTGAGCTGAACAAATCAAGAGCTGTTTTCCTGCTTATCCTCTTCGCATATTCTATTGTAATTGTGTTCAATATAATTCCCTACTGGACAGGACTTATCATAATTCCTGCGGCGCTTCTGATTACAGACAGAAAAGCGCTTAAATCAGTAGATTACGGTTTACTGCTCACCTTTGTATGCTTCTTTATCTTTGCCGGAAATATGGCAAGAATCGATGTAGTAAAGGAGCTTATCGGCGGAATGCTGGAAATGAACACTCTGCTTGTAAGTGCTCTTTCCTGCCAGGTTATAAGCAATGTACCCTCCGCTATTCTGTTGTCACAGTTTACTGATGACTACAGAAATCTCCTGCTTGGCGTGAATATCGGTGGCGTAGGCACGCTTATAGCTTCCCTTGCAAGTCTCATCACGTTAAAGCAATATACATCCTTATGTCCCGGTAAAACAAAGAAATACATTGCAGAGTTCTCTTTATTCAATTTCGGATTTTTATTCCTGCTGAATGGATTTTGTATGGTGTTCTGATAATACCCAAAGCTGATACAACGCAAAACGTTGTATCAGCTTTTTATTGACATATTTTGTTCCTTATGCTATAATTAAGGTGCGACACAACCGAATATTGCCATATACACAAGTATGTATTTTTACTTTCATGGTAAAAGTGCATGCTCTACTTTCGCATACTTGGTTTATGGCAGAAAGGTTGTGTCGCAGCAATCGGAGCTTTGCATTTTTCGGTGCGTAGCTTCGGCTGCGCACTTTTTTATTGTGAAAGGAAAATGAAAAATGAAGAACCAGTTACTTAAAGCCATAAGTCTTATTATGGCAGTTTCTCTGCTTTGCTCCTGTGCAGAACAGAACGTCGCTTCATCATCTGTTTCTGAAACGGAAAGTAAGTCAGAAAACTCAATAATAGAAACGACCGATAGCGAGGAAACAAGTAAAATCGAAACGTCAGGTACAACTATAGATAGCACGACGACAAGTGCACCTGAAACAGATACAACATCAATGATTGAAACTGCAACAACGACAAAAGTTCCTGAAACTGAGGCAACTACAGAAGCTACTGTAAAACCAGAAGGAATTGAAACTTCAACCGAAAGTGTTGCTGAAATACCTGATACTCAATTAAATGAAGTAATTGAACTCGATATAGAAGGAGTTAATGCATACAGTAAATTCCCATCAGGTTCAGGTCTATCGGCTGTAGCAACTGTTCTTGGATATTACGGAATTGAAGTAACTATGGAAGAGTTGTATAATGCCGCTGATATATACGCCGATCTTTCTATTGTCGACGGGTTGACACCATCGCCGTGGGAAAAAATCGTGTGCTCTCCGGCAACTAAATCATCCGTGTATTTTGCACCTCCTATCGTAAATATGGCTAATAAATATTTAAATAGTATAGAGAGTACGCTTATCGCTAAAGACGTTTCGGGAAAATCCGTTGATGAATTACTCTCGTATGTTGCTAATGATAAACCTGTAATTATATGGGCAACCCGAACAGGTAAAGCGGCGCCTGATGGACTTTCTTGGATTGCAGATAACGGCAAGGAAGTGTTAACAAAAGCAAAAGTGCTTATATATGTCATAGCGGGATATGATACAGAAAATGTATACATGTTGAATAACACTGGAAGAATTTTTTACGATGCTAAATCAAGCGTAGAAGAAATGTACCAATCCGTCTATTCCCAGGCAATAATAATCGAATAAGTGTATCCCCACAACTCTGCGTTGTGGGGATATTTCGATACACAAAAAGGCAGACGTTTCCGTCTGCCTTTTCATATTCAATATTGAACTTACGCCTTGTTAACAGAACCGAAAAGTTCCATCTTTTCCTTAACTGTAGCCTTGATAGCTTCAAAGCCGGGTGCGAGAAGCTTTCTGGGGTCGAAGCCCTTGCCCTGAAGATCCTTACCTGCTTCTACGTAGCCTCTTGTAGCAGCCTGGAATGCGAGCTGGCATTCTGTATTAACATTGATCTTAGCAACGCCAAGAGAAATTGCCTTCTTGATCATATCCTCGGGGATACCTGTACCACCGTGGAGTACGAGAGGCATATCGCCTACCTTATCCTTGATAGCAGCGAGTGTATCGAAGGAAAGACCTGCCCAGTTTTCGGGGTACTTGCCGTGGATGTTACCGATACCTGCAGCGAGCATTGTTACGCCGAGATCAGCAACCATCTTGCATTCGTCGGGATCTGCACATTCACCTGCACCTACAACGCCGTCTTCTTCGCCGCCGATAGAGCCAACTTCTGCTTCAAGAGAAATACCGAGAACGTCGCAAGCGTTAACGAGAGCTGTTGTCTTTGCAATGTTTTCTTCGATAGGATAGTGTGAACCATCGAACATTACGGAAGAGAAGCCTGCGTTGATGCAAGCCTTTGCACCTTCAAATGAGCCGTGGTCGAGGTGAAGAGCAACGGGAACTGTGATACCGAGTTCTTCGATCATACCCTTAACCATGCCAACGATGGTCTTGTAACCGCACATATACTTGCCTGCGCCTTCAGAAACACCTAAAATAACAGGTGAATTGCACTCCTGTGCTGTGAGAAGGATTGCCTTTGTCCATTCGAGATTGTTGATGTTAAACTGACCTACAGCGTACTTGCCTTCACGAGCCTTGTTTAACATTTCCTTAGCTGATACTAACATTTAAATTCTCCTTTGATTTTAAATTGCGGACTGTCCGCTTATCATATCTATTATACTACATTTAAACTATAAATGCAATAGTAAAACGTTAAAAAATTAACCGCTGTTTAAAACAGCGGTTATGTATTTTGTTGTGGATTACATTTTTCCGAGTTCCTTGAGGCAATCCTTACAGATATTCTTGCCCTTGAACTGCTTGATATCACTTGCATTGTTGCAGAATGAGCATGCAGGTGAATACTTTTTGAGAATAATCTGATCGTTATCAACATAGATTTCAAGTGAATCCTTAATGCCGATGTCGAGAGTTCTTCTCAGCTCGATGGGAATAACGATTCTTCCGAGCTCGTCAACTTTTCTTACGATTCCAGTAGATTTCATTTTTCTTTACTCCTTTTTTACTTTTCTTTCCGTTTTTTGTGGGAGTCCGTCATCTCCCACATACTGTATTT
Organism: Ruminiclostridium sp.; assembly: GCA_017465545.1. Lineage (GTDB taxonomy): Bacteria > Bacillota > Clostridia > Oscillospirales > Ruminococcaceae > Ruminiclostridium_E. The sequence continues at coordinate 40,213 of JAFTVY010000068.1, forward strand.
TACCAAAAACTAACGATTTTGTCAAATCAGCTTATTTTATCGTTTTATACATCATATAATGTATATTTATGTATATTATACAATCCGATATGTTTATTCTTGTAAATAATCGTATTTAAGAACTGTATATTTTATTATACAATTTGTATAACAGCATTTTATTTTTATCCGTTGTATAACCGTCTGTAATATTTCTACTTTTTTCACAATATCGCATTAATGTGGAAATGTTTTTAGTGCAAATTGCACAACGCATTGTTTTGAAAGGAGCATATTATGTGCTATCTGATAGGAGTATTAGTAATTTTTACATATTTAATAGCCGTTTTTAATAATAAGATGTCAGAATTATCGTTAGCTATAATAACACAATGTGGCGAAGCGGTGACCTTATCAATATCTCTTTGCGGGAGCATATGTCTGTGGAGCGGACTTATGAATATAGCGGAAAAATCAGGTATAGTAAATCGTCTGTCAACCATTTTCTCACCTTTAATGAGATTTCTCTTCCCGAATGTCGACAGATATTCAAAAGCTATGGGGTATATTACACTCAATTTCATCTCAAATCTATTGGGACTCGGAAACGCCTCCACTCCCCTTGGAATCAAGGCAATGGAAGAGCTTAAAACAATTGACAATGCCACCGATTCGGCATCTGACAATATGATAATGCTTACTGTCCTTAATACTGCCGCATTACAGCTGTTCCCTGCCACTATCATAACTTTACGGGCAAACCAGGGAAGTAATACGCCTGCGGATATAATTCCGGCGGTATGGGTTGTATCGATTATAACCTTAACTCTGACTGTACTTGCAGTTAAGCTGTTTTCAAAAATATCTGAAAAGAAGGTAAAAAGATGACTTTTACTGACTATTTTATACCTACGATTTTTCTTTTGATAATCGTCTTCGGGTTAATTAAAAGGGTCGATATTTTCGATTTATTCATAGAAGGAGCAAAAGAGGGTATATCAACAAGTCTTGATATACTCCCCTCTCTGATATGTCTTATGACCTGTATCGGTATCTTTAAAAGCGTAGGCGGATTCGGTATTTTATCATCTTTCGTTCAGCCGGTTACAGATTTTTTCAGCTTTCCATCTGAATGTACTCCGCTTATATTCATCCGTCCTATGTCAGGTAGCGGTGCATTGTCGGTATATAACGGGATTATCTCTGACTATGGTGCGGATTCCTTCATAGGTAAAGTAGCTTCGGTTATGATGGGATCTACCGAAACAACCTTCTATACTGTAGCCGTTTATTTCGGTGCAGTAAGAATCAAAAATTCAAGGTACGCAATCCCTGCGGCTCTTATGGGCGATTTAACGGGATGGATAATAAGCGTAGCAGCGGTAAGAATGATGTTTTAGATTATTCTACCCTTATCCATCTCCTGCACAGTATCGCACAGTACGGAGATATCCTCGCTGTTGTGGGAAGCTATGAGGATAGTCTTTCCCTGCTCTTTCAAATCAAGAAGATACGTTCTCATATCCTTTACACCGTCCTTGTCAAGTCCGTTGAATGGCTCGTCAAGGATAAGTATTTCAGGATCTTCCATAATAGCCTGAGCAAGCCCGAGGCGTTGGCGCATACCAAGGGAATATTTGCGGACGTGTCGCTTTAAATCGGGATCAAGCCCGACTTTTTTCATTGTTTCTCTTATTTTGTCTTTATCTGCTTTTTTATTAAGATCTGCCAGTAATTTAAGATTTTTATATCCGCTGTAATAGGGGATAAATCCCGGTGTTTCAATGATTATCCCCATATTCTTAGGAAAATCACAATCCTTGCCGACCATCTCACCGTTTACTTTTATTTCACCGCTTGTGGGCTTTACAAAGCCGCAGATGCATTTCATAAGCATTGTCTTACCGCTACCGTTTCTGCCGATGAGTCCGTGAATCTCACCTTTCTCAAAGGTGAGGTTTATGTTTTTAAGTATTTCGGTTTTGGTGAGGGTTAGGTTTAAAGAGGTTATTTCTATTACGTTCATAATTACTCCTGTTCTCCGTAAATGAAAGAGGATTTTTTTATACTGATAAAGGTCACAATAATCAATAATACTATAATCACAGGGAAATAAAGCTGACTAAATAAAAGCGGGAATTTTTCTTCTCTTAAAAATTTAGCATAATGTAAATGCATCATAGTATTTGACATAGGGAAAAGCCACTTCAGTAAGCCTCCTGTAAGATATGTTGCAAAGCCTGAACCTATAAGTAACGCTGATAAAAAAATTCCGAGAAAGCTGAAATTTTTCAGCTTACATATAATCATAGCAAGTCCCATTATCATAAAGTAGCCTACGTACGTCAGCGTAGAAAAAGCTACAGTTTCAAAGGGATAAACGTGATTATATATTCTGTCAGGTATCAGCATTGCCATTTCGCTGAGAGTAAGTTCAGGAAATTCGTTGCAGAAATTAAGCGTCACCATACTCCAGCCGTTTGCAAAATAAGACCTTGCTATCATCGGTAAGGTAGCGACAAGGAACATAGCTATAATAAAGGTAATCGCAGACGCAAGAAAGAACAAAATCTGTGATGCAAGCCATTTGTACCGCCCTATCCGATATATAACGAAAAGCGTATTCGGGCGCACTCTTGGAAAGTCCGACATAAGCATCAGATAACATATCGGCATAATAAGTACAGTAAAAGGCGAATTTAACACTGCAATGAACGGCTCAAAGAAATTTATCAGCTGTCCGTTCATCATATCTGATTTTTGAATAAACTTCTCTACAACAAACACGTAAACAAAGAAGAGAGAGCCAATCAGTAAAAACATTCTCGGATTTGTTATCCATCCTACGTATTCGGTCTTTGCAGAATACCATATCTGTTTTATCAATGCTATCCCCCCTATCTCGTTATACACCTTCTGCCGCTTATATAAAGGCAAGCAAAGGATATTACGCTTATAATCAGTATTACGGCGCCTGGTATAACAAACTTCAGAATAACTGGTATTCCGCTACTGTACAGATTAAGATAATTAAAAGGGTTTAAAAGCTCAAGCACGTAAGCTTTTTCTCCTATTCCTTCAGATGAGATAACAGATATAACTATGCTGTCTGTGATTCCACGAAGCAGATACAATAAAAACATCGGCACAAAAAGTGCAAAATATTTATTAGACACTATGGTAGCACAGATAAGAGAAAGCAGATTACCGACAAGCATCACGATACTTAAAAGAATTGCCGAAATAAATAACTGTGATATTTCTAAATGCTTTATCGGGAAAACCGATATAATAGTGATAGCGTAACCGATATAGGCAAGAACGGAACAAATCACCATTGCGATAAATGACGTTGAAAGCTCGTATAAGGCAATTACCGCACTTCCCTTTCTTATATTTACAAAAAGAGAGTATTTATAGGCACGCTTATCGCAGAATAGCGCCACCGTTGCGAATCCTGCTACAAGCGGATAAATTACAGATAAAATCTGACTATTAAAGCTGAAAAGCACGTATTCAAGGCCGATATTAAACCCTGAAAATGCAGTTCTGTCAGAAAATATATATTCAACTACGGTTATAGTAGATCCGTCGGACAAGGTACCTGCCGTAGAGGTGATAAGGCAAAGATATAATCCGATTACTGAACACCACAGAAATTTAGACCGCACAAGTTCGTAAATATATGATCTCATTATTCTTCTCTTAACTCCGTATACGTACTCACTTCACCGCTCAGCGCATCCACAAGAAAGCAGGATTTTCCATCATGCGCTGTAACCATAGCACTATCCTCTGTCGTTGTAAACGCCCAGTACAGATGATAAGAAAACACAGGATTTTCATCTATCGGAGACATTTTCCCTCTTTCGTTTACAGCAAACTCCTTCGTTTCACCTACGTACACAAGCTCTATTTTATCTAATTTTATCATCACCTTGTCGGCAAGCTTTAACGAAACAAGCGACAATGCAGACGTCAGAGAACAGATTTTGTCATATTCCTTTAAATTCGTCGGTTTTTCCATAGCTGTAACGCCAAACGTTCCGATATGCTTTTTGTCAACAAAAGAAATCTGATTAGTTTTACCAAGAGCGTCACGATACAGATCAGACGGTGCGTCAAGGTAATTTACGCTATTAGCAAAACGATGTCTGTTCAAAGGGATTTTCCCATAAGTGACGTCAATATCAAAATAGTCTATCTCAGAATTATCTACGCTGTTTGTACCATACTCACAGAGTCTGTATTCATACCCGTTGAAATCTATACCTGATATTATAGAATTAAATCTGTCGGTGTAGCTTTTTATCAGATTTACCATTTCTTCGTCTTTGATATTAAGAGTGTGGGATTTTTCGGCAGCGTTCCGTTCTGCGTTTTGAAGCTCAACGCTTTCAATATGATTCAGAGCCTTCAAAGAGCCTTCTCCTGAATATATATAAATTATTTCTTCACTATCATTCTTTTTAAAATCAGCGGGTGCATTTATACAAGTATATACGCTTCCGTCGTTAGCAACACCTGTAACTCTTTCAAAAAACGTGTTTAAATCACATAATTCGTTGGTAGCTTTCTTTGTCTCAAAAGAGCAAAATACAGCATCCTTATCAAGAAAGATTCTTTCGGGAATAACAATCTGATTGTAGGTTGTTCCCTTCAATGTCTCTATTTCGGCAAGTATTTCCGATAAAGTCAGCATCTCAATCTGCAAAAGCTCCTCCGACGTACTTTCCATACTGTTTTGATTATCAATAACGCTCCGTACGTCATCAGGTACGTCATTGCATGCCGATAATAACAAGGATACAGACAAAAGCAATGCTATAAATACTATCTTTTTCATAAACACAGTCCTTTCGGTATAATTTTAAAAGCATAAATTCCGCTCTTTACCTGATAAGACTATTTTTTCTGAAAAACGTTACATATAAATCAAAAAAATTTTCATTCCTCCTCCGGATCTGTATTACTTAAGCTCATTTTTCTTGCGACAATGATATTGACTACTGTTATAGCGGTACATAAAACCCCGAAATAAAGATAGGTGCACCAAATTGGATAGATAGGCTCTCTTAAAATTTCGGTGTAATGTAGCCAGATTATAGTATTCGCCATAGGAAATGCCCACATAATAGGAATGTTCAGCGAGCAGGTTGCCGTACCTATTGCAATTACCGAAACAGCCGTATAAAGTCCCGCTGAGCGTAGATGTAACATCTTAAAAAGATAGATTATCATAACGATAAGATAAAGATACAACGCAAGAAGAACTGTTGTATGAAAAAGTGCAGACGTCATCGGTATCTGATTATAGAGATTCGACGGCAGAAGCTGTGAGGTGAAATTCCCTGCTTCTGCAGGAAATACACTTTCGTACTTTGTAACAACGTCACTCCATTCTGCTGATATAGCTCCACCCGTTATTATGCAGGAGAACAGAAGAAGAACACCTAAATACGTAACAATAGTCATAGCTATAAATATAAGATGTCCGATAAAGAACGGAGCTCTTCCCGTTCTGCTTATAATAAGCATTGTATTACGGCTGATAACGGGATAGTCGCTGAGCAGTATAAGATATACAGAAGGTATAAGCATAACTAAAATACCCGAATTACCCGTTGCTATAAAAGGCTCGAAAATATTAAGGTTTTCGCCATAGTTTAAAGCTCTTTCCTGCAAGGGGGATATTGCAAGAGTCCAGATAAAAATGAGCAGGATTCCGACTATGATAATTCGGGGATTGGTTATCCATTTTACATATTCGGTCATTGCTACCGAAAAAGCTGATCTTATTTTAGCAACCACAATCTGTCCTCCTTCTCATAAACGCAAAATAAAGAATAAATCCGAGGATGAAAAGAATTGCAGAATATATAAGTACTCCCGCCAGATTTCCATAATAGAAAACAGTCAGCAGATTATCAGGGAAAATTATACCACAGATATTGAGCAGATCGTTATTCGGTTGAGGACTTAGCGCCTCATTGAGATTGATTTTAGTGATAGTCTGTGTAAGAGCGTATTTGAGGAAAAACGGGATACAGATAATAAGATATCTGTTTTTTATCATAGAGAAAAACATAAGCGAAGGCACGGCGTAAAGCATCCCGAAAATAAATACTGAAAGAATTTTCAGTAACACTCCGCCAAAAACACCACTACCAAAATATATAGCCGCCATATTCTGCAGATAATCAGGATATTCGTCAAAGTGCGGGAATAAAATATAAACAAGTGAAGAAAATAGAATGAATCCCGCAGTTATCGCTATACCTGATGACAGTACCGAGGACAGAAATTTTCCGCAGTAATAGGTATTTTTCGACATTCTGAAAATGCTGTATCTTATGTACTTGCTCTGCCTTTCCTCAGAAAAGACAGGGATAAACACAAAGGCAGAAAGTATCGGTACAAACATAGTAAAAAATCCCTGCACAAAGCCTGCAATTATGTTTTCAGCACAGAAGGTTATATCTTTAAGCATAAAATCTCTGTCAAACTCAAAAATGCACTGAATAACGCTGTACTGATTTTTTGCAGAGCTGTCATAATACAGATTTGCAGTAAAGCAAAGTAAGGCTGTCAGTAAAAGACAGCCTGAAAAGCCTTTGCTTGTTATGTTTTGTTTAAGGTCAGATAAGATAAGACGTAATAATTTCATAGTTTACCCTTCAGTATATGTGAAATAGTCAAACTGTCCATTTGCCGCATTAACATAAGCAAAAAGATATTTGTTGTCATTCGGATTGAAGAAATTGAAACGCCAATGAGGGCATAATGTAGTCTCTCCATCAATCGGAGTATCAAGCTGTACCTTTGAATATATAAGATCCGCTTCGCACAAAGTGAAAACCGTTCCTTCTGACAACTTTTCGCTTGCTATATTCATGGCTTTTTCAAAAGGAATCAGCTTAGTAAGTTCGATGGTGTTATTTGTTATAGGATATGCTATTTGATTGGAAATTACATCTACATTATCTTTTCCAAGCATTAGTGTCTGACCCATTTTTTTTAGCTTATCTGACGAGGATATAGTACCTCCGTAAATTATAAGCCTGGACATATGCGGTTCTATTGGTATTCCTTTGTAACTTAAGGTGGTGTTAAACGAGAAAAATTGCTTTTCTTCGTCTATATCACCTACAGTAGTTTTCCACACATAAAGGGAATAGTACTCAGCTGATTCTTTAAGAAGAATCTTGCTATACTCATTTTCCAGATAATCTACTGCTTCTTTTATAGTGGACTTACCGCTTGTGAGATTATATACTTTCCCATCATCCTTACCATTATAATGCTTAATTACTTTATCATCGGGGAGCAAAGACGAGGGAATAAGACATTGAGCATTTTTGTTGGTTTCAATACCTGTCTCAAATATTTCTCCATCAACTATCCAATGTGGTGATACATTCTTTGTATTCCACCACATATATTTATTATTTTCGTTGTTTACGTACTGGAAAATATAGATATCTTTTTCCGATGATTTGACAAGTTCCTTATGCTCTGTAGCTTTGATCGACATTTCAAATTCGTTCGGAGCAAGGTTTTTGTTAAAGGATGTGAGATAGATGCTTTCTTCTTCACACTCGCCCAGATACTCGTTGCACAGTTCCTTGAATTTATCATAGGCCTCATTATTGGTTAAATGTAACGGTATATACTTCGTATCAAGACAAAGCTTGTAGCATTGCTTAAAGCTTGGTGCTCTGAAGGACGAATCCGAAAAATCAATATTATCATAACCTTTATTTTTAGCATCTTCAAACTCTCTTACGGCATTATCACATACTGATTTTATATCTTTAGCATAATCGGCGTATATAGAGTCTGTGATTTCCTCGGGCGATGATTCTTCTTCAGATATTGATGATGATATTCCTGAAGAATTATTTTCGTTGCTCCCTACAGCACAACCTGTAAGCATTGCTGAAAGTATAAGTATTGCGATAAGTTTTTTCATAGCTACTCCTTGTGTCAAGTTTAATTGTTAATACGATATCCTTCCTGTAACGTAGAAAGAACCATAACCGGTAATATTTGATCGAGTTGATAAGCGCAATCAACATTATTACATGTACATTTACCTAAGCCAGACAGGATAGTTACAAATTTACACTTCAGTATATGTGAAATAGTCAAGTTCTCCGCTTTCAGCATAGACATAGGTTGCATAATATTTATTATCGTTGGAATTAAAAAGGGTGAATTTCCATGCCGGTACAGCCTCATAGGGCGCACCGTTATCAACGTCTATATAGCCTTCATCGGTTGTAATATACTTCTGACGATACAAAAATTCAATCTTTTCCACATCAAATTTAACAAGCTCCGTCATTTCCTCGCTGACAGTTTTAAGAGCAGTTTCAAAAGATACTATTTTATCAATAGTTTTTACGTTTCCATTGTCAATGCCTTCTATTCGGTGATAACCACTCATATAGTCGATATCATCACATTCAACCATCAAAGCTTTTGTTGAAAGCATATCATAGCTTCCTTTAAAAGAATGGGAATAACTTGTCGGCATAGTCTCTGTTATAACGTTATCAAGCTTGCGTGAAATGTAAAAATGATAGCAATAATGCTCATTATCAAACTGCAGAACTTCAACATCCGTTACAGCTGTAGTTATATTGGCATTTTCAGGGGTGGGAAGCTTGTTATTGACAAAATCCTCAAAATAGTCCACACAGCTTTTTATCGTGGCTTCACCATTTAAAAGCATAAAGCTTTTTTCACTTTCCGGAGAATATCTGCCTACAGGTGCAAGATATTTTTCAGGCTGACAGCCAACAAGCTGAAGATAAGAATTCGGCGTTTCGGGATTATAATCAAAATCTCCTAATCCTATTTTTTCTACTGCTTTTCCTTTGTTCATATAAAGCAGTCCATATCCAATCCCCCACGCAGTTGAAAATGCTGCTTCTCCGTTATATTTTGATAAACCGTCTATGTCTTCTCTATAAGCGGGAGAAACCGCTGTATATTTTCCGGATACAAGGTCGTCATAATTTTCGTGTATAAGTTTTCTGTCAGAAAGATATACTTCCTCCGGAGAGCTTGTAAAAAACAGATACTCATCCTTCATTTCTTTGTCAGGAAAAAAGGCTTTAAAATATCCTTTATATTCCTCAAAAAATTTTTCGAAATTCTGAGGCATCTGTTCAGGCAATGGGCTTCTTGCAGTATAACTATAGACTGATGATTTTTCAGGTGCATTTACATACATATTTTCTGTAGCATTAAGATTAGAATAACTATTTACCGCTTCCTTTGCGTCTGAAAGCTCCATATCGAAAATTGCAATAGGTGATTTTTCCATCTCGACTTTTACCAGCGGGTGCATATCAGTATCCGAATTACTTTCCGTGATAGAAACACTATTTTCTTCTGAATGCGGATTGTTTTCAGCGCAACTACAGAACGTTGTAACAACAAGCGATATACCTAAACAAGCAGAAATAAATTTTTTCATAAAAACAGTCCTCTCAATTTCAATCAAAGAGCAGAAATTCCTCTCTTCATCTAATAAGACGATGGTTTCTAAAAAACGTTACATATTTTTATAAAAATTTTTTGAAGCACTCACTTTACTATTTTGTATAAGAAAAATATTCAAATTCTCCACTTACAGCATCAACGTAGGTTGCATAGAACTTGCTGTCATTAGGATTGAAAAGGGTGAATTTCCATTTTGGAGAAAGAGATGCAGTTAACAATTCTGTATTTCGATCGCCTGCATATATAAGCTCTGCTTTATTTACATCAAACCCAACTTTATCAGAAAGCTTCTCTGACGCAATCTGTACAGCATCATAAAGTGATATAATTCCTTCAACCAGATTTGTCTCAGTTACAGGGAGTAATATCATATTGGTGACTATATCCACATTGTCAGTGCCGAGCATAACGGCTTCGCCTGAAAG
>JAFTVY010000069.1 GCA_017465545.1 Ruminiclostridium sp.
GGTAAAGAAGCCGGGCGAAAACACCTACGCCCTTGTAAAGGAATACGTTGACGAAATCGCCCTTGTCAGCGATGACGAAGTAGCAAGCGCAATACTCACCCTCATAGAAAAGCAGAAGATGATAGCGGAGGGTGCGGGAGCCGCCGCAGTTGCCGCCGTTATGTTCGACAAGTTTGATCTTAAGGGCAAGCGTGTGGTTGCGGTGGTATCGGGAGGCAATATCGACGTTACAAGCCTTTCCCGTGTTATAGACAGAGGTCTCAGAAATTCAGGCCGCTCATCCTGTTTACTTATCGAGCTTATAGATAAACCCGGTCAGCTTAAAGAGATCTCCCGTATCATCGCAGATTGCGGAGGTAACGTAACAGGCGTTCATTATGAAAAAGGCAATACCGAAAGCGTAAACGGATGCTATTTAAGAATCGAAATGGAAACAAGAGATTATAACCACGTAAAGCTCATTACGAAATCACTTCGTAGTGAAGGCTTCAAAATCGTATAAATGAAAGGACAGAATATTATGAACACAAAAATAAAGACAGAAAAAGCACCTGCCGCTATCGGACCTTACTCCCAGGCGGTGAGCCTAGGAAACCTCGTTTTCACATCAGGACAGATTCCTCTCAATCCTGAAACGGGAATGCTTGTCGGAGATAATATTACACAGCAGACTCATCGTGTATGTAAGAATTTAGAGGCGGTGCTAACAGCATCGGGAAGCTCCCTTAAAAACGCTGTAAAAACAGTCTGCTTTCTTGCAGATATGTCTGATTTTGCGGCCTTCAACGAGGTATATGCACAGTACTTTACCGAAAAGCCTGCACGATCTTGTGTAGCGGTAAAGGAGCTTCCGAAGGGTGCGCTGGTCGAAGTCGAAGTAATAGCGGAAAAGGAGTAAAAAATGATTCTTTCAGGTTCGGATATACTTGTAAAAACCCTGATCGAACAAGGCTGTGATACGGTTTTCGGTTATCCCGGCGGACAGATATTAAACGTATATGACAGTCTTTATACCCATCAGGAGGAAATAACTCATATCCTGACGGCTCACGAGCAAGGGGCGGCACACGCCGCAGACGGATATGCAAGAACTACGGGCAAGGTTGGAGTGGTAATATCCACCTCAGGCCCTGGTGCTACAAATTTAGTAACGGGAATTGCAACCGCTTATCTTGACTCTATTCCGCTGGTTGCTATCTGTGGGAACGTGCCTACGACACAGATAGGCTCTGACAGCTTTCAGGAAATAGATATCACGGGCGTTACACTTCCTATAACAAAGCACAACTATTTTGTAGGCGACGTAAACGATTTGGCTGATACCATCCGTGAGGCGTTTAAGCTTGCCAAGTCGGGCAGACCAGGTCCCGTGCTTATTGACGTGCCGAAGGACGTACAGATTGCAAAATGCGAATATGAACCCAAAGCTCCCGTAGAAAAGGAAACTCCTTATGCGGCAAAGGATATGCGTATTGAAGAAGCGGCAGAATATATCAACGCTTCAAAAAAGCCATTTATTTATTTTGGCGGCGGTGTGATTACTGCAAATGCACAGGAAGAAATGCTGTGTCTTGCAGAAAAGACAGACGCACCTATCGGATGTTCTCTTATGGGACTTTCGGCTATACCTACCGACCATCCGAGATTTTTAGGTATGCAGGGTATGCACGGTCATTACGCTTCTTCAATGTCAATGCACAATGCGGATCTTATCATTTCCCTCGGTGTACGCTTTAATGACCGTGTTACGGGAAATCGTGCAAAATTCGCTACAAAAGCGAAGATAGTTCATATAGACGTGGACGGCTCGGAGCTTTCAAAGACTGTAAACGCCACCTGCGGACTAAGAGGCGACGTAAAGCTCACACTTCAGAAGTTACTCCCTCTGCTTGACGAAAAGGCAAGACCTGAATGGACACAGCTGGTAAACAGATTCAGAAAAGAGGAAACGGAATATCTTGATAACCGTGAAGGCTTAACGCCAAGAAAAGCAATACTTACCCTCAATAAATATCTCGGTGAAAACACGGCGGTATGTACCGACGTCGGACAGCATCAGATGTGGTCGGCACAGAATCTCAACTTTAAAGCTCCCCGCAGATTTGTTTCAAGCGGTGGACTCGGTACTATGGGCTTCGGTCTTGGTGCGGCTATAGGTGCGGCATACGGCACAAAGGAAAGAAGCGTACTCGTTACGGGCGACGGAAGCTTTGGTATGTGCCTTAACGAGCTTGCAACCGTTACCAGCTACAATATCCCCGTGGTAATTCTTATTATGAACAACGGCGTTTTAGGTATGGTAAGACAATGGCAGACGCTTTTCTATGACAAGCACTATTCAAACAGCGTGCTTAACCGCAGGACTGATTTTCCCGCTCTTGCAAGAGCCTTCGGTGCAGAGGGCGAAACAGTAACTACGCCCCACGAGCTTGACAAGGCACTTTCAAGAGCGTTCAGTCAGAACAGTCCCTACGTCATCGACTGCAGGATAGATAAGGATGAATTCGTTCTTCCTATGCTTCCGCCGGGTGGCAGTATGGACGATATTATAACAAAACTGGAGGTAGAAAAGTGAACAGATATACGTTAGCGGTGCTGGTGAGAAATCAGTTCGGCGTTTTAAACCGACTGACCAGTATGTTCCGCAGAAGACAGTTCAATATAAGCTCCATTACCGCCAGCGAAACGGAGTCCAATGAATATTCCCGTATAACCTTCAGCTTTGACGGAGAGGACGACGGTAAGCAACAGCTTATAAATCAACTCTATAAGCTCCCCGACGTATGCTCTATAAAGGAGCTGACGGGAGAAAATTCGCTGAGCTGTGAGCTGATGCTTATAAAACTCAAAAACGATCCCGACACAAGAAACGAGATCCATTCGGCGGCGGAGGCGTTTAAGGCGGAAACGATTGATTATTCCCGTGATTCCATCGTATTAAGGCTCATCGGAAACGGGGCGAAGATGGACGAATTCATATCGCTTATGCGTGATTATACGATACTGGAGATCTGCCGTACAGGTACGGCTTCGATAGAAAAAGGCAGTTCCATACTGCGACAGAACTTAAATCTTTAATTTCAGAAAGAGGTAATTATTATGGCAAGAATTTTTTATCAGCAGGATTGTGATCTTACAAAGCTTGACGGCAAGACCGTTGCAATCATCGGCTACGGCTCTCAGGGACACGCTCACGCTCTCAATTTAAAGGAAAGCGGCGTAGACGTTGTAGTAGGTCTTTACGAGGGTTCAAAGAGCTGGGCAAAGGCAGAGGCTCAGGGACTTAAAGTAATGACGGCGGCAGAAGCGGCAAAGACCGCCGATATCGTTATGATACTCACCAACGATGAAAAGCAGGCTGATCTCTATAAGGAAAGCATCGAGCCTGGTCTTACAGCAGGCAAGACTCTCGCTTTTGCTCACGGCTTCAATATCCACTATGGCTGCATCAAGCCCCCCAAGGACGTAAACGTAATTATGATCGCTCCCAAAGGCCCCGGTCATACGGTACGTAGCGAATATCAGGCAGGCAAGGGCGTTCCTTGTCTTATCGCAGTAGAGCAGGACGCTACCGGCGACGCGCTTGAAATCGGTCTTGCTTACGCCCTCGGTATCGGCGGTGCAAGAGCAGGCGTTCTTGAAACAGATTTCCGCACCGAAACGGAAACCGACCTTTTCGGTGAGCAGGCGGTACTCTGCGGCGGCGTTTCCGCTTTAATGCAGGCAGGCTATGAAACTCTTGTTGAAGCAGGCTACGATCCGAGAAATGCATATTTTGAATGCATCCACGAAATGAAGCTTATTGTTGATCTTATCTATCAGAGTGGTTTTGCAGGTATGCGCTATTCCGTTTCAAATACGGCGGAATATGGTGATTATATCACAGGTCCTAAAATCATCACGGAAGAAACCAAAAAGGCTATGAAGCAGGTACTGAAGAATATTCAGGATGGCTCATTTGCAAAGGAATTTTTAAGCGAAATGCGAGAAGGTAAGCAGGAAAATTTTGGCGCTATGAGAAAGGCGGCAAGCGAGCATCCTTCCGAAGTAGTAGGCGCTGATATCCGCAAGCTTTACAGCTGGAGCGATGAGGATAAGCTTATCAACAATTAAGGAGAATTTTTATGTCAAAGGAAAACGTAGTTGACGGAGTACATAACGCACCGCACAGAAGTCTGTTCCACGCCCTCGGTCTTACCGAGGAGGAGCAGAAAAGACCTCTTATCGGTATAGTAAGCTCCTATAATGAAATAGTACCCGGTCATATGAATATTGATAAGATAGTAAACGCCGTAAAGCTCGGCGTTGCTATGGCAGGCGGTACGCCTATAGTATTCCCTGCAATCGCAGTATGCGACGGCATAGCTATGGGACATACGGGAATGAAATATTCCCTTGTAACCCGTGACCTCATTGCTGATTCTACAGAGGCTATGGCAAAGGCTCACGGCTTTGACGGACTTGTTATGGTACCTAACTGCGATAAGAATGTGCCGGGACTTTTAATGGCGGCGGCAAGAGTGAACGTTCCTACAGTCTTTGTCAGCGGTGGGCCTATGCTTGCAGGCAGAGTAGACGGAAAGAAAACCAGTCTTTCAAGTATGTTTGAGGCTGTCGGAGCGTATAACGCAGGTAAAATGGACGACGCAAAGCTTTATGAATACGAATGCAAGACCTGTCCCACCTGCGGCTCCTGTTCGGGTATGTATACTGCAAATTCAATGAACTGCCTTACCGAAGCTCTTGGTATGGGACTTCGTGGCAACGGCACTATACCTGCCGTTTACTCTGCAAGAATCGAACTTGCAAAGCACGCAGGTATTGCGGTAATGGATATGGTCAAAAAGAATATCCGTCCCCGTGATATAATGACTGAAAAAGCGCTTATAAATGCTCTTACCGTTGATATGGCGCTGGGCTGTTCCACAAACAGTATGCTCCATCTCCCTGCAATCGCTCACGAATGCGGTATTGAGCTGAATCTCGATATTGCGAATGGTATCAGCAAGAAAACTCCTAATCTCTGTCATCTTGCACCTGCAGGAAGAACCTATATGGAGGACCTTGACGAAGCAGGCGGAGTTTATGCGGTAATGAACGAGCTTAACAAAAAAGGTTTACTTAATACCGACTGTATGACTGTAACCGGAAAAACCGTAGGCGAAAATATAGAGGGCTGTGTAAATCTTGATACCAATGTTATCAGACCGATTGAAAATCCCTATAGCGAAACGGGTGGTATTGCGGTGCTTAAGGGTAATCTTGCCCCTGAAGGAAGCGTAGTAAAGCGTTCTGCCGTACTCCCCGAAATGCTCGTTCACGAAGGACCTGCAAGGGTATTTGACTCTGAAGAGGAAGCACAAGCGGCGATCAATGCAGGAAAAATAACAGCAGGGGACGTTGTAGTTATCCGTTACGAAGGACCAAAGGGCGGTCCGGGTATGAGAGAGATGCTGAATCCCACCTCCGCAATTATGGGCATGGGACTTGGCAACAGCGTAGCACTTATCACAGACGGTCGCTTCAGCGGTGCAACAAGGGGTGCTTGCGTAGGACATATAACACCTGAAGCCGCTTCAGGCGGTATGATAGGCGTTGTAGAAGAAGGCGATATCATCAGCATAAATATCCCTGAAAATACTATCGAGCTTAAGGTAGACGAGGCGATTCTTTCTGAAAGAATGAAGAATTTTACGCCTAAGAAAAAAGAGCTTTCCGGCTATCTCAAACGTTATGCGGCTTTAGTTTCGGGCGGAGCGTCAGGTGCGATACTCAACTGAATTGATTTATAAAGTTTATGGGCGACTCCGAGGAGCCGCCCTCAGTGTGTAGACAAAGTCATTTGTCTACACACTGTCAGACGATGAAAAACGCACGCAGGCGAGGAAACTGACGCCGTCGGCGTACGAACGGCAATGATGCCGTAAAGCGTGCTTTACAGGAAAGCGGATAATTTATCCCGTGGAGAGTCGTAACCATTTCCACAGACGGAAGAATCCTTGACTGAACGTAAGGTCGGGAAAGTCGGTCGGGCAACGCTCTCCTGATTTTCTGATATAAAAACCTTATTAATACCAATAACCGCATTCACGTAAGTGGGTGCGGAAAATTTTTTCTAAAAACATATTGACAAATCTCTATATGTTGTGTATAATATAGAAAAACATCAATGTGAGGTAAGCAGATGGAACTCAATCCTAAAAAGACAGCTGTTATTTTCAAGGCGTTATGTGACGAAAACCGAATTAAGATATTACAGTTTCTGATTGGTGGTGAAAAGTGTGCCTGCAGGCTTCTTGAGGAGCTGAA
>JAFTVY010000070.1 GCA_017465545.1 Ruminiclostridium sp.
ATATGAGTGACTATCCCGAGGCTCTCCAAAAGGGCGAGGAGGAGTTTTCTAACTACATAGAACGTCAGGAGATGCAGGTGATAAAGCTTGTCAGCATTGAAGAAATCATGCAGTACAGCGCAGAAATAAAAGAACTGCGCCGAAGACTTGCTATGCCTGAAAGGGACAGAATGACACGATTCGACCTGCTGTTGCAGAAGGAAATGACCGAAAGACCCTGGCTTGACAGTATAGTAAAGGGGTGGATTGAGGACAAGAACGGCTCTAAAATACTTATGCTCTACGGAAAACCGGGTGCAGGTAAATCCACCTACTGTGCAAATCTACAGCACTACAACCCCCGTGTGGTGGCTTCCATTTCCTGCGACCACCAGAGCAACAGCTTCAGCAATACCGATGATATTATCCGCTATCTTGCCTACAAACTGGCACTCCGTCTGCCTGATTACCGTAGCAGTCTTATCCGACTTTTAAGTGATGATAGCTTCACGATGAAAAGCGGCAGGGACCTTTTTGATGACCTTATCGGTCAGCCGTTAGGCAAAATCAGCATAGACGGACAACGTGACAGTATGATAATCTGCATTGACGCCCTTGACGAGTCCAAAACAGACGAGCTTGCAGGCTTTCTTGCGGAGTATCAGGCGTATATGAGAGACTGGGTACGATTCCTGATTACAGCACGAAAAGAGCCGAATATAGTAAGCAGATTTGAGAGCTTCAGGGCGATAGATTTGGACGAATACACCGAGCAGACAAGCGCAGATATGACGGCGTATTTCCACCGCCGACTGGATGAAAAACTGTCAGGCTTTGAAAACAAGGACGAATTTATCGCAAGGCTTACCGAATCAGGCGAGAACGTATTCACCTATGCGGAATGCATCTGCGATAATATTATAGAAGATATAGACCTCGGCAAGGTTAAGGAGCTGACTCTTTATCCCATACCGAAGGGCATACAATCCCTTTTTGCAAATACCCTTGACAGAAAATTCAACAGCACAGGTGCGACATATACCCTACGTGACTACGAAGACTTCTGGCAAGAGCCTTTAGGGATGATAATAGCATCAGAAACACCTCTGCCTATTGCAACTTTAAAACAGCTTATGGGCTGGCGCAACAATCAGCTACGTAAATTCCGTAGCGCACTTTCTACCCTTCTTACCGAATCCGATGGCTGTCTGCAGGCATTCCACCGCTCCTTCGGAGAATGGCTTGACAAGGAAGGCACACCCTACTATTCAAGCACAGAGGACGGAGCCTCCGCCCTTGCAGAATTATGCTTCGAGCAGTACGAAACCGATATGGAATCCCTTGATGAATACATGCTACTGAATCTCACGAAGCTTCTCAGAAAGACGAAGATGAAGAAGGAGTATGAGAGGGTTACGGGGGATAAGGATTTTATAGAGCGGATTTTTGATACCGAAGAAAAATATTACGATAAAAATCTTTTATACAAGGCTATGACCTATTGTGATGAGCTTATAGCCATATTCAAGGACTATACAACAGAGGAAGTTTACGGGGCTTACAGCCTTGTAAGGGCATATTCCCGCAAGGGTGATATTCTTAAAACTATCTGCCATTACGATGAGGCAATGAGGTATTTCGAGACCTGCCTTGAGCTGTGCGGAAAGATTGTTGAAAAGTATCCTGAAAATCCTGACTGCCTGCTGAGACATTCTCTTTCCTTTGATAAGGTAGCGGGTATTTATGAGGAGAGAAACAGGCTTGACGAGGCTCTCACGCTGTACAAGGAGGCTATGCTTGTCGGCAAGAAATCAATTGAAGCCTATCCTGAAAATCCCGAAGGCCTCAGAAGATATTCTATCTCTCTTGAAAGAATAGCAGGTATATACGAAAAACAGAGTAAGCTTGAAGAGGCTCTCTTGCTGTATAGAGAAAAATCATCCATTACGGAGTACCTTGCGGAGAGCTATCCCGATAATCCCGCTTATCTGCGTAGCTACCGCATATCCATTGAAAAGATAGCAGGTATCTATGAAAAACAGAATAAGCTTGAGGAGGCTCTTTCGCTGTACAATAAAGCGCTGGACATCTCAAAAAAATTAGCGGAGGACAATCCCGAAAAGCCTTTATATCTGCGGGATTATTCCATTTGCCTTGAAAAGGTGGCAGGTATATACGAGGCGCAGAACAGATTTGAAGAGGCTTTATCGCTGTACGATGAAGAAATGGCTATTGACAGAAGATTAGTCGAAGAGTACCCCGAAAACCCCGTCTATCTGCAAGGCTATTCCGCTTCGCTTGACAGAGTGGCTGGTATCTATGAGGAGCAGAACAGATTGGAAGAAGCCCTCTCGCTTTATAGCGAGGAATTGGACATCGACAGAAGACTCAGCGAAGCCTATCCCGAAAAACCCGAATATCTGCGTGGATATTCCATTTCCCTTGAAAGAGTAGCGAATATCTACAGACAGCAGAGCAGAATATATGAGGCTATAAGTCTGTTCCGTGAGGAAACCGCCATCTACGAAAAATTAGCTGAGGCTTATCCCGAAAATCCCGATTATCTGCAGGGATATTCAATTTCACTTGACAATATAGCAGGTATATACAAAGCGCAGAAAAGATATGACCAGGCGCTGGAGCTGTTTAATAAGGAGCTGGCGATTGACAGAAGGCTGTCCGGACTCTATTCTGAAAACCCTGCTTACCTTCGTGGCTTATGCGTTTCGCTTGAAAGAGTGGCAGGTATCTATAAGGAGCAGGGCAGAACAGAGGAGGCTCTCTCGCTGTATCTTGAAGAGCTGACTATCAGTAGGAAATTGACAGAGGCTTATCCCGAAAAGCTCGATTACCTGCGTGGATATTCCATCTCCCTCGACAAGGTGGCAGGTGCTTATCAGTCGCAGGGAAGAATTGAAGACGCTCTTGAGCTTTATATCGAATCGACGGATATTGACAGAAGGCTTTCCGAGGCTTATCCCGATAGCTTTAATTATCTCTATGACTATTCTATTTCGCTTGAAAGGGTAGCGGATATCTGTAAAAAGCTGAATAGAATCGATGAAGCCATAACACTGTATACCAAGGCTTTGTCTGTCAAGAAGAAAATAGTAGAAGCGTACCCTGATAATTCCGATTATCTCTATTGGTACTGCGTTTTACTTGAAAAGACAGCCGACGTCTATAAGGCACAGCACAATATCGGTACGGCGCTGAAGCTGTACGGCGAAGCTTCGGCTATAAGGAAAAGGCATAATTTACAGTAAAAGATATAAGAAGATGAACCCTTTATGGGTTCATCTTTTCTTGTAAAATAACTGTTTACATTTTCCCTGAAATAGTGTATAATAGAATGGAATAGTATAATGTAAAACTATGTAAAATTTTGCCGAAAGGAATTTTTAAATTATGTCAAAGTTAATGTTAGGTAACCAGGCGGTAGCCCGTGGCTTATACGAGGCAGGCGTTACCGTGGTATCAAGCTATCCCGGTACACCCAGTACCGAAATCACCGAATTCGCATCAAAGTATAATGCTGATGAAATGTACTGCGAATGGGCGCCCAACGAAAAGGTAGCCTGTGAGGTAGCAATCGGTGCAAGCATTGCAGGTGCAAGAAGCTTCTGCGCTATGAAGCACGTAGGCTTAAACGTTGCGGCTGACCCCTTATTCACAGCCTCCTATACGGGTGTAAACGGAGGCTTCGTTTTAGCGGTTGCAGACGACCCCGGTATGCACAGCTCCCAGAACGAGCAGGATTCCCGTCATTACGCTATCGGTGCAAAGGTGCCTATGTTAGAGCCTTCTGATTCCGCTGAATGTAAGGAATATACAAAGCTCGCCTACGAGATCTCCGAGCAGTTTGATACTCCCGTAATCTTAAGACTTACAACAAGAGTAAGCCACTCCCAGTCTACTGTTGAAGAATGCGACAGAGTAGAAAAGGCTCTGCCCGAATATAAAAAGGATATCGCAAAGTACGTAATGGTACCTGCAAACGCTATCAAAAAGCACGTTGTAGTTGAAGAAAGAACTCTGAAGCTCACAGAATATGCAGAAAGCTCAGGCATCAACACAGTTGAGATGAACAGCGACGAGATAGGCGTTATCACATCAGGTATCTGCTATCAGTTTGCAAAGGAAGCTCTCGGCGACAAGGCAAGCTATTTAAAGCTTGGTATGGTAAATCCTCTTCCCGTAAAGCTCATCAAGGAATTTGCCGCAAAGGTAAAGGTGTTATACGTTATTGAAGAGCTTGACGACGTTATCGAAACCCATTGCCGCAAGAACGGTATTGAAGTAAAGGGTAAGGAATTATTCACACTTCAGGGCGAATATTTCCAGAGCAAGATTAAGCAGGTAATTTTAAACGAGGCTGACGAATTTACAGTTCTTGACGAGGCTATTCCCGTTCGTCCTCCCGTACTTTGCGCAGGATGTCCCCACAGAGGCGTATTTTACATATTAAAGAAGCTGGGCGTTATGGTAAGCGGCGATATCGGATGCTATACCTTAGGCTCTGCCGCTCCCTTATCAGCTATTGATACTACCGTATGTATGGGTGCGTCTGTAAGCGGTCTGCACGGCTTCAACAAGGGCAGAAAGGGCGAATTTGAAGGTAAATCTGTAGCGGTTATCGGTGACAGTACCTTTATTCACAGTGGTGTTACAGGTCTTATCAATATAGCATATAACAGAAGCAATTCTACAGTCCTTATCCTTGATAACAGTATCACAGGTATGACCGGACACCAGAACAACCCCGCAAACGGAATGAACATCTACGGCGATCCTGCGGCGGCAGTAAATCTCGAAGCGCTTGCAAAGGCAGTTGGTATCAATAGCGTAAGAGTGATTGATCCCAACAACCTTGCTGAAACTGAAAGCGTAATCAAGGAAGAGCTTGCAAAGGATGAGCCTTCGGTAATTATCGCCCGTCGTCCCTGCGCACTTCTCAAGACTGTCAAGCATAAGGCTCCCTTCAGGATCAATCCCGACAAGTGCAAGAACTGCAAGGCTTGTATGAAGATAGGCTGTCCTGCATTATGCTGGGGCGAAAACGGTGTAACTATCGACGCTACACTCTGCGTAGGCTGCGGACTTTGCAACCAGATGTGCAAGTTCGGTGCTATTGAGGAATAAGGGGGATAACACAATGACAAATTCAATTATGATAGTAGGCGTTGGCGGTCAGGGTACTCTGCTTGCCAGCCGTATATTAGGTAACGTTTTAGGCTCTGCAGGCTATGACGTAAAGGTAAGCGAGGTACACGGAATGAGTCAGCGTGGCGGCTCTGTAGTAACCTACATAAAGTATGGTGAAAAGGTATACAGCCCCGTTATCGAAAAGGGACAGGCTGATATAATCGTATCCTTTGAACAGCTTGAAGCGGCAAGATGGCTCTCCTCTCTGAAAAAGGGCGGTACAGTTATCACAAACTCACAGAAAATAAGCCCTATGCCCGTTATCACGGGTGCGGCACAGTATCCCGAGGGATTACTTGAAAAGATTGCCGACAAGGGTATTAAGCTTATCGCAGTAGACGCACTTTCCGCCGCTAACGAGGCAGGTAGTGCAAAGGCTGTAAACGTAGTTCTTATGGGAGTTTTATCAAAGGTATTAAAGGGCTTTGACGAAGCGGCATGGAAAAAGGCAGTTGAAGAATGCGTACCCAAGAAGGTTATCGAAATCAACGAAAAGGCCTTCGAGCTTGGTACAAAGTTAGTATAAGATGAAAATAATAAAAGACAGTACGCCTAAAAAAGACGGATACCGTATGCCTGCGGAATTCAGTAGTCACAGAGGATGCGTTATGATATTCCCCGAAAGAGCTGATTCCTGGCAGTACGGCGCTGTTAAAGCAAGAAAAGCCTTTGCCGAAGTGGCAAAGGCTATTGCAAAAGGCGAAAAGGTTACTATGCTTGCAAGTCATTCTCAATATGACAATGCAAGACGGCTTCTGCCTGATTATATAAGGGTGGTGGAAATGTCCTCCGACGATGCATGGGCAAGGGACGTAAGCCCCGAATTTGTTACAGACGATAAGGGCAATATCCGTGGTGTTGATTTTTGCTTCAACGCCTGGGGCGGACTTTATGACGGACTCTATTTTCCCTGGGACAAGGATAACGCCATAGCGAAAAAGCTCTGCGACCTTTATGATATCGATATGTATGATTTTTCCGACTTTGTTTTAGAGGGCGGAAGCATCAGCGTTGACGGACTTGGTACTGTGCTGACAACAGAAGCTTGTCTTTTAAGTAAGGGCAGAAATCCCGATCTTTCAAGAGAAGAGATAGAGCATAGGCTCTGCGAGGGACTTGGTGCAGAAAAGGTCATATGGCTGCCCGGTGGCATTTTGGGTGACGAAACCAACGAACACGTAGATAATATCTGCGTATTTGCCGCACCTCATAAGGTGCTTTTATCCTGGTGCGAGGATGAAGCTGACGAGCAATATGAGATGTGCAGAAGATGTCTTCAGGTACTGGAAAACAGTACCGACGCCACGGGCGAAAAAATAGAGGTAATAAAACTGCCTATGCCAAAGCCTGTCTATATGACTGAGGATGAGGTAGAGGGACTTGATTATTGCTTCGGCGAGCCTACAAGAGACGTAGCAGAAAGACTTTCCGCAAGCTACGTAAATCTTTATATCGGCAATAAGACGGTAGTTATGCCAGCCTTCGGCGGCGAGAACGAAGAAGCCGACAAGAGAGCGGCAGAAATAGTAAAATCGGTATTCCCCGAAAAAGAAGTCATATCCATTTATGCAAGGGATATTCTTATCGGTGGCGGCAATATACATTGTATCACACATCAGATACCACAGTAAAAGAAAAGAGGGGTAAAATGAGTAAGGTCAAGGTAGCGGCAATACAGATGAGTTGCGCAGAAGAGCGTGACGAAAATATTTCAAAGGCGGAATATATGGTACGTCAGGCGGCGGCAAGCGGAGCGAAGGTAATTCTCCTCCCCGAGCTTTTTGAAACGCCTTATTTCTGCCAGCAGAGAAATTACGAGTTTTACTATTACGCCGAGGCTACGGAAGATAACCCTGCGGTAAAGAAATTTATGCAGGTGGCAAGGGAAACGGGTACCGTTATTCCCGTCAGCTTCTATGAAAAGTACGGCAATACCTTCTTTAATTCTATAGCCATGATAGATTCTGACGGCAGTCTTATGGGAGTATATCGCAAAAGCCATATCCCCGACGATCATTTCTATCAGGAGAAATTCTATTTCACACCCGGTGATACCGGCTTTAAGGTATGGAAAACAAGATACGGCAATATCGGAGTGGGCATCTGCTGGGATCAATGGTTCCCCGAGGCGGCAAGATGTATGGCACTTATGGGTGCGGATATGCTTTTATATCCCACAGCCATAGGTAGCGAGCCTATACTGGAATGTGATTCTATGCCCCATTGGAGAAGAGCGATGCAGGGGCATTCCGCATCAAATCTTATCCCCGTGATAGCTGCAAACCGAATCGGCACAGAGGAGGTTATTCCTTCCGAAGATAATCAGTATCAGGAATCATCGCTTACTTTCTACGGCTCGTCCTTCATAACCGACGCCACGGGCGAAATAATGGCTCAGGCAGACAGAGACAATGAAATGATAATAACCTCTGTCATAGATACCGAGGCAAACAGAGAATTCCGTCAGAGCTGGGGCGTGTTCAGAGACCGCAGACCAGAGCTTTACGGAAGAATAATCGGACACTAAGAAGCCTGCGGCTTCAGTTATATCCGTCTGCGACGGGTGATATCTGAGCCTGCGGCTCAGGTGATATCGAAACCTTCGGTTTCGGTGATATCGCTCCTTCGGAGCGGTTATTGTATCAATTTCCCGAAGGGAAATTGATGGGGTTTTAAAAGAAATTCAAATTGAAATTTGGCGGCGAGCCATTGCCCTAAAGGGCGCCGCAGTATTTCATACTGCCGCCGTGGGCAATTCCGCCTTTAAATATGTTTGCGGTCGGCGTAACCTCGTTAACGGCGGGGGTACACATTGATTGTGTGTCAAATTGGGGTTTATCGCTCTGTTAATAGATTCCGTTTTCTATAAAGGAATCCCTCCGTCAGTCCTTACGGACTGCCACCTCCCTTTAGGCAAGGGAGGCTTTTTGGCGCTACACCAACCAAAGTCCCCCTTGCCTAAAGGGGGATGGCGGCGATAGCCGTCAGGGGGATTCACTCCGTCACATCTCCCCGATAAACTACAATTTACCCCTTTTCACAGGAGAAAAACGATAATGACAATAAACCACGTTGCTCTTTTTACCGGAGATTTAGAAAAGACAAGGGAATTCTTTATAAAATATTTCGGTGCGGTATCAAATGAGGGCTATCATAATAAGAAAACGGATTTCCGTTCTTATTTTCTCACCTTTTCAGATGGTGCAAGGCTTGAGATTATGAACGTACCTGATTTGAAAGACGGCTTCGGTGACGAATGCCGCATAGGACATCACCACGTTGCTTTTAGTGTGGGAAGCGAGGATATGGTACGGGAACTTACAGAACGTCTTGAAAGGGATGGATATACAGTGTTAAGAGGTCCGAGAACAACCGGCGACGGATATTACGAAAGCGCTGTCGAGGCAGACGGAATAGTTATTGAAATTACGGTTTAAAGGATTTTTCTTGACAATTTAAAAAAATAGGAATATAATTATATACAGAACCGCTTATCGTCGATATCGGTTCTGTTTTTGCGTAGAAATATAAAAGAAAAGAGATAGTGATGAACGAAAAAAAGGAATTATTTGAAAATGCCCCGATAGGTAAAGCTTTAGCGGCAATGGCAATACCTACTATTATAAGTCAGCTTATTTCGATGATTTATAATATGGCGGATACTATATTTATAGGAATGACCGACGATCCTTATAAGGTAGCGGCGGCAAGCGTTGTGGGCAACGTGTTCTTTGTAATAAGCGCCTTTACAAACCTTTTTGGTGTGGGCGGTGGCAGTCTTATGTCAAGACTGCTGGGTATAAGCAGGGAAGAGGAAGCGAAAAAGGTCTGCTCCTTCAGCTTTTACGGCTCGCTCCTTATCGGAATAATATGCTCGGTTGTGGCGTTTCTCTTTGCCGATCCTATATCCTTCCTGCTGGGCGCATCCCAGAATACAATAGGCTACTGCAGGGAATATATTTTCTGGACTGTATTCGTAGGCGGCATACCGATGCTTGTAAGCGTATCCATGTCCCATCTGCTCCGTAGTGCAGGCTATTCGGGAAAATCCAGCTTCGGTCTTGCTATGGGCGGAATCCTGAATATCATCTTCGATCCGCTGTTTATGTTTGTGATACTCCCTGCCGGCAACGAGGTAACGGGTGCGGCAATGGCTACAATGCTTTCAAACGTAATTGCTATGCTTTATTTTATAATGGAATTTGTAAGACTTCGCAAAAAGTCGATACTTAATATAAATCCTAAGCTGATGATACCCTCGGCAAGCTCGATAGGTTCGGTATTCGCAATTGGTCTGCCTTCCTTCCTTTCCGCAATGCTTGCGGCTATAGCGGCAATTCTCAAGAATAATTTAGCGTCAGGTCACAGCGATATAGAGCTGGCGGCACTTGGTATTGTCGTAAAGATAGATATGCTCCCGCTTAACATCGGTATGGGACTTTGTCAGGGTATGATGCCTCTTGTTGCCTATAACTATGCGTCGGGCAACTACAAGCGAATGAACGGCTTTATAAAAATGTCACAGCTTACGGGTATGATCATAGCCGCCACCTGCATACTGATATTTGAAATATTCGCAGAGCCTATAGTAAGAATCTTTATAGGCGACGCTACCACGGTAGCCTACGGCAAGGACTTTTTAAGAATAGCCTGCCTTGCTACCCCCTTTATGATAAATAACTTCCAGAAGAATCTGTGTCTGCAGGCTATGGGCAAGGGTAAGGAATCCTTACTGCTCGCCATCTGCCGTCAGGGACTTGTATATATCCCGATACTGCTTTTGGCAAATCAGCTTTTCGGAATCTATGGTGTAGTAGGTTCTCAGGCGGTATCCGACGTTATAACCTTCGTTATCACTACTATTGTATATGGCAGAATCTATAAACAGCTTATGGCTGATACGCCAAAGCACGAAGAGGATTTCTGATACTATCAGGAGCTTTGCAATAAAAAATTCAGGGGAGCCTTACAGACTCCCCTGATTATTTATTGTGTTAAATTGCTACCTGCCAAAATCAGAGATTCTTGCAGTTCTTTATGTAGCCGCTCGTGTACTTGTAGGGCGTAGGCATATACATCCAGTTGCCTGAGCTACCGTAGTTTCCGGTTTCTACAACGTAGTCGATACCGCCGATATGAGCCTCAACCCAGAAGTGCTGCCAGTAGTTGCCGTTGCTCCAGTTACCTCTCCAGCCGTGGATAAGGGTTACGTCATAGCCCATATATGACATCATAGAAGCCATAGCTCCGTTGTACTGTGCGCATTGACCTGTCTTCTGTACGAAGATCGCCTCAACATAGGACATACCTGCGATTTTGTTCCAGCCTGACTGATCCTGAATGTAGTCAACGTTCTTGTTTATCCAGTTGAGTGTTGTGTAGAGCTTGTCATATCTTGTCATATCGCTGGTGAAATGCTCACGTGCGAATTTAGAGAGAATTTCACGATCCTTCTGGCTGAGTGTGCAGGTTGTAAAGGTGGATTTATTACTCTGCACGTTTTCGATCTTGAACTCGTAAATTCTGTTTTTCAGCTCTGCCGCATTGAGAACCGAAACGTACTCGGTGCTGTTTCTTACTTCGCTGTAGGGAGTGTAGTAGGCTTTATTCTTTATTATTCTGTAGGCTACCACCTTATAGCCGTAGTTTCTATCGTTGCTGACGGTTCTGTCTGTGAAGGTGACGGTTGTGCCATTGGTGATTTTTTTTACAAGCTTCCATTCACCGCTCCAGTTGTCCTGTCTGTAAATCTTATAACCCCCTGCTCTGGGAACCTTAGACCAGGTAAGCGTATTTGCATTTCTTTTTGTAGCAAGCTTAAGAGTGGGGGTTACTCCCTTTGTGATGGCGTAGGCTGTATTTGTAAGCTTGGTTGTGTGGGCTGTGCCATCCTTTGTGTAAACTACACCCTTTACCTTGTAGTAGAACGCACCGAAGGAAACGAGAGATTTATCATAATAATACGTGTTTTTTGTTGTCGCTATCTGTACGTACTTGCCGTTTCTCAGTCTGTAAATAATATACTCGTCGCAACCGGCATCCGTCCATGAGAGCTTTGCGGTGGTCGTGTCAATTCCTCTCGCATAAAGCTTCGTAATAGTGCCCATAACAAGATTGAGTTTGACTGATTTTTTCCGCTGTAGTTGCCCTTGAATACTATTTTACCGGTAACTGAACCGATTTTGTCGGAAAGACCTGATACTACAAAGTCTGTACCCGCTGTGAGAGTTTTTCCGTCGTAGGTTATGGCAAGCTTCTCGTAGATTCCTTTTTTGTTATAAGCCATACTTTTGGGAACCTTGACGGTAAGAAGAGACGTATCGATGGTCTGGGGGGATATGACAAAGCTTGCAGAAAGCTCACCACGATAGCTTCCGATACCGTAAGCCGTAACCGTTGCCGTTCCTGCGTTTACGTTATTTTCATATATAAGATAGTAGTCTGTGCCGTCTTCAAGCTCTTTATCGCCGTAATATACGTGGGTTGTGGGGCAGATTTCATTACCGGTGTAGGTGAACTGTATTTCGTCGAAGCTTATGGTTGCATCTTTGAAGCTGTACAGCTCAACGTAATCCAGACCGTACTTTTTTGCATAGGTGATAGCCGCCGAACCCTTGGGTGCGCAAATCTGTGTTTCAATATATTCTCCGTTGCAGAAGCCCAGGGACTTGCTCTGGATGTAGACTACGCTTTCAGGAATTTCTACGACCTGATCTGAGTACGTACTTTCCGCTGTAATACCGATTACTTCAAAATCTCCGTAGAGGTCGAGAAACTCGAAGGAGTCCTCGTCATAGCCCCAGTAGTAATTCAGATCCTCGATGGTTTCGGGGATGGTTACCCAATAATAGTCCTCCAGCTCTATAACTATTGCCGTTTTGGTCGTTGAGTCAACTCTGACTGTCATACCATACTGGTAAACGTAGCATTCAAAATATCTTTTTTCGTCTACCTTGGCTTTGGCAAGCTGTTTTGCAACAGTCAGCATATCCGTTGCCTGAACGCCGCTGACAGTCTGCGCAGGGCTTATCTCAACCGCATAGGCTACCGGTGTTACCATAACCGGCAGTATCATTGCCATTGCTATAAGCAGGCTTATAAGCTTTTTAATCATAAATATCCTCCTTATTGACATTTCACTGACTTAATATTATAATCTAATAGTATTGTAGCATTTTCCCGTTACTTTTTCAAGTAATTCCGACAATATTCCGCCTTTTTTGAACAGGCTACTGCGATATTACGAAAATAGGGCTATATTATAATAGTATATACGTTGTCGTAGCCCTATATATTGTGCCGTATGTGAGAGCAAAAATCTATATATAAATAGCTTGTACAATCTGCACAAATCGAGTGCCTGAAATTCTTAAATATTCTACTAAAAAAGTTTGCAAAAAATTTCTCAAAACACTTGTAATTGGCTTTGCAATAGTGTATAATAAGTATTGCTTGCGGTATAGCAAGCACTGCTTAATGATATGCTGAGATGTCTGAGGTTGCGGTTTTACCGGTAATTCAGACGGAGTATGTCCAGGAAATGGGCGAAAGCGGTCAGGGCTTCACAGCGCTGAAAAGCAAGGATTTTTGCTGTTCGGGAAGGGTTAGCAACGTGTTAATACCCCCTAAAGAAAAATCCTGTTTTATATCGGATGGTGTGAAACACCCGGCACAGTGTATTTTTAAAATGCGCTGCTGACCGTATCCATCTGAGCTGTATGATGCCATACAGACAGGTGTTCCCCCGAAAAAATCTAAGAAAGGGAGATATTAAGATGGCAGTTAAGGAAAAAGTGAGAATCAAGATCAAGGGCTACGAACACGCACTTGTAGATGCTGCAGCAGCAAAGATTGTTGAAACAGCAAAGCGTACAGGCTCAAGAGTTGCAGGACCTATTCCCCTTCCTACAAACAAGGAAGTAATAACAATCCTGAGAGCTGTACACAAGTACAAGGACAGCCGTGAGCAGTTTGAGCTCAGAACTCACAAGCGTCTCATCGACGTAATCCGTCCCACCAACAAGACAGTTGAAGCTCTTAAGAGCCTTGAACTTCCCGCAGGTGTGGAAATCTCTATGGAGCTTTAATCCATAAGAGCGAAGTTATGTTGGCGAAAGTCAACCAATAACCGCGCGGCACCGGAAAATAAGCAGATATCGGTGTCGGTGGTCACGTCGGGAAACCGACCAATAACCAAAACAGGAGGATTTAAACCATGACTAAAGGTTTAATCGGTAAGAAGATCGGTATGACTCAGATCTTCGACGAAGCAGGAAAAGTAGTTCCTGTAACCGTTATCGAAGCAGGTCCCTGTGTAGTAACACAGCTCAAGACAGCAGAGAACGACGGCTATGAAGCAGTACAGCTTGGCTACGGTGATACATCCCCCAAGCATGTAAACAAGCCCATGACAGGTCACTTCAAGAAGAATGACCTCCCCTTCAAGAGAACTCTCAAGGAGTTCAGACTTGACGATATCAGCAACGTAAACGTTGGCGACATCATCAAGGCAGATGTATTTGCAGTAGGCGACGTTATCGACGTAAGCGGCGTTAGCAAGGGTAAGGGCTTCCAGGGCGCAATCAAGCGTCACAATCAGCACAGACTCAAGGAAACACACGGCTCTGGTCCTGTAGTAAGACAGGCAGGTTCAATGGGCGCTTGCTCATCCCCTTCAAGAATCTTCAAGGGTAAGGGCATGGCTGGTCACATGGGTGCTGAAAACGTAACAGTTCAGAATCTCGTAATCGTTAAAATCGATGCAGAAAACAATCTTATCGCAATCAAGGGTGCTATTCCCGGTCCTAAGGGCGGCGTAGTTTGCATTACCGATGCGGTTAAGAAAGCGTAAGGAGGAGGATTAATATGGCAAAGATATCAGTTTATGATATGACAGGTGCTGTTGTATCCGACCTTGAGCTTAATGACGGTGTATTCGGAATCGAACCCAATGCAGTTGTTATGCACGCAGCAGTTGTCAACTACCTCGCTAATCAGCGTCAGGGTACACAGTCCACACTTACAAGAACAGAAGTAAGCGGCGGCGGCAGAAAGCCCTGGAGACAGAAGGGTACAGGCCACGCAAGACAGGGTTCTACAAGAGCTCCCCAGTGGACACACGGTGGTATCGCTTTAGGCCCCAAGCCCAGAAGCTACAGATACTCTCTCAACAAGAAGGTAAAGAGACTTGCTCTCAAGTCTGCACTTTCTTCCAAGGTTCTTGACAATGATATGATCGTTGTAGATTCCATCACAACAGATGAGTTCAAGACAAAGACTATGGTCGGCATGTTAAAGGCTCTCGGCGCTGAAAAGGCTCTGATCGTTCTTAACACAGTTGACGAAAAGGTTATCAAGTCCGCGGCTAACATCCCCGGCGTAAAGACAACACAGGCAAACACTCTTAACGTATATGACATCTTAAAGTACAACAAGTTCATCGTTGTTAAGGATGCCGTTGCAACTATCGAGGAGGTGTACGCATAATGGCAAAGCTCGCTTATGACATCATTTTAAAGCCCATTATCACAGAACACAGCATGGAGCTTCTGGCACAGGGCAAGTACACATTCAAGGTAGCCAAGGATTCCAACAAGATTGAAATCGCTAAGGCTGTAGAAGCTCTCTTCGGCGTAAAGGTAGCTAAGGTTAACACAATCAACTGCCGTGGCGTTATGAAGAGAATGGGCCGCAACGAAGGTTACACAGCTTCCTGGAAGAAGGCAATCGTAACTCTCGCAGAAGGCTCCAAGACTATCGACTTCTTCGATGGAATGATATAAAGGAGTGATATAAATGGCTATTAAGTTTTATAAACCTGTCACCCCCGGCCGCAGAGGAATGACCTGCACCGATTACAGCGTTCTGTCAAAGGTAGAGCCCGAAAGAAGCCTTCTTGAATCATTAAAGAAGCATTCAGGCCGTAACAGCTACGGTAGAATCACTGTAAGACACAAGGGTGGCGCACAGAGAAGAAAATATCGTATTATCGACTTCAAGAGAAACAAGCTCGGTATGGACGCTGAAGTTCTCACGCTCGAATACGACCCCAACCGTTCCGCATTCATCGCACTCGTTCAGTACGAGGACGGCGAAAAGAGATACATCATCGCTCCCGACGGACTCAAGGTAGGCGATAAGGTAAGAAGCGGTTCCGACGCTGACATCAAGCCCGGTAACGCACTTGCACTCATCGACATCCCCGTTGGTACAATCATCCACAACATCGAGCTTTATCCCGGCAAGGGCGGTCAGCTTGTTCGTTCTGCGGGCAACATGGCACAGCTCATGGCTAAGGAAAACGGCTACGCACTTTTAAGACTCCCCAGCGGCGAGCTCAGAAACGTTTCTGACAAGTGTATGGCAACAATCGGCGTTGTATCAAACCTCGACCACGAAAACGTAAACTACGGTAAGGCTGGTCGTATGCGTCACAAGGGCGTAAGACCTACAGTAAGAGGTTCTGTAATGAACCCTAACGACCACCCTCACGGTGGTGGTGAAGGTAAGTCACCCGTTGGTCGTCCCGGCCCTGTAACTCCTTGGGGTAAGCCTGCTCTTGGTTACAAGACAAGAAAACTCAAGAAGAGCTCTAACAAGTTCATTGTTAAGAGAAGAAACAGCAAGTAATTAATTAAACCCAAGTCATTGTTAATAAGTGCGGTGTTTGCAGATTGCAGTAAAACGCCGCCGCACATTAACTTGCAATTCACTTGAAAGGAAATAAATTAAATGAGCAGAAGTATTAAGAAGGGACCTTACGTGCAGGAAGCTCTCATGAAGAGAGTACTCGCTATGAACGAAGCAGGCGAGAAGAAGGTTTTAAAGACCTGGAGCCGTTCCAGCACAATATTCCCTGATTTCGTTGGACACACATTCGCTGTTCACGATGGTAGAAAACACGTTCCCGTATACGTAACCGAAGATATGGTAGGTCACAAGCTGGGCGAATTCGCTCCTACAAGAACCTATAAGGGTCATGCAGGAAGCAAGACATCAAACAAGTAAGGAGGAGTAATCAATGGAGGCAAGAGCAGAACTCAGACAGGTTCGCATTTCACCTCGCAAGGTTGGTATAGTTCTTGATTTAATCAGAAACAAGCCCTGCGAAGAAGCTATGGCGATCCTCAAATACACACCTAAATCAGCGAGCGAGCCTTTACAGAAGCTCCTCAAGTCAGCAATGGCTAACGCAGAAAACAATCACAACATGGACGTTTCCAAGTGCTTTGTTTCTTCCTGCCACGTTGGTGCTGGCGTTACTTTAAAGAGAATCAGACCTAAGGATCACGGAAGAGCACATCGCATTCTCAAGAGAACTTCCAACATCGTTCTGGTTGTAAAAGAAGCTGAATAAGGAGGATAGCAATGGGACAGAAAGTAAATCCTCACGGTCTTAGAGTCGGAGTTATCAAGGATTGGGATTCCCGCTGGTTCGCTGGCAAGTCCACATTCGGCGATACACTCGTAGAAGACTACAAAATCCGTGAATATATCATGAAAGACAGAATGTTCATCAAGGCTAACGGTGAAAAGACCGACCAGCAGCTCTACAGAGCAGCAGGTATCTCTTTAGTTGAGATTGAACGTGCAAATGACAAGGTAAAGGTTCACATCCACACAGCAAAGCCCGGTATGCTTATCGGTGCAAAGGGTGCTGAAATCGAAAAGCTCCGTGCAGAGATCTCCAAGATCGCAGGCGGCAAGGATGTAAACTTAAACATCGTAGAGGTTAAGAACCCTGATTTAGACGCTAACTTAGTTGCTGAAAACATTGCAATGCAGCTTGAACAGCGTGTATCCTTCAGAAGAGCTATGAAGTCCTGCATCGGCAGAACAATGAAGAGCGGCGCTAAGGGTATCAAGACAATGGTAAGCGGCCGTCTCGGCGGTGCAGAAATCGCTCGTAGCGAAACTTACCACGAGGGTACAATTCCCCTGCAGACATTAAGAGCTGACATCGACTACGGTGTAGCAAGAGCTAACACAACCTACGGCGTTATCGGCGTTAAGGTTTGGATCTATAAGGGTGAAGTTCTCAAGGGCGAAATTCCTGCACAGAAGACAGAAAAGCCCCGTCGTAAGACAGAAGGCAGAGCTCGTAAGCCCAGAGCAGAGAAAAAAGAGGGAGGTAACGAATAATGCTGCTTCCAAAGAGAGTAAAGTACAGAAGACAACAGCGTGGTCGTATGACAGGTAAAGCAACACGAGGCAATGTAGTCAGCCACGGTCAGTATGGCCTTCAGGCACTCGAAGCTTCCTGGATCACATCTAACCAGATCGAAGCTGCCCGTATCGCTATGACACGTTATATCAAGCGTGGTGGTCAGGTATGGATCAAGATATTCCCTGACAAGCCCATCACAGAAAAGCCTGCTGAAACCCGAATGGGTTCCGGTAAGGGTTCACCTGAATACTGGGTAGCAGTTGTTAAGCCCGGCAGAGTAATGTTTGAAATTGCCGGCGTTTCCGAAGAAGTTGCAAGAGAAGCTATGCGTCTCGCTATGCACAAGCTCCCCATCAAGTGCAAGTTCATTACTAAGGAAAATGGAGGTGAGCAGTAATGAAGGTTAAAGAAATCAGAGAGTTAAAGGATATCGAACTCGATAAGAAGCTTGTAGAGCTCAAGCAGGAATTATTCAACCTCCGTTTCCAGCTCGCCGTTAACAAGCTTGACAACCCCACAAGAATTAAGGCGGTTAAGAAAGAGATCGCTATGGTTAAGACAGTTCAGCGTGAACGCGAACTGGCTGCTAAGTAAGAGAAGAGGAGGACAAAGCTTTGAGTGAAAGAAACTTAAGAAAAACCAGAGTTGGTAAGGTTGTAAGCAACAAGATGGACAAGACCATCGTTGTAGCAATCGAGGACAATGTCCGTCACCCTCTTTATAAGAAGATCATTAAGCGTACAATCAAGTTTAAGGCGCATGACGAAAACAACTCCTGCGGAATCGGCGACAAGGTTGAAATTATGGAAACCAGACCCCTTTCCAAGGATAAGAGATGGCGTTTAGTAAACATCATCGAAAAGGCTAAGTAATTTCTACTTTAAATTTATCGGAAGGAGAATAAATCCATGATTCAAATGCAGTCACGCATGAAGGTTGCGGATAACACAGGCGCTAAAGAACTTATGTGCATCAGAGTACTCGGCGGTACACGCAGAAAGTACGCTAACATAGGCGATATCGTGGTTGCTTCTGTAAAGAAGGCAAGCCCCGGTGGTACTGTTAAGAAGGGCGACGTTGTTAAGGCAGTTATCGTTCGTTCAGCAACCGGCGTTAGAAGAGATGACGGCACATACATCCGTTTCGACGAAAATGCAGCCGTAATCGTTAAGGAAGATAAAAACCCCAGAGGAACCCGTATTTTCGGGCCTGTAGCCAGAGAGCTCCGTGACAAGGACTTCACAAAGATCCTGTCCCTCGCTCCCGAAGTATTATAATCCGGAGGTCGCTATGAATAATTTACACGTAAAGACCGGCGATAACGTTCAGATCATATCCGGCAAGGACAAAGGCAAGCAGGGTAAGGTTCTGGAAGTTTCCATCAAGGAACAGAAGGTTATCGTTGAAGGCAGAAACCTCGTAACAAAGCATGTTAAGCCCAGAAGACAGGGCGAGCAGGGCGGCATCGTAAAGGCTGAAGCTCCTATCTACGCATGCAAGGTTATGCCTGTATGCCCCAAGTGTGATAAGCCTACAAGAGTAGGTCACGAAATCAAGGGCGAAAAGAAAATCAGAGTATGCAAGAAGTGCGGCGCTGAGCTTTAATCAGCAGCCTGTATAGCTTGACAGTTGGTCGGATAAAGTAACTTCCGGCTGCTGTCGGTAAGGAGAATAAACGAATATGAACAGAATGAAAGCATATTACAGAGAAACAGTTGCTCCTGCACTCTTCAAGAAGTTCGGTTACAAAAGCGTAATGCAGGTTCCCAAGCTCGACAAGATCATCATCAACGTTGGTTGCGGCGAAGCTAAGGAAAATGCAAAGATCGTTGACGCTATTATGGCTGACTTAATGCTCATCACAGGTCAGAAGCCTGTTGTATGCCGCGCTAAGAAGTCAGTAGCTAACTTCAAGCTGAGAGAAGGCATGGTTATCGGTGTTAAGGTAACGTTAAGAGACGAGGTTATGTACGAATTCCTCGACAGATTCTTCAACGTTGCTCTCCCCCGTGTACGTGACTTCAGAGGTATCAACCCCAACTCATTCGACGGCAGAGGTAACTACTCAACAGGTATCAAGGAACAGCTTATATTCCCTGAAATCGAATACGACAAGATCGACAAGGTTCGTGGTATGGACATCAACTTCGTAACCACAGCCAAGACTGATGAAGAAGCAAGAGAGCTGCTCACCCTTATGGGCGCTCCTTTCGCAAAGTAAGAAAGGAAACTAAAGAGATATGGCAAAGAAATCAATGATTGCTAAACAGCAGCGTCCTGCAAAGTTTTCTACACGTTCTTACAACAGATGCAAGATCTGCGGCAGACCTCACTCTTACATGCGTAAGTTTGGTATATGCAGAATTTGCTTTAGAGAGCTTGCTTATAAGGGACAGATTCCCGGCGTAAAGAAATCCAGCTGGTAATAAGCAGAACAATTATTTAGGAGGAAGAAGTAATGCAGATCACCGATACTATCGCAGATATGCTGACAAGAATTCGTAATGCTAACTCTGCAAAGCATCCTACAGTAGACGTTCCCGCTTCCAACATGAAGAAGCAGATCGCTCAGATACTCGTAGATGAGGGTTACATTAAGAATTTCAGAGTGATTGAAGACGACAAACAGGGCGTTATCAGAATCACTTTAAAGTATACTGAGAACAAGTCGCAGGTCATTACAGGTTTACGCCGTGTAAGTAAGCCCGGACTTAGAATTTACTCAAACAGCAAGGATATGCCCAAGGTAATGAAGGGCTTAGGTATTGCTATCGTGTCAACATCCAAGGGTGTTATGACAGACAGAGAAGCTCGCAAGAATAACGTTGGCGGCGAAGTGCTTGCTTTCGTTTGGTAATTAAGGAGGAACAGATATGTCAAGAATTGGTAAAGCACCCATCGCTGTTCCTGCCGGCGTTGATGTAAAAATCGACGGTACCACAGTTACAGTAAAGGGCCCCAAGGGCACACTCACAAAGGAGTTCAAGCCCTCTATGATCATCAAGATGGATGGTGCAGCAGTTGTTGTTGAACGTCCTGATGATGCAAAGGAAAACCGTGCTCTCCACGGCCTCACAAGAACACTCATCGCTAACATGATTGAAGGCGTTACAAACGGCTTCAAGAAGGAACTCGATGTAAACGGTGTAGGCTTCCGTGTACAGAAGCAGGGTAAGGATTTAGTAATGAACCTTGGTTTCTCACACCAGGTTATCGTATCCGATACAGAAGATGTAACAATCGAATCACCCGCTCCTAATAAGATTATCGTTTCCGGTATCGACAAGCAGAAGGTTGGTCAGTTTGCAGCTGAAATCAGAAACAAGCGCAGACCTGAACCTTATAAGGGTAAGGGCATCAAGTACGTTGATGAAGTTATCCGTCGTAAGGAAGGTAAAGCAGGTAAGGGTAAGAAATAAACCGCAAGGGGTGAAAGTTAAATGATTAAAGTAATTGATAGCAAGAAAAACAGAATCAAGCGTCGCAAGCGTATCCGTGCTAAGATCAGCGGAACAGCAGCTTGCCCCAGACTCAGCGTTTTCCGTTCTTCAAAGCACATTTATGCACAGCTCATCGATGATGTAGAAGGCAAAACCCTTTGCAGCGCATCAACAATGGAAAAGAGCTTTGAAGGCTTCGGCGGCAACGCAGAGGCAGCAAAGAAGGTTGGTCTTGCACTCGCTGACAAGGCAAAGGCAGCAGGCATCGTTGACGTAGTATTTGACCGTAGCGGTTATGTTTACCACGGCAGAGTTGCAGCACTTGCTGAAGGCGCACGTGAAGGCGGACTCAACTTCTAATCGAGTTAAACCTAAATCAATATAGGAGGACAATATTTTGGCACTTTTAGATGCAAGCAAATACGAGCTTTCCGAAAAGGTAGTTGCCATAAACCGTGTATCCAAGACTGTTAAGGGCGGACGTATCATGAAGTTTTCCGCACTCGTAGTTGTAGGTGACGGTAACGGCGTTGTAGGCTTCGGTACAGGTAAGTCAAGCGAAGTTCCTGACGCTATCCGCAAGGGTATTGAAGATGCAAAGAAGAACATTGTAAAGATTTCCTTAAAGGGTAACACAATCCCTCACGAAATCGTTGGTAAGTTCGGCGCAGGCGCAGTTCTTTTAAAGCCCGCTCCCGAAGGTACCGGTGTTATCGCCGGTGGTCCTGTTCGTGCCGTTGTTGAAATGGCAGGTATCAAGAACATCCGTACAAAGTCCCTTCGTTCAAACAATCCTTGCAACGTAGTTAGAGCAACAATGGCAGGTCTTACAGCTCTCAGAGATGCACAGCAGGTAGCTGAGCTCAGAGGCAAGACCGTAAAGGAAATCTTAGGTTAAGATTTTTCTGACTATTAAGAAAGGACGGAAAACCGAAATGGCTTTAAAGATTAAGCTGGTTAAATCACTGGCAGGCCGTAAGGACAGCCACATTGCAACCGCACAGTCTCTTGGTCTTCGTAAGATCGGCGCTGTAACAGTTCAGCCTGACAACGCTGCAACAAGAGGCAAGATCAAGGAAATTTATTATTTAGTTGAGGTTACTGAGGAATAATTCCTTACACCTTACAAACGTTAAACAAGCACATTAACTAATAGGAGGTGTAACACATGAAGCTACACGAATTATACCCTGCAGCAGGAGCAACAAAGGAAGTTAAGCGTATCGGTCGTGGTCACGGTTCCGGTCACGGTAAGACAGCCGGTAAGGGTCACAAGGGCCAGTGGGCACGTTCAGGCGGCGGCGTAAGACCCGGATTTGAAGGTGGTCAGACATCACTTGCAAGACGTATGCCTAAGAGAGGCTTTAACAACATTTTTGCTACTGAATATACAGTAATCAACGTTGCTGATTTAGAAGCACGTTTCGAAAACGGTGCAGTTATCGACTTAGAAGCAATGATCGACGCTGGTCTTGTAACTAAGGTATTAGACGGTGTTAAGGTTCTCGGCAACGGCGAACTCACAAAGAGCTTTACAGTTAAGGCTGCTAAGTTCTCTGCTACAGCACAGTCCAAGATCGAAGCTGCCGGCGGAAAGGCAGAGGTGCTGTAATGTTACAAGTCTTCAGAAATGCGTGGGCTGATCCCTCGCTTCGCAGAAAGATTTTATTTACATTGCTCATCGTTGTAATTTTCCGTTTTGGTTC
>JAFTVY010000071.1 GCA_017465545.1 Ruminiclostridium sp.
AAGCTTTGCGCTGTCTACGCCTAAAGCTGTAAGAGCCGCCTTCATTCTGGGTACGTAGCCGTGGTGGTCTGCACCTAAAATGTCGATAGCCTTGTCAAAGCCTCTTGTTACGAGCTTGTTGTAGTGATATGCAATATCGGGTACGAAGTAGGTGGGGATACCATTGGCTCTTACAAGAACTCTATCCTGATCGTCACCGAAGTCAGATGCCTTGAACCAGATTGCACCATCCTGCTCGTAGGTGTGTCCCTTTTCTGTAAGGAGCTTTACTACCTCCTTTACAGAACCGTTTTCGTGAAGTGTGCTTTCTCTGAACCAGGTATCGTATACGATACGGTATTTCTTTAAGTCTCTTTCAAGGCCTTCGATGTTGATGGGGAGAGCATATTCCACAAGTGCACTCTTGCGCTCCTCTTCGTTAACGTTAACCAGCTTATCGCCATTTATCTTGTAGTAGTTATATACGTGCTCGATTATGTCAACACCCTTATATACGTCATCGGGCATAGGGAAATTTTCTTCGTCTTCGAAAATCTTTGCGCAGAATTCTTCGCCTTCGTAGGCTTTAAGTACGTCTGCCTTGTTGCCGTCTGCAATCTGCATATAACGGAGAGAAAGGGACTTTCCGAACTTTTCAATCTGGTTGCCGGCATCGTTTATGTAGAATTCTCTTTCTACGTAAAAGCCTGCATACTGTAAAAGGGATGCAAGGCTGTCACCGAGTGCGCCGCCTCTTGCATTACCGATATGCATAGGTCCTGTGGGGTTTGCGGATACGAACTCTAAAAGAATCTTCTTATCACAGCCGTAATCCGTCTTGCCGTAGTCCTCGCCCTCTGCTATAACGGAAGCCACCGTATCTGTAAACCAGCTGCTGCTGATATAGAAGTTAAGGAAGCCGGGGCCTGCCACGTCTACCTTATCAAAGCAGGTATCCTGAAGGTTTATTTCCTCGGCAATCATCTGACCTATTGCTCTGGGGTTTGACTTTAAGGTCTTTGCAAAAGCCATAGCCGCGTTGCAGGAAAAATCACCGTGGGACACGTCTGCAGGGCGCTCGATGTTGAAGGCGGGAAGGGGTACGTTTTCTATCTTACCCTTGGCTACAAGCTGTCCGAGGGCATCCATAACCATTTCTCTTACCTGATTCTTTGCTGTTTCTATCATGTTGCTCATTTTAAATTTTCTCCTTGACTTTTATTTTCATTTCATTTTCTGACATAAGGCTTGAATTTATATCGAGAGTGTATTTCAGGTACACTTCTCCGCCCTGCTCATTTAAATTATTTGTTACCTCATCGGTATTGACCCCGATGAGAAAATCACCGTATTCCGTACCGTAGTGGCAATGGTGCTTTTTTCCCCGCTCGATTATGAGGGTGGAAATTGCCTTGCCTGTTCTTTCCACAACGACGCTATCCGCCGTTACGCTGACTGTGACCTTGCTACCTTCAAAGCCCGTAGCTCCGCTTTCATCATAATGCAGTCGGTAGCC
The DNA here is from genome assembly GCA_017465545.1 of Ruminiclostridium sp. Taxonomy (GTDB): domain Bacteria; phylum Bacillota; class Clostridia; order Oscillospirales; family Ruminococcaceae; genus Ruminiclostridium_E. Next base: position 1,496 of record JAFTVY010000071.1, read on the forward strand.
GTTTTCGTAAGGCTCCATAGTACCCACGGTAAAAAGCTCGGTCTTATCGCTTTCGCCGTCTACTATCTGGGTACTGTCGATGGTTATTGATACTTCCTTTAACATCTTCACTTTCCTTTATTCTTTTTTAAGGGATATGCTCCCTTGTATTTTCGTCTTTTATACATACATTATTTATTATACCACCTTTTAAGCAGTATTTCAAGTAAAATATGCGGGATTATAGCTATTCTTAACAAAAACGATAAAGAAATTTGCCTGTTTCAGCCTGCTTTGATTATGTAAGATGTCAAAAATCTGAAAAAACTATTGACAATGACATTTTTTTGTGTTATAATAAATACTCGTCAGGACAAGAAGGACAATGCTAATATGGCTCAGTCGGCAGAGCACATCCTTGGTAAGGATGAGGTCCCCGGTTCGAATCCGGGTATTAGCTCCACATTAAATAGAAAAGCGCTATCCTTGATTGGACAGCGCTTTTTGATTTTACTTTGTCATTACCTTCTTATGATAGCCCTTTTTATTGCAGTGCGGGCAACGCATTTTTCGCGTTGATCCATAATGAATAGCCAGAACAACAGCTCTCACGGAAGGCACGTATCTGGTCTTGCATTCCGGACATTCGTAGTATCCTACATCGTGTTCCATTTTAACACCATAAGCAACACCCAAAAACACTATCAGTGAACCGAGCGAGCATAAAATAATACCTATCGTCGGATTAAGTTCCGCAATCAATACTCCTGAAATAATAAGAGCAAGCGAAGCAACGATAGTCAGGATTATTAAAAAACTTTCTGCCTTCATCAATTTCTTGTTTGCCTTTTCTTCCTGAGTTCTCATTTCAACGAGATTCTGTTCAGCAATTTCTTTGTAATTATCCATAATAATGTGCTCCCCTGTCAGGAGTTCATTTGCATTGATTTTCAATAATTCACAAAGCTCAAGCATAATAGAAGCGTCAGGCATACTTTTACCTGTTTCCCATTTAGATACCGCACGGTCTGTTATACCAAGTTTCTCAGCAAGAGAAGCCTGTGTATATCCGTTTTCTTTTCTGCATTCAGCTATGAATTTTCCGATTTTTTCCTGATTCATTCGGGAACCCTCCTTTCATTACCGATTATACAGAATTATTGCTGTTTTTACCACACACCAACAGTTGATATGCCGCAAAGCCGATTAAATCCGCTGTCCCAACCGGTGGTTGAGTAAGAAATAACTGGTTTCATTCTTCATATCAACTATCATTATACGCTAATATCGGCAAAAGGTCAAGGGATAAAATCTATTCCATCCACCATTTACAGCCAGAGATTCTGACAATGGTAAAATTCAGTTTTATACTGAGCTTTATTTTTCGCTATAAATATAATATCAGAAAGGCAAAATATGATTAACATAAAAATAACAGACGTAAGATGTGACAAGGGCGACAGCGCCTTTTTACTGGATGACGGCAAGACTGCGATACTTTACGATACAGGCTTTGGTTTCACAGGCTTTAAGGTTGCCGAAAATATAAAAAGGATTTTAGGCGACAGACCTCTGGATTATATATTCCTCACCCACTCTCACTATGACCATGCGCTCGGAAGTGCCTGCATACTCCGTCATTACCCTGACGCAAAAGTAGTTGCAGGAGCATACGCCGCAGATATATTCGCCCGTGACGGAGCGAAAAGAACCATGAAGGAGCTTGACTCAAAATATGCGGCAAAATGCGGTATCACCGATTATGAGTTTTTAGGCGATGAGTTAAGGGTCGATATCCCCGTAAACGACGGTGACGTGATAGATGTCGGAGATATGAGCTACGAAGTGCTTTATCTTCCCGGGCATACCCGCTGTTGTGTGGGATATTACTGCAAAGAAAAGGGACTTCTGCTTTCAAACGAAACTCTGGGTGTGTATGACGGAGGTAAAACCATAGTTCCCTCCTATCTTGTAAGCTATGCAGACTCGATTACATCTATTGAGAGAGTGGAAAAGCTGGATATAAAATATATCCTTGCTCCCCATTACGGTATATTAAGCAAGGAGCAATCGGAATTTTTTATAAGCAATATGAAAAAGGCTTCTGAAAAGGTTGCCCGTGATATTTTACACAGTCTTGAAAACGGCAGAAGTGACGAAGAGATAATTGCGGATTTCAAGGCGGAATACTGGCACGGATATATAAAGGAAATCTACCCTGAGGATGCGGTAAATCTCAACACCTCGATAATGATAAAGCTTATAAGAAAAGAGCTGTTATAAACTAAAAAGTGACTGCAAAAACTCTGTTTTACAGTCACTTATTTTTATAGCTTTGCCTGTGTTACCATCTCTATAAATCTTTTCTTGACGTCAAAAAATTCGCTTCTTTTTTCGTTATAGAACTCAATCAGCATAAATTCAACGGCAGACGCTCTGCGTTTATTTTCGCTTATTTTCCCGTAAACGTAGTGAACCTGAGTAACGACCTTTTTTTCGGGCAAAAGCGGTGCCAGTCCATCCACAAACAAGCTTAGCTCCCTTATCTGTTTTTTCGCTTCGGAATCGCACGCCTGCTTCTCCAATATTTTCAGTTGCTCGTCTAAGGCTTTGCATAAGCTTCTGCCTCTTTTTACGTAGCTACCTATCATCGGATCTATGTTTTTCACTTCCATACTGCGGTCAGCAATGGGGTAATAAATTTCATCCAGAATACTGCAAAGCTCTGTTATGATCTCCTTTATTTCTTTAGCCGTATATACAGACTGTTCTGCGGTGTTTATGCGGTCGGAAAGTGCAATAAGAAGCTTTTCGGTTCTTTCGGTTTCCTCTGTCAGCGGATGACGTGTCTTTTTCATAAGGAATACCTTCTCGCTGATAAGGGAATCAAGAGTTTTTTCGCATTCGTCAAGCTCCTTCAGATCATCAAGATAGAATCCTAAATTATCGCAAAGAGCGGCATATTCCTTATAAACAGCCTGATATTTTTCGTCCGCTTCAAGGGCTTCATACTTTTCCTTTTTCAGTCTTTCAGCTTCTTGTCCTAAAAGGCTGTAAAAGAAAGATTTTATTCCACCCTTTTCAAGCTTTTCCACGTCGGAATATTCCTTGATTCTGGCTTCGTCAAGAGGTTTTAAGCGTTTTTCCAGCTCTTCTTTTTTTAAAAAGAGAGAACGTATGGTTTTATTTAAGCTTTCTCTTCTGTCAAGCTTTTTTTGAAGTTCAATAAGTTGTTCGTCTGTATAAGCCATACATCTCTTCCTCTCTTACCTTTTTATTACATTATATTACTTTGATTTCACCTTGTCAAGAAAAAAGAACGGATTTCGCAGGAATCCGTTCTTTGTTTTTACTTTGCTTCTTTTACCGCCATCAGACCTTCAAGAAGGTTATTATCTATAAACTTACATTCTTCTCTGTTATAGTGGGCGTCGGTAACGTCCCAGAGTACAGGGCAGAGTCCTCTTTCGTAAGCCGCCTTACATACGGAAGTAAGATAAAGATTTACCATTTCTGCAGTCTTGTTCTTCTGGGCACAACCGTATTCACCGATGATAACCGGTACGCCCTTATCGTAGAAGGTAGTTTTCAGCATATTCATATATTTTTCAAGCTCGGCTACGTCCTTCTTGTTGCCCCAGGTGGTCTTTGCCTTGCCCCAGTCTGCATCCTTTTCTAAAATTGCAAAGGTTGAAGGTGTGTAGTAATGGACAGATACTGCCATTCTGTTTATTTTATCCTCAGGCATTTTGAACAGTTCATCGCAGGTAAGGTCAATATCCGTATTGTAGCCTGCTATCAGCAGATGGCGTTTTTCATTGTTGCCACCTGATTTTCTTACAATATCCACAAAGCGCTGATTTATATCATTCAGTATGCCATAGGACTTTTCCTTGTCACCTTGATTGCTGTATCTGTTCCAGATGCTTTCCCAGCCGCCCTCTTCGTTAAGAGATTCAAACATGAGATAATCGCTGTAATTCTTGAATTCCTCGGCAAGCTGTGTCCATATCTTTTCGTACTTTCTGAAGGCTTCGTCACGCTTCTCATCAACACCAAAATTGGCAAACCAGCCGTTATCCCAGTGGATATTCATTATTACGTAAAGCCCGCTATCCAGTGCCCAGTTTACAATCTGCTTTGTTCTTGCTATGTAATCAGGATTTATGACATAATCCTCCAGCATAAGATTACTCCATGCCACAGGCACACGTAGTACGCCAAAGCCTGCTTCCTTATAGCCTTTTATCATAGGCTCTGTGATGATGGGGCTGCCCCAGGCTTTTTCGTAGCCTGCTACGCCCTCCATATCATTTATCCAGTTACCACAGCTTTCAAGCGTATTGCCGAGGTTTATGCCTATGCCCATATCCTTCACAAGCTCCATTGTGGTCATTTCTCTCATAACAGTGCTTTGCGAGCCCTTGACAGTCTCAGGAGGAAGGCTTTCGGCAGGCTCGCCGTTGCAGGCGGTCATAGTGATTATTGTTGTAACTGCAAGAAACGAAGCTATCAGTTTTTTGATATTCATATTTTTTTCCTTTCAGACGTTTTACAGACTGTTACGGAATTCGGTGGGCGTCCTTCCCTCCTTTTCACGGAACTGTCTCATAAAGCTGTATTCGTTACTGTACCCGCACCTTAACGCTATTTCCCTTACCGTAAGGCTTGTAGCACAAAGAAGTCTTTTTGCCTTTTGTATGCGGGCTGATATTACGTCGGTCATTACGCTGACGCCAAACATTTTCTTATACAGATGCTGAAAGCCTGAACGACTCATACCAAGCCGATCTGCCATTTCACCTACGTCAGGAACGGTGTCGGGTTGGGTGAAAATTTCATTTCTGAGCTGAGTGAGTCGGTAATTCTTTTCGGTGAGAGCCTCAGAAAAGGCGCATCTTTTCTGCTTCAGGATTCTGGAGAGCTTTAAGAAAAGAATATCCGTATAACGCTCTTCTATCTCATTATGATAAGCGTCCGAGGTATAACGTTCATAACAGAGGATATGTATAAGCTGGGATAATTCCTCTATATTATTACCGAGATGAACGGGTGTATCTGTCGGAATCTCAAGCTTGTCTATAAATTCCTGATTCCAGAAATCATTCTCGAAATAAACCCAGTCGTCGGTATAAATATCGTCCTTCCCCGTATATCGGCAGGGTGTTTCCGCTTTCAGCAGAACAAAGGAATCAGGCTTTACGGAATACTCGTTTCCGTCTATAACAAAGACGGAAGGTGTTTTCACCAGTAACAAAAGCGGTGCGCCCGTGCCTTTTGGTCTGTCCATTTCAAAATGCTCTTTATTAAGGTCGTGTACGTAATTATAACCGATAGTGCCTATTTTCATAAAGCGTATCTCCTTTTTAAGATATGCTTTTATTTTATCACATAGTTACGTTTTGTGCAACTATCACTTTGTAAAAACAAACTTTTTAAGAGCAAACAAGGATCTTTCGTTGAAATATCCTGCCGTCCATCCCTTATAGTCGGTTTCTACCTTAAAAAATACCGAATGTCTGCCTGTTACCGCCTTTACTACGGTTGTAAGAATACCACCGTTTCTGCCTACGTCAAGACATCCGATTTCTTCTCCGTCCTCACCGTCAATAAGAATACGAATACGGCTGTCAAGACCGAGCCCCTCTATATCAGCAGTAAATTCCATAGTCTTGCTACTGAAATCGTCACCGAAATCGTAATATTTATAGCCGATAACGGTGCCCTCCTTAATATCGGTTATCATTCTTTCGAAGGGGTTCTTTTCTATGATAATACCGCCGTTTTTCAGCACGCAGGCAATTTCAGCTTCGGTAATTTCGTAAGGATTAAGAGAGGTCTGAAAGCCGAGAGAGGTCATCTCTACGGGAGGAATCGTACCATCGGGAAGAATCTCTATTCTTTCTACGCAGGCTCTTCTTGACATTATGGAATTATTGGTCATTCTGTGGTAGAATATATACCACTGACCATTTATCTGTGCAATTGAGCCGTGATCGTTTCCACCGGGATAATCAACGCCGTTATCAACTATGTAGCCTCTGTATTTAAAGGGTCCCGTGGGCTTATCGGAGGTTGCGTAAGCAAGGCGTGAGCCCTGCTTCGGAGAATAGATAAGATAGTAGGTATCTCCGACCTTTCTGGGAGAGCAGGCTTCAAAGAACAGCGACTCCTTTTCGGTAAAGCCGTCCTCTGCTCTTGGCTCAATGGGTATAATATGCTCGATAAGAGTTTCGCCGGGTACTTCATACATATTATCAGGGTTTACCTGTGCCATAAAAGAACGCTCGTAGCCACAGTAGATATACACCTTGCCGTCATCATCAACCAGTACGCCCGGATCGATAAACCAACCGTTACAGCATACTTCGTCAGGTACTGTGTACTTGTATTTTGAAAGGAAGCTGAAGGGACCTTCCGGTCTGTCGCTGACAGCTACACAACCGATGGAATTTACAATGTACGCAAACAGATAGTATTTGCCGTCCTTTTCTACCACGTCGGGTGCAAAAAGCTGCTGATTTTCTCCGGTCCAGTCGGTATCCGAGGGGTGGTCTCTGTCGGCTCTCGTATGGAATACGTCGCCGTGACACACCCAGTTATCAAGATCGTTTACGGATGCGCTCCAGCACTTTAAGACGTAGTCGCAGAAGGAATCCGAGCCTGCTTTATCGTGAGAGCCGTAGATATATACTCTGTCGCCGAATACCCTTGGTTCTCCATCGGGAATATATTCCCATTTTGGTAAATATGGATTTGCCATTTTATTGTCCTCCGAAATAATAGTATATATCAATTATATAGCCGTAGCGTCTTTTATTCAATGCCCTTTTATATAGAATCAGGTGACGTTTTGTGCAAAACAAAAAAATAGCAGAAGCAAAGCTTCTGCTATTTTCTCTTATCGTAATCAAAGGACTGCAATTCGCCTACAAGGTAGGGCTTTTCTTCTATCAGGCTATCGATATCGATGAAATACTTCGTTCTGTCAAATTCGTCAACGTATACGTTGACCTCCTGCCCTACAAGTCTTAACAGATCGTTGAAGTAGGGATGGCTTTTTACCACGAAGGTTTCGCCGGTGATGTTGTCCACCACGTGACATCTTGCGATAAAGGGATGTCTGCCGTCTATCGCTGTGCCGAAATCGGGAACTATTTCAATTATGACTCCCTCGCACTTCCGACCAAGACGTTTAAGATCATCTGTAACCTCGACGCTTTTAAGCGTTTTTCTTATGGTGAGCATAGAAAAAAGCACTACCACAGCTCCGAGCACCATAAGAATTACGCCGCTCGAAGAAGTTCCGCCCTTCCCGTCTGACAGATTTGCTATTCCGAAAAGGAAAACAATTATTCCTGCAACAAAGAAAATAACGAGATAGAATACCGACGTAGTCAGCGTATTTGTAAGTCTGTTTTTCATAAAGCGTTACCTTCCTTGATTATTTTCGGGTACGTAGGGAGCTACGCCTGCAAGCTTCTCTATATCGACAAAATATTTGGTTCTGTCGTATCTGTCTATATATACGTCTACTTCTTTCATCAGATACTGTGAAAGGTCGCTCATATATCCCGCGCTTCTGACTTCAAAAGGCTCACCCGTGTAGCTGTCCACTACGTGACATACTGCGATTTCGGGGTGTCTGCCGTTGAGCGTGGTGCTGTAATCAGGTTCTATTTTCACTATAACACCGCTGCATTTCTGTCCACAGGCACTAAGGCTACCTCTGTTTGCACGTCCCTTTATCGTGGCTACTATCCCGTATATTCCCATAGCTACAAACAATGCACCTACACAGAACAATAACACCGATACACCCTGAGCTTCTGAGCCGGTAAGAAATATAACTCCGCCCACTATAAGACCTACGCCCGTAAGTATGCATATAGAAAGATAAAATATAGTTGTTGCAATCGTATTTTTAGGTTTCATATTGCGTTTACCCCTTAATTTCTGAAATCGTGAGTCTGATACTGTGACGCAGGATCCTTATAGCTTTCCACTACCCCGGACATATCAACGTAATATTTATCGGAGTTATTTCTGTCGATATAGACATCCACCTCTCTGCCTACAAGCAAGCCAAGCTCGTTATAGAAATAGTCGCTTTTCACAGTTTTAGGTCCATCCAGTGAGCCGTCGGAATACTGGCAGATCGCCGTTTGAGGATGAACGCCGTTTTTATTTATCAGAGGGTGAATCTCCGCTTTTATAATAGTTCCCTTATATACTATACCTTCTCTTTTAACCCGCTTTATATCAAGTAGATTTTTATATTCGGTAATAAAATGCATTATACAGATGAACACAAAAAACGCACCGATTCCTGCGAATAAAAAGAATCCTGCTCCGTCACGGGTTATGTTCTCTAAAGCTGCTTTGACGCAGAAAAAGACTATTACAATACCCGTCACAAATAAAATACAAATCGGAATAATATTTGCTTTTTTCTCAGCTTTAAGCTTCATAACAACCTCTTATCTTCTGTAGTCTGCTACGCCTGTATTAGCGTAAAAATCTGCTATCGCTCTGTCTATATCGACAAAATGGTTTGAAGGATCGTTGTTATCCACGTAAACTACAACGGATGCGCCTACCATATTTCTTATATCCTTATATACGTTCTGAGAGCTGAAAAGGTATCTTTCCTGAGTAATGGGATCGATAACCTCGCAGTCGGCTCTGTAGGGATGTCTGCCGTTTACCTTTATATTGGTGATTACTCGTATATCTATAATCGTGCCTGTGTAGGCTGTGCCGTCTGTTTCAAGGCGTTTTCTCTTTCTGGAAGAGGCTATAAAGCCTGAAATTATAATAATATCCACAACAAGCATCACAGCTCCTACACCCATCATAATATAGCATACAACCTGACCTGAGCCTGACATAACGTCTCCGGGATCGGCGGGATTATAATATATATCCACGTAGCCGCCCTCTTTCATTGTGAAATCATAGCTATCAAGTAACGTCTCGTAACGCTCGCCGTCTACCGTATATTCTACGTATACTCTGTGTTTTTTTACTCTGTCGCCGTCGCTGTCCTTTGTATAGTAGGTTTCTATTTCTGTAATTCTTGCGCTGGTCTTTTCTGCGGTTTCCATAAATTTATTATAATTTACCAGAAGTGATACACCGATAGCGATAAAAATTCCTGCCGCAATGGATAATATCACAATAGCTATCCAGCTACCTACGTTTGTGCTTTTTTTCATAGGATTTCCTCCGAGGTATGTATTTTACTTTATTTTATCACATTTATAAGTAAACTTCAAGAGGCAAAGCTTATCATCTCTTGAGTTGATATCTACCCGCACGGGTTTCTTCATAACGTACCATCGCACTCTCTACGTCGGCAAAGTGCTTTGGCGGATCGCCGTTATTCATATAGACAACTATCGGCATCCCTACAAGAACTCTTATATCATCATTCACTTTTTCCGAGCTGACCACAAATCTCTCCTGAGTTATCGGATTTATTACCTCGCAATCAGCCTGATAGAAATACCGTGGCTTTTTACCGTAAGATACGGATTCTCTGACGTTAATTATTCTGCCGGTATAGGCTGTACCTTCTGTCATAAGCTTTTTTCTTTCCAGCCTCTTCTTTATCAGCACTCCTGATATAATAACTGATATTACCATAGTGACAGCGCTTGCAACCAGCATTATTGTCGAACCGGAGGTATCGCCCGATTTAATTTGCTTCGGAAACTCGGGATTATAATAAATTACAATCTTTTTTCCGACGCTCATTGACGAATTATAGCTATCCAGCAAAATATGATCGTAAATTATACCATCGACAATGTAATCGACGTATACCTTATGTGACGTTTTATTTCTGCCTTTTCTGCCACGTACGGTGTAGGTATCTATGTCACAGATACGGGCTTCTACCTTTTCTGCCGTCTTCAAGAAATTATCCACTTCTGTTTTTTTAATAATCCCTACCACAAAAAATATGAGCGACATCAGAACAAATGGAGCTACAAGCAAAAAAACAGCTAATTTAGTCTTTTTCATAACATCCTCCAAAAAATACTAACTATATTCTACCACACCCGGCAGAAAAAAACAAGGTGGCATAATGCCACCCTGCATATAATCTGATATATTTAAAGCTTCTTTTTTATTTTTGTCAGCGCACCCTTCTCAAGTCTTGACACCTGCGCCTGACTGATGCCTATCTCATTTGCAACCTCGACCTGCGTTTTGCCTTTAAAAAATCGCAGATTGAGAATGTGTTTTTCTCTGTCGTCAAGGGCTTTTATAGCATCCTTCAGGGCAAGCTCCTGAAGCCAGTCGGTATCGTCCTGTCTGTCGCTTATCTGATCCATCATATAGATAGTATCGCCCGATTCGGAATAGACGGGCTCGTAAAGAGAAACCGGCTCGCTCACCGCTTCAAGTGCTATTACCACATCCTCACGCCTTGCATCTATTTCCTTTGCTATCTGTTCGATTGTCGGCTCCTGCAGATTCTCATTGGTGAGCTTTTCTCTTGCCTGCATTGCCTTATATGCAAGATCCCTCATAGAACGGCTGACTCTGACCGAACCTGAATCCCTTAAATATCTGCGAAGCTCTCCCATAATCATAGGCACAGCGTAGGTGCTGAATTTAACGCCGAATTCGGTGCTGAAATTGTCGATCGCCTTCATAAGCCCTATACAGCCTACCTGAAAAAGATCGTCGGGGTTTTCCCCTCTTGTGGCAAAGCGCTGAATCACGCTTAAAACAAGCCTTAAATTGCCGTTTATAAGCTCTTCTCTCGCCTTCGTATCCCCACTTCTGATGCGCCCTAAAAGCTCCATCTTTTCAGCTTCTTTAAGCACCTTTAGTTTTGAAGTATTTACTCCGCATATTTCAACCTTGTTATAATACAAAAGATCACCGTCCATACTTTTCTTGTTAAAAGTATGGACTATAGCGGTGGCAATTATTCTGTCAGATTGTGGGAGGATATAGGCGGCGTTGACAAAAAGCCGATTTTTATACAGATACTGATGATATACTGTAGGGAATTCTATTTTTTATTTCTTTCCGCAACTTCTATCCACGCCTCCGCTTCCCATTCCAAAGGGGTTTTGTGCTGTTTTGTTGCGTCAATGTATTTTTTCAGGCTGTCTTGAAATTCCTGATATTCATCGTATTCCCATTTGCTCCATCTCTTTACCTTTTCGTATGAGTACGCACCGCGCGTTCCTTTTTTGGGCAACTTATCCTCCAACAAAGGAATCTCAACGCACTCCTTTTCCCATACCGCCTGAATAATATAGCTATCCACAGGAATATGAAGCGCTTTCTCTATATTCTTAAATTCATCCTTCCAGAAGCCCATAAGATACATATACTTAATGGTCATATTAAGCCATTTCTGCGCCTGACCATATGTAAAATTATCCGCCATAAAATCATCTTTATAGCTATTTACTTTTTCGATTATAAACGTGCATACTTTTTTATGGATATCATCATAACTATCCTCGTCAGATTTCAGAATATGGCGTTTGATATTATCTGCTATTATTCCGCAAATAGTATTTCGAAAATTTTCTCTTTCTTTTTCTGAATTGTTCTTTTCTTTACTCTCATTATTGTTATCTTCAGTAAACCGTAGTGTTCTGTTCATATCAAGATATGCTCTTTGGGCGCAAAGCATAATTCGTTTGTCCTCGTTCATATCTTCAGCAGCTTTTGCGGTAATTCCAAAGTACGAAAACCACAAAAAATCAAAGGTTTCTTTTGTAATCCGATTAAGTACGTTCTCTTTCATATTTTCCTCCTTATCAGGATAGTTCCATATTATTTTTCTGATTCAATTATACTCTTAAAATCCGCTGATGTCAATATCAGCGACGATTTCCTCATATCCGATACCATGATTTTTCGCATACTCTATTGCAAAGCTGTCTTTTGGTGCCGTTATAGCAACCTTCAGGCAAAAATCAAATATACTATCATTTATATATGCTACGCTATCGGGCATAGCTACGGTTTTAAGACCGAAGCAGCATTCAAAAGCTCCGTACCCTATTTCTTCCACTCCATTCGGAATAGTTACCGATTCAAGGCTTTCGCACCACAAAAAGGCGTAATTTTCAATTTTCGTTACGCTGTGCGGTATAGCTATATACTGCAGAGAATTACAGCAGCAAAACAATCCGCGCCGGAGCTCGGATATATTACGGGGAAGAATAACGGCTTCAAGCTTTTCACACTCTGAAAAAGCGTACCTACCTATCTCGGTTACGCTGTCGGGAAGTCTTGCGAATTTAAGATTGTGACACCGACAGAAGGCACAACTACCGATTTTTATCACGCCGTCCGGGATTATTACGCATTGCAGATTTACGCATTCCCAGAACGCCTGATCGCCTATTACCCGAACGCCTTCAGGTATAACCACAGAGCGGATACTTTCACACCCTGAAAAAGCACTGTCACAGATAGCGGTCACGTTGTCGGGAATAACAACGTTCCCGGCTTTTCCTTTGTATTTTATAAGAAGGCCTTTTCCTGCTATAAAGAAATCATCGCCGTTTTCTTCAAGCCAGGGTGTGTAGCAGAATGCATCGCAGGCGACTTGTCCGATATTTTCGGGCATAGTCACCGACCGAAGGCTTGTGCATCCTTCAAAGGCGCATACGTCAATGCAGGTCACGCTATCGGGAATATCCACAGCTTCAAGCTTTTCACAGCGATAGAATGCAAACGCATCTATCCTTGTAACGCTGTCCGGAAGCGTCACACGGCGTATATTTTCGCAGGACTCAAATGCACTCCAGCCTATAGTTATTACGTTATCAGGCACAATCACGTTTTCCTCGTTGCCTTTGTATTTAATAAGTACCCCTTTGCCTTCTACCACGAAATCTCCACTCTGTTTTTCAAGCCAGGGTGTGAATTCAAAGGCTTCCCCTTCAATCTCTTCTACACTTTCAGGTATAGTGATATATTCAAGGCTTGTGCAACCACTGAAGGCACCGAGTCCGATCCTGGCAACGCTGTCTGGTATATCAACAGACTGAAGGCTTGTGCAATCAATAAAAGTATAATCTGAGATTTCGGTGATACTGTCAGGTAAGAATACTTCTCTGAGATTTCTGCACCCGGCAAACGCCATCGAGCCTATCTCCTTTACTCCATAAGAAAACTCAGCCGATTCAAGCCGCACACATTCACCGAAAGCATAGCCGCCAATTTCCTTAACGCTTCCGGGGATAGTGATATTCCGAAGGCAGAAACACCCCTCAAAAGCAAGAAATCCAAGGCTCACCACACTTTGCGGAATAGTTACCGAGGTCAGTTTACTGCACTTTTCGAATGCGCTGTCCCCGAGGCTCAGCACACCTTCGGGAATGACTGCGGCTTCAAGATGGTAGCACTTATGAAAAGCGTATCCGCCAATTTCTCTGACACCGCTACCGAACGTTACCGACTCAAGATTTATACAATCCCTGAATGCTCCGGTACTGATTTTTTCTACGCTGTCAGGAATAATAACCGACCTGATAACGTTGCACCCCGCAAAAGCATCCTCTCCGATTATTATCACGCCATCGGGGATAGTGACGTCCTTATGCCATATATCCGCATAATATTTTGTGAGTACGCCGTCTGTAATCTTAAACGTCATATCGTTTCTCCTTTTCTGTAGCTGGTAATGTTTTCACACTTATTATATCAGAGCTTACGTCCCGAAAAAGGTGCATAAAAACTTGAAATAAAAAGAGAACTGTGATATACTGTTACTATATCATATGGTCTTTTTAAGGAGGACACCACGTGGACGCACTTGGGTCTGAGCAGAATACCGCCAAAGCTTAAACTATATGATGAAAGCTTTAATATAAATTATTTGTTCAAGTTTAACTTCGGCATTTTCAGCATTTACAAGTAACAATAAATATGCATACAAGGAGAGTTTGTTATGGGATTTAAGATTGAAAATAACATGCTTATAAAGTACACAGAAGAAAAAGGAGTAACGGATGTTGTTATCCCTGCCTCAGTTACAAGCATCGGTAATTGGGCTTTTTCTCATTGTACAAGCCTTACAAGCGTTACTATCCCTGATTCTGTTATAAGTATAGGTAATTGGGCTTTTTCTAATTGTACAAGCCTTGCAAGCATTACTATCCCTGATTCTGTTATAAGTATAGGTAATTGGGCTTTTAGCGGTACGCCTTGGCTTGATAACCATCCTGATGATTTGGTCATTGTGGGTAACGGAATACTTATCAGGTACAAAGGTAAACAGTCAGATTTTGTTATTCCCGATTCAGTTAAAAGCATAGTTGAAGAAGCTTTTTACGGTTGCGAAAATCTTACAAGCATTACTATCCCTGATTCTGTTATAAGTATAGGTAATTGGGCTTTTTCTCATTGTACAAGCCTTACAAGCGTTACTATCCCCGATTCTGTTACAAGCATATGTGATGAAGCTTTTTGCGATTGCATAAGCCTTATAAGTATTTCTATCCCTGATTCTGTTACAAAAATCGGCTGTGAGGCTTTCTCTTGTTGCGAAAGCCTTCAGTCAATAACTATACCCGACAGTGTGACAGAAATAGCCAACGACGCCTTCGATGGTTGTAAGAACCTTGCAATTTCCGCTCCTGCAGGAAGCTATGCGATAGAATATGCTAAACGCAAGAAAATCAAATTCATCGAGACGTAAAATTCAGGATATATAAAAGGAGGTCGCCACGTGGACGCACTTGGGTCTGAGCAGAATACCGCCAAAGCTTAAACTATACGATGAAAGCTTTAATATAAATTATTTGTTCAAGTTTAACTTCGGCATTTTCAGCATTTACAAATAACAATAAATATGCATACAAGGAGAGTTTGCTATGGGATTTGAGATTGAAAATAACGTACTTAAGAGATACACCGAGGAAACGGGTGTAGTCGACGTGGCTATACCTGACGGTGTGACAAAAATCGGCGAAAAGGCATTCGAAGGATGCACAACCCTTCAGTCGATAACCATACCCGATAGTGTGACAAAGATTGGCGCCGATGCATTCAGCGGATGCGCAAGCCTTCAGTCGATAACCTTACCTGATGGTGTGACAAAAATCGGTAAAAGTGCATTCATAAGATGCACAAGTCTTCAGTCAATAACTATACCTGATAGCGTGACAGAGATTGGCGCCGGTGCGTTCTATGGATGCACAAGCCTTCAGTCAATAACTATGC
>JAFTVY010000072.1 GCA_017465545.1 Ruminiclostridium sp.
CAACTCCTGCACCCGATACAACAACTCCCGTGCCTGAGACAACCCCTGCACCCGATACAACAACTCCCGTGCCTGAGACAACTCCTGCACCCGATACAACAACTCCCGTGCCTGAGACAACTCCTGCACCCGAGACTACAACTCCCGTGCCTGAGACAACTCCTGCATCCGACACAACTCCCGTGCCTGAGACAACTCCTGCGCCCGAGACTACACCCAGTCAGACTCTGACAGGTGGAGATAGTGCAGGCAATAACAACGCAGGCGGCAACAACACCGGCGGCGATAACGCAAACAACGGAAACAACACAGACAGTGATGACATTCACAACCCGAATACGGGTAGCAGACTTGCAGGCTCTGCGGCTATTATCGCACTCTTATCCGTAGGTGTTATCTGCCTTACTTTAAAGCGTAAGGAAAACTGATAAACCGCATATCGGATAACAACTAAAAACAGCTTTGCTCCACAGCTTTATGCTGTGGAGCGTTTTTATCTCATAAATTGACAAAATGTCTTAAATGTTGTATAATAGAAGTATATTTTTTCATAAGGAGAATTACTATGGCAGAAATCAAAAAGAGTAGCTTCTATAATTACATTATGGAAGGTGCGAACCTTATAAAGGAAAGAACCCTTTGCAAATCAATCCAGATTGAACACATATTTATTGCTATATCCGACTATCTCAACTACGGATATAACAGCTCTATAGAAGGCTTTGATTCGTCAGAATTTGAAAGTGAAAGCAGCGAATGCAGAAAGCTTCTTGATCAGTTCGGACTCAATACCAAGAATCTTTCTCCCCGTATAACAAAGCTCCTTGAAGAAAATAAGCCTACGATTTCCCAGGGCTATATAGCTCAGAAAATCATATATTCAGCCAACGATACAGCCACAAAATCAGGTCTTGACTCTGTAACTGTTGATATACTGCTGAAGAAGATAATCGAATCTCCGACTCAGCTGATGAAGGATGCGGGCTTTCTTTCCAAGAAGGAAGAATCCGAGTCTGATGACGTTGTTGCTCTTTTAAAATCGTTACAGAAGCGTAGCGAAGAGAGAAAGAAGGAGCAGGAAGCCGAAAAGAAGGGCGAAAGAGATGAAGCTCCTGCGCAGGTATCGGAAGAGGCTCCCAAAAGCCGTGAGCCTGAGCATGGCAAGGACAGAATAAAGAATCTCACAAAGGAAGCAAGAGAGATAAGAGAAAAGCTCCGTTCAATGATTTTCGGACAGGACAACGCTATAAACGTTTTTGCAAACGGATACTTCCAGTCAGAAATGAGATCCTTTGTTCAGAAGCAGACCGGTAAGCCTGCCGCAACCTTCCTTTTCGTAGGCCCTCCGGGTGTAGGTAAGACCTTCTTATCCGAGCAGGTGGCTGATATCCTCGACAGACCTTACCGCAGATTCAATATGAGCGAATATTCAGACAAGGAATCTGCACTCTCCTTTGCAGGCTCTGACAAGGTGTATAAGAACGGTAGTAAGGGTAACGTAACGGAATTCGTTGAAAAGAATCCCAGGTGCTTACTTTTATTTGACGAGATAGAAAAGGCGCATATCAACGTAATTCATCTGTTCTTACAGATTCTTGATGCAGGTGTATTACGTGATACCTATATGGAAAAGAACGTATCCTTCGCTGACGCTATAATCATTTTCACCACCAACGCAGGTAAGAATCTTTATAACAACTCCGAAGAAAACAACGCACTTATTCCCCGCAAGACGATTTTACGTGCTCTTGAAACTGATATCAACCGTGAAACCGGTGCGCCCTACTTCCCTGCCGCTATCTGCTCAAGATTTGCTTCAGGCAACGTGGTTATGTTCAATCAGATCGAAGCTCACGATCTTTTAAGAATCGCAAAGAAGGAAATCGTATGCTACAGCGAAGCCTTCGGAAGTATGTTTGATATAAAATCTGAGATAGACGAAAAGGTATATACCTCTATACTTTTTGCACTTGGTGGCAAGGCAGACGCAAGAACGGTAAAGAGCCGTGCTCACACCTTCTATTCCGATGAGCTTTACGAGCTGTTCAGACTGGTTGACGCTGAAGAAATCTCTATCGACAACATAAACAAGATAAGATTTGAAGTACAGCTCCCGACGGATAACGAAAAGCTTTCGGCACTCTTCAAGAACAGATACACTCCTGAAATACTGGTATTTGCCGATAAGGATGTAGCTCTTTCTATTCCCCAGTCGGATAATTACGTCATCCGCTATGCAGACACGATAGAAAAGGCAGACGAAATACTGATGAAGAACGACGTAAGCCTTATCTTCTGCGATATTGCATATGATACAAGAGATATAAAAAGCGGCTACCTCAACATAGAGGATATAGATTCTCTCGGAAGAGACTTCTTCAGACATATCATCAGCGCACCTGTGAGCGCACCCGTATACATACTTGAAAATGATGAAATAAAGCTCAACAACGAAGAGAAGTTCTCCTTTATCAAGAACGGCGCAAGAGATACCATCAGAATCGACGATTCTATGGCTGACTATATTACCGACATCTGTAACAAGCTCTACCAGCAGAAGAGCCTTATTGACCTTGCAAAGGCTAATAAGATAATCGCCTTTGAGACAGCCCAGAGAGTGAGTGAAGATGGCACAGAAGCGATAATAACTCTCTTTGACTTCAAGATGAACACCTCCGTTGACGCTGAAGACAGCTTTGGTATGCTTTCAGATAACTCAAAGCCTAACGTACGTTTTGACGATATAATAGGCGCAAAGGACGCAGTAGAAGAGCTTAAATACTTTGTCGACTATCTTAAGGAGCCTAAGAAGTTCTTCAAGAAGGGTGCTGAAGCTCCCAAGGGTATACTGCTTCATGGCGAACCCGGTACAGGTAAGACTATGCTTGCAAAGGCACTTGCCTGCGAAGCGGACGCTACCTTCATTGCAGTAGAAGGCAACCAGTTCTTAAAGAAATACGTCGGCGAAGGCCCTCAGCTTGTACACGATATTTTCGCAAATGCAAGAAAATACGCTCCTTCTATCATCTTTATCGATGAAATCGACTCTATCGGATTAGAAAGAAGCGGATCTGATCATTCACAGATAGTCGCTGACGTACTTACCGCCTTTTTAGCTGAAATGGACGGCTTCAAGAACAATATGGCAAAGCCTGTATTCGTGCTTGCGGCAACAAACTTTGAGGTTGAACCCGGTAAGGCAAAGAGCCTCGATCCTGCTCTTATGAGAAGATTCGACAGAAGAATATACGTTGATCTTCCAAGCAAGGAGGAAAGAATCAAGTTCATCCATGCCGCTATGAAAAAGAACAGCTTTATCAATATCTCAGAGGAGAAAATTGAAAATATCGCTATCCGTTCTACCGGTATGAGCCTTGCACAGCTTGACTCCATAATCGATCTTGCAATCAGAAACACGATAAAGAGCCGCAAGGACGAAATGACCGACGAGATATTTGACGAGGCGTTTGAAACCTTCAACAACGGCGAGATCAAGGAATGGGATCCCGCAATTCTTGAAAGAACCGCCCGTCACGAAGCAGGTCACGTTCTTATAAGCCTTGAGGCAGGCGAAAAGCCTTCCTACGTGACAATTGCCGCAAGAAGCGACCACGGCGGATATATGCAGCACGGCGACAGCGAAAAGAAGGCGCTCTACACAAGAAAAGAGCTTTTCGACAGAATCAGGACTTCCCTTGGCGGCAGAGCGGCAGAAATCGTATATTACGGTGAAGAGGACGGAATTTCAACCGGTGCCTCAGGCGACCTTGTCAACGCTACCTCTGTGGCAAAGAGAATAATCACCACCTATGGTATGGACGAGCAGTTCGGTCTTGCTTCCTATAGTGGCGAATTAAACGGCAACGATGAAAAGCTCCGTGACAGAATAAATGAAATTCTCGGCAAGGAACTGAGAAACGCTATAGCTGTCATCAGCGAAAAAAAGAAGATTATAGACGCTCTCACAGCCGAGCTTATGGAGAAGAATCACCTTTCTGCTGAGGAGATCTACAGCATCTATACCAACAATTTATAAATCTTTCACAAACGCTATTGACTTATACAGACGATTGTTGTATAATATATATACGGCAATTGCTGAAATAAACAATTGAAAGGAAAAACAATTATGTCAGAAGAAATCAAACTCGCACGCGCCCAGGCTACATACCGCACACTTTGTGAAGCACTTGATGAAATGGAGCTTCGCTACGATGCCAACGACGAAAAGCTCACAGTTACACTTTCAGTTAAGGGCGACGACTTCCCCGTAGAATTAAGATTCAGAGTAAGTCCCGAAAGACAGCTCGTTTCACTTTTCTCACAGCTCCCCTTCACTATCTCCGAATCAAAGATTGTTGATCTCGCACTTGCAGTAAGCACAGCCAACTACGTACTTGCAAACGGTTGCTTCGACTTCAAGATCACTTCCGGTGATATTCTGTTCAGAATGGTTAACTGCTTCGAAAACACAGACCTCAGCAAGGATATATTCAAGTATATGACTATCTGCACAGTTTCTACAGTAGATGAATACAACGATAAGTTCCTTCTCATTTCAAAGGACGTATTACCTCTTGACAAGTTCATTTCAGACGTATTCGACAACTGATAAGCGATTAACTGAATAAGCTGACAGCCGTGGATAAAATCCACGGCTGTTTTTTACTATATCATATCGGGAGAAATCCACGGCTGTTTTATTTACTGTATCCTATCAGGAGAAATCACCGTACCGTCCTTGTCGGAAATAACCGTCTGTTCAGTCGAGGGTGCAGAAGTCTCCGGAGCAGAATCTGCAACTATGGGCGCTTCGCTCTCATAGATAGCGTCGCTGAGCTTCTGAAGGGCGGTTTTAAGCTCTTTCTCATCCATCTGCTGAATAGCGGAGATTTCTTCGTCGCTCAGCAGATTCATCATTTTCTGCATAAGCTGTGCCGTAACTCCGTTGCTGAGATAATCCTCTATATCTGCGATTGTCAGGTTATCCTTAAGAGTCTGAAAAGCATTATCGAGAAGCTTATTTTCTGAAAAGATAACGGTATCGGCTATCGTTTCTTTAAGCTCGGTCTGTTTTCCCGTTCCGTCTACGGTATAGTTTTCCTTATAGATAAGCTCGGACACCTTGCAAAACTCGAAGCCCTGCTCCTTAAGACTCTTCAGCACCTTTGGAAGGGCGTTTGTGGTATTTTCAAGGTCGTTATGGAAAAGCAGTACGGAGCCTGAAGAAATATTCTTTGTGGTGCGCTCAATGATAGTTTCGGGAGAAGGCTTATTCCAGTCGATGCTGTCCACGTTCCACTGAATGTGGAACATTCCCATACCCTCGACGGTTTTAACTATATTATCGTCATATTCGCCGTAGGGAGAACGATAAAGCACCGGTTCCTCTCCCGTAAGCGCCTTTATCTTGGTATTACAGCTTCTGACATCGTCGATAAAATCGTTCAGATTCATACCGCTTACGTGAGGATGCTTATCAGAATGGTTCTGTATCTCGTGTCCCGCATTATAAAGCTTTTTCACGTCCTCGGGATACTTGTCACAGAATTCACCCGTTACAAAGAAGGTAGCCTTTACGTCCTCCTTATCAAGTATCTCTATAAGCTGGTCTGTATTGCTGTTTGCCCAGGCGCAATCGAAGGTGATGCTTACTTTGTTATCAGCTCTGTCCACACAGTAGATAGGAAAGGACAGTCCCTCCGCACCCGTGTTGATTGAAGAAATGATAGCAAACACACCGATGGCGATGCCTGTTATAAGCACTAAAATAAAGGTTATGGCTCTTATAAGTCTGCGTTTTGTCATTGTCATTACGAACATTGTGTTGTCCTCCGTTTTAATTACTGGTAGATTATATGTCCGTAATTTTAAAAAAATAACCGACAGAGCTTAAGTCTGTCGGAAAATTTTTATTCAAGTAATATTCTTTCGTCGCAGAATTCACACTCAAGAATATCTCCTGCCGCTCTGAAGGCGTGAGGAAGATAGGTTTCCGTTGCTGTGATACATTTCGGGTTATGACAGCACACGTCCTTATTGGTGTAGCCTGAGGTAAGAGGCTGATTTGAAAGCTTGCCCTCAAGAATGCTTATAATAAGCGCCATTCTTGCGTAAACGCCGTTTGCCGCTTGTCTGAAATATAAAGCTCTTGGATCATCATCCACGTCGATTGTGATTTCGTCGACTCTCGGCAGAGGATGAAGCACTATCATATCAGCAGAAGCCTTTTTCATTTTATCAGTATCAAGAACGTAGATATTCTTCTGTCTTAAGTACTCCTCCTCGCTTGCAAAACGCTCCTTCTGTATTCTTGTCATATAAAGAACGTCAAGTCCTCCGATAGCCTCTTCTATAGTTGCTACCTCTTTATATTCACAGCCTCTTGCTTTAAGAATATCCTTTATATAAGAAGGAAGTGCAAGCTCGTCTGAGCTTATCAGCACGAATTTATTATTCTTGTACTTTGACAGAGCCTTGAGCAATGAGTGTACCGTTCTGCCGTATCTCAGGTCACCGCAAAGACCTACCGTAAGGTTATCAAGTCTGCCCTTCTCACTTTTAAGAGTAACAAGGTCGGTAAGCGTCTGTGTGGGGTGGAGATGTCCGCCGTCGCCTGCATTTATAACAGGACAGTCAGCAGTCAGAGCCGCCGCCTTTACGCTACCCTCAAGAGGATGACGGATAACCATTATATCCGAATAGGAGCTTACTACCTTGGTGGTATCCTTTAAATTCTCGCCCTTTGCAACGGAGGAGGTAGAAGGGTTATCAAAGCCGATTATAGAGCCGCCAAGACGGAGCATAGCCGTCTGAAAGCTCATCTGTGTTCTTGTTGATGGTTCAAAGAACAGCGTAGCCATTATTCTACCCTTGCAACGCTCGGAGTATGCGGAGGGGTTGTTCTTTATTTCTGTACCAAGCTCAACTATTCTGTCAAGCTCGGGAACAGAGTAATCGTCAAGGTCTATAAGGTGACTGAAGCTCATTTTGTTTCTTCCTTTTCTTTTTCTGTTATAGATTCATTTCCCTTTGTAATAGGTGTTATATAGCCTTCCTTTATGCCTTCAGTACTTTCACTTGACATAAAGATTATCTTTACTGTTTTAAGTATCAGCAGAATATCCTTTGCAATGCTGTAACGCTCGATATACATAAGGTCGAGCTTCAGCTTATCGTAAGGAGTGGTATTATATTTGCCGACTACCTGTGCATTACCTGTAAGTCCTGCCTTTACCTTCAGTCTGAAGCTGAATTCGGGCATCTGCTCCTCATACTGCTTTGATATTTCAGGACGTTCAGGTCGGGGACCTACCACCGACATATCACCAATAAAGATATTGAATAACTGGGGAAGCTCGTCAAAGCGTATCTTTCTTATTATCTTGCCGACGGGAGTTACTCTGCTGTCATTACTGCTGGCAAGTCTTGCTACGCCGTCGCTTTCGGCATTTACCACCATACTGCGGAACTTGAGCAGCTTGAACACCTTGCCGTCTATAGTAAGTCTTTCCTGCTTGTAAAGAACGGGTCCTCTGTCACAAAGCTTTATCGCAATAGCTGTAAACAGCATAAAGGGAGAAGCTATTATGATTCCTATTGATGACAGTACGATATCAAAGGCACGCTTTATTACTCTTTGCTCTATACCAAGACCGTAATTCTTGGACAGCACAAGAGGAGTATCGAAAAGCTCCATAACGTCGCCACCACGTACTATTATATCTGAAATTTTCGGAACAAGATAGGTTCTTATTGAGTGCTTGAAGCAGAATTTCAGTATATCGTTTCTTATCTCGTTGGGAGTATCGCAGATAGCAACGCCGTCGAACTCCTGGATTCTTTCCGTAATATAGTCAAGTCCCATATCCACGTTTATCATTTCAACGATATTATACTTATCTCTGCGGCTGCTGAGCTTGCTTACAAGGTTCTTTGCAGGCTCTAATAGTCCGTAGATGACTACGAGGTTCTTTGCCGGGTAAAGATTTCTGATTATATATCCGCTGACGTACGCCCAGATTACTATTACGACAATCTGGAACAGCATACCGCAAAGAAGAGGCAAAGGACTCAGCATTTTTCTTGCGATAAGGCAGATCTGGAAATAAGTAACCACGTTTGTACAGAAGGTTGCAAGCACCTGTGATACTATAATGTCGCCCGTTTTATGCGAGCCTATCTTGAGTCCCTTGTAGATTTTTGAAAATACGTAGAGTATTACAAGATAAAGTCCGAACAGTAACCAGTTGCCCTTCTGGAAGAAGGCAAACTGCATACGGTCATTGTAGAAGTTTATCCATATCAGACCGAAGGTTGAAGTTTCCCAGGTGAGTAAGACAAGCGCATCTATAAAAAGTGCGATTCGTTTATATTTTTCTTTTATGTGTCCCAAAACAGCACATCCTTAATTTATATTCATAGTCGATATTAGTATAACATAATCCGACCGAATAATCAAGTATCCGACAGCCTTAATCGTGAAATATAAATAAAATTTATCGGAATATTTATTTCCTTCTCCTCATAGGATTTACTACAAGGAGGGACAAGACTATGGAATTATCAAATACGCTGGAAAAAGAAAGAAACTTTATATACGAGCCTGACGCTGTGGCTGATGAAGAAGAAAATATAAAAATATACTCTGACAAGGCGGACCTGACTGTGCCTGTCTTTTCCCTGCCGCAGAAAATAAGAATAAAAAACGGAGGCAGTAACGTCGCAGGTATCGTTCTTATACTTTTATCGGTTATCGGCTTTATTGCAGGGATAATACTGTGTGACAGCTTTTTTGAAGTGCTGAGCGAGGAATATATAAAGACAGGGCTTACGTTAAGGATAAAGGGCGGATTTTTTGCAAATGCCGCCTTCTCATTCATCACAATGGCAGGCTGGGTAGCTTTTTCCTTTGCGATGGGCTACAGCGGCATATCACAGCCGATTATATTTCTTATCCCTGCCGTAAAGTGTGCAGGCACGGGGATTATGCTGAGCTCCTTTGTAAAGGCTTACGGCGTGCTTAACGGCTTGCTTACCTTTTCTGCCTTTATCCTGCCTTCCTTTATTATAGGTACTCTGCTTACTCTCTATGTCTGTCGGTGCGCCTTAAGGGTATCAAACAAAACGTTTTTATCTATAAGCGGAAAATCTGCCGACATAAGACCTGCAAAATTATACAGGGATTATCTCTCAAAGGGGTTTATTGCTATAGCAGGCTGTTTCATCGGTGGGATAATCGACGCAGTTATCGGGTTATTATGCAGTAACTTTTTTGTAATATAAAAACATCCTCAAAAATGCCGGTCTTTACGGGGTAAATATCATTCCTTCTTTTTACAGGTAAATCTGACAATAACGATGCTTATTACAAGAAGTAAAAGTAAAAGCATGAATATATACATACTTAATACAGGGATGACAGTATTAAGCTGTCGTTGTCTTATTACAGCGTCTGCCCATTCTCCGCTGAAGAAAAAAACAACATTGAACTGAATTATATAAATTGATAATCTGATTTGTTGTCTTATTATCATATCACCTTTACTGCTTATTTTCAGTCCTGATTTTATCTTATTTGAAAAGAATCCGCAAATGCCGAAAAAAGCAAGTGAAAGAAGGGATATGATATACGGGTAAAAGGCAAGAAGCTTGCTTCGTCTGGCGTCAAAGTTCCCGTCCGAAGTAAAGTGTATTCCTATTTCATCGGGAAGTGTGTTCCATGCAACTAAAAGACGGATAAGACCGAGAACAAATACCGCCCATGCGAGAATATTAAGAATCAGGCAAATAATTCTTATTACCTTTTCCATAAAATCACGTTCCTTATTAAAAATATTATCCCCGTTTTCACGGGGATAGTTTTATTATCAGTCAGCCTTTACTGTTGTAATGTCAGAGCCGAACCACTTTGTAGAGATTTCAGCGAGCTTGCCGTCCTTCTTCATTTCTACGAGTATCTTCTGTACCTCGTCACGGAGCTTCTGATCGTTCTTTCTGAAGCCGATAGCATATTCTTCCTCTTCGAGACCTTCGGGGAGAACCTTTAAAGCCTTGCCTGAAGTCTTGATTTCGTAATCTGCTACGATCTTATCAAGGAATACTGCATCGCAAAGTCCCATTTCAAGCTGCTGTAAAGCTTCTACGTTTGTTGCGATAGCGGAAACTGTGATAGTGTCCTTGATTTCGCTCTTTTCTAAGATATCCTGAGCTGTAGAACCGTTCTGAACTGCAATCTTTGCTGTCTTTAAATCGTCAATGCTTGTAACTAAGCTGTCGCTCTTTACAACGAATACCATTGCATTCTTCATATAAGGATCGGAAAGATTCATCTTTTCTGCTCTTTCGGGGCTTATGCTCATACCGTTCCAGATGCAGTCGCACTTGCCTACTTCAAGGTCAGTTTCCTTGGTTTCCCAGTTGATAGGCTGTTTTACAAGCTCGACGCCCATTCTCTTGCATACTTCTTCTGCAACGTCGATGTCAAAGCCTACTATCTGGTCGTTTTCATCTGTGTAGCCCATAGGCTTGAAGGTAGCGTCAAGGCCTAAAATGAACTTGCCTGAATCCTTGATCTTCTGAAGAGAGTTATCCTCTGCCACCTGTGATGAGCCGGAGGACTCAGAGGCTGTGGAACAACCTGCAAAGCCGATTGTAGCTGTAAGAGCTAAAGCGGCTACCATTGAAAAAATGCCGAATTTCTTCATAATTATTTTCCTTTCTGTTTTACAGATATTTTGTTTTTTATTTGTTTCCTATGGTATATTAGCATAATTTCGGACTAAAGTAAAGAGCTATTCTTTAAATTCGGGAAAATAGCCAAAATAAAGAATATTTTAATTTCTAAAGTGGATATAAACACTACCGAAAACAAGTTATTTTTCATATAATATATAAACAACGGCGGTCTGTACGGTGGCTTATGCCCTTGAATTGCCGTACAACAGGCTTTACGTCCGCTGTAGTTATAGAAAAAGTCCGCTGTGAATAATAGCGGACTTTTATTCTGTAGTATCGTTTTCCTTATAGGGCGTTCTGGCAAATACAGCGCATATTACCTCATTGCCCGCCTTGCGCAACACCTCTGCCACTTCACTTAAAGTTGAGCCGGTAGTGGTTACATCATCTACAAGAAGTACGGTCTTGCCGCTGACTGCTCTTCTCTCGCTCATAGCAAAGCTTCCTTTAAGATTCTTCATTCTTTCTTCACGGCTGAGGGTTTTCTGTTCTCTTGTTTCCCTTATCTTCTTTACCGCTTTTACGGTATCGATACCGGATAAATAAGATATATGACGTGTCAGCTTTTCGGTGTGGTTAAAGCCCTTTTTAAGCCTCTTTGCAAGGCTCATAGGAGCGGGTACTATAACCTCAATCTCATCCATTACGCCATTATTCTTTAAAAGCTCGTATATTTCAGTCGCCATAAAGCTGAGCTTGTAAAAGTCTCTGCCCTTCTTTGCACCAAGAACGATTTTCTTATTGACGTCACTGTATTCGCATACGCTGTAGCAAAGCGTCCTGCCTGAATAAAATTTTTGTGGCTTTCGGCTGGAGGAATCGTTGCAATCGTCACATATGCATTTACCTGAATCAAGGAGCTTATCGCAGATGGCACAGCGGTCGGGGAAAAGCTCTGACAAAAGTGCATTGCCGATACCATAAAGCTTATTCTTCGTCTTCGTTGTCATCTGTCAGGAAGGGATTCTTTGCCTTTACCGGACTGAAAAGTCCGTCAAGCACACGCTGTGTTTTATTTGTTCCGCCGTTTTCTCCGAGAGTTATTCTGGGAGGCGTTCTCTTTCTTTTAGGCTTATCGGGAATTTCTATAATTTCAGGCTCAGGCTGAGCTTCTGCCTTTTTCGGCGCTTCTTCCTTTGGCTTTATGGGAGCGGCAGAAGGTAAAATATCAAAATCATCCTCTGTCATTCTTTCACCGCCGTCGCTTACTATCTCGGGGAACATCACTTCGTCGCTGTTAGCGGTCCTTGTGTACATATTTGCCGCATAGCGTTTTCTTGTGGTACCTGATTCCCTTATATAGGACGCCTTGGCAATCTCTCTTTCAAAGCCGCCTGCAGGCTCTTCTGTCGTTTTAATCTCTTCGTAGGTATCCATAACAAAGCCGTCAGGCTCGGGAATCTGTGCAGGTATTTCCTCTTGTGTAGTCTGCTTTTGGGGTGCCTCGGGTACAGCTTCCTGCTTTGTAGTCCGGGGCGCTTCAAAGCTGAAAATATCATCCAGCGGCTTGAAGCCTCTTTCGTTTACACGGCTCAGCTCGGAGATACCCTCGTCAAAAGCTCCGTCGAAGGGGTTTTCAAAGAGACTGACGTCTGCCGTCCGTGTCTCATCCGCCTTCATAACCTTTACCGTAGGCGTCGGCTCCTGCGTTATATTTGCAGCAGTGAGAGCCTCCAGCTCCTCTTCTTCCTGAGCTTCACGCTTTCTACGACGATATTCCTGCTCGTACAGCTCGCTTCTGTCAATTCTTTCAAAGACGAAGGGCTTTACTCTCGGATCCTCTGTCACAGGTGCGGGAGCAGGCTTCGGTGCAGGTGCAGGTTTTTCTGCCGCCTGCTTTGGTGCGGAAGGAGTGAATTTGAGCTCCTTTGAATACTTTTCAAAATCTCTGTATTCGTCAATGCTTAATCTTCTGTGGGCGATATTTTCCTTGATAGCCATAAAATACTGGTACCACTCGGAAAAATCACGCTGGGTAAGATCCACGTTTATACGCTTTGACATATAGCTGTAAAGCTCATTCGTCATAGCGTCCAGCTCTTCTATCTCTTCGACTGTGCGCATAGGCACCATATTGCTTATTTCGTAGCAGGTTCTTCCGTTGGGCTGTTCGTTGTCGCAATAATCCTCGTCATATTCTTTATTTCTGACAAAGTATTCTCCGCAACGCTCACAACGGTATATTACCATACCGCTTTCAAGCATAAGGTCTATTTCAAGGTCTATTACCGATTTGAAGCTCTCTGCCACGTATACCTTCTTGGGCATTGAGCGCATGGTATTTACAATCGTTCCTATCACGGTATCAGGCTTTTCGGGGATTATATTCTTTATATGCGAGAATACGTCCATAGCCTCGCTATCTGACTGCAGGGGTGAAAAAGCCTCCGGCTCCTCCTCAGGATACTGAAGCTCCGATAATGCTGTTTTCATTATCTCCTTTGATACCATACTGAGAACGAAGGGGGCAGAGGGGAGTCTGCCTACAGAGTACATTCTTGCCGTGCCGAAGCCGTCTGTGGGATAGCCCATTTCGTTGGCGGCGATAATGAAGGTTAAATCAAAATAATCCCTTCTTGCACCTGCTGTGATAAGATCGGCTTTTTCGGAGAAGATAAACTCCGTCTTTTTCTTGGCATAGTCCTGTATTTTAAGCAGGTTTACCCACTGATTTACCGCCTTGCCGTGTCTGTACTCGGTAAGTCTTGAAAAAAGAGTTTTTTCAAAATTATTCTTTGCCTGGATATAGTTATTCCACAGAGCGGAAGGTCCTATTCCCTTTTCTCTGCAGACGTACTCTATAAAAAAGTCCTGTATTATCTTTTCGAAAAGGCTGTGGATATTCGCTTCATAAAACTTATGGCAGGCGCTTATCGAATTTCTGAGGGCGATTGCCTCGTCAATATAGAATTCTCCGTTAGCCTCACATTTCTTGCAGAAGTCCGTTGTACGGCGTACAAAGCCTGAAAAATCAAAGGCACAGAATTTAAGCAGGCTGTCAGGATAATGCAGACTGTATATTTCAGTCGAATTAAGACCTGTAAAGCTTGCTGTAGCATATCTTTTCATTATCCTTCAGCTCCTTTCTGTAAATCTGTCGTAATCATTCTTCCTGCTGTGAATCTGATTCTGCCTCAGATTCGCTGTCCGTAATGCTTTCCTCTTCTGAAGAGGTATCTTCATCGCTCTCCTCATCAGAAGACAGCTCTATATCCGAATAGTCTGTTTCGGGGATGGGATCAAAGGTAAATTCTCTCTGTCTGCCGTCTATAAGGAGGGTATGCTCGTCCTTCCATTCAATCTTTGCAGGACGGTCATAGGCTGAGGTATTGATATGGATACAGCCAAGCACCTTTTTGCATTCTGCAAAGGGTATTGAAATATCTCCTTCTGTCTGCTCAAGATAGAAGGATACCGTTCTCTGAGCGTCCTTTTCAGGCTCTACGTAGGTGACGATTCTGTAAAGACCGTCGGGAGAATAGGTGTAGGTGGTACTTCTTTCAGATAAGTTTACGTCGTATAAGGTGAGGTTGCCAATCAGCATACTGAGAGTAAGATATACAAGAACGCCTACAACGTACATAAGAAGGTAGATTGTACCAAGTATTGTCTTTGTGGTTTCGCTGACGCCGCACATAAAGAATATCAGCACGCATACAACAACGGGAGGCACGATGATAAACCAGTTACCGAATCCGAAAATCAGTATCGCAAAAGATATAAGCGGGGTTATCATAGCGCACATTCTTGTGATGATCTGCTTTCTTGTAAAGAACATCAGTCCGCCGAATATTACGTTTATAAAAAGGAAAAGCGTAAAAAGAGCGCCTGAGTGGGTAGGCTGAACGTAAAACGCCATCGTAAGCCATGCCACAAAGCCTAAGAATATGGGGTATCCGAGAGATAAGAAGGATACTCCGAATTTAAACCATCTATTTGTAAGAAAAGCCGCAACTTTATTCATATTTCTGATTCCATCCTTTATTTGTATCAGGCAGTTTTTACGTTATACTGTCCGACAGATATAAATAGCTAATTATATTTTATACTAAAATCAGAAAAATTTCAAGTATTATTTGAAATTTATATGGGATACAGAGGAAATAAAGCAAAAAAGGCAAAAAAATTCACCGTATCTCTACGGTGAATCTTAAATCTTTGCTTATTTGCTTCCTCTGCTGTTGAGAAGATCGAATAAATCTGAATGATCATCATCCTCAAACTCGGATACTGAACCGGGAGTTGCAGGGAAAACTGCGCTGTCAGAAGAAATACCTGAAAGAACCTCGGAAATTTCTTCGTCGGAAGTTACGTAAGCGTTTCCATCCTCATCCTGGAAGCAGGTAGCGATAACTGTAACGATGATCTCATCGTCAAGATCGTCACCGAAGGCAACGCCGTGGATAACCTGAACGTCTGCAGATGCACTTTCTGTAAGCAGATTCATTACTGTGTTTACAACGTCAAGAGACGTATCCTCGGAAACCTGAAGATTTACAAGGAGCTTACCTGCATTTCTGATTGAGGTTTCAAGCAGAGGTGAAGTAACGATTTCCTGAACTGCCTGCTCTGCGGCATTTTCACCCTTACCGTGACCAATAGCCATATGAGCGTCGCCAGCCTTTTCGAGTGTAGCCTTTACGTCAGAGAAGTCGATATTGATGAAGCCTGCGCCATTCACAAGGTCGGAAATACCCTTTACAGCCTGTAAGAGTACGTCGTCAACCATCTCGTATGCCGCCTTCATGGAAATGTTCTTTTCTCTTATAGAGAGAAGACGCTGGTTAGGAACGATTACGAGTGTATCTACGTTCTTTCTCAACTCTGCGATACCCTGAAGAGCAAGATTCATCTTATATTCTCTTTCAAAATCGAAGGGCTTTGTTACAACACCTACTGTAAGTATACCCATTTCGCTGGCAATTTCAGCTACGATAGGAGCCGCACCTGTACCTGTGCCGCCGCCCATACCTGCCGCAATGAATACAAGAGTTGCGCCCTTGAGCTGTTCTGCGATGTCCTCTCTGTTTTCCTTTGCAGATTCTTCTGCTACGGGAGGCTTTCCGCCTGCACCACGGCCTCTGGTTGTTCTTCTGCCGATCTGTACTCTTTCCATGGAGTTGCCGTCCATCTTCATAAGAGCGGCTACGTCTGTATTTACTACTATGAACTCAACGCCTTCAACGTTGTTACGTACCATGTTTGCAACAGCGTTTCCGCCGCCGCCACCGACACCTACAACCTTTATCTTGACATCACGCTCAAATTCTTCTATATCAAAATCAAAATTCATTTTATCCGCCATTTTATTTTCCTCCTGTTTTAGTGTATAAAATTCCATTTATTATTGTAGCAGATTTCACAGACAATTGCAAGTAGTTTACAAAAATTTTCTGCACAATTTGTTTGATTTTTTAAAAACGCCACTATATGTAGTATTTTAAGCGATAATGCTATTACTCCTCAGGGGGCGTTGTATCACCCGGCTGTATATCGTCAGGTTCTGAAGTATCGTCGGGGTCGGACGTATCGTCGGGGTCGGACGTATCGTCAGGATCGGACGTATCGTCGGGATCGGACGTATCGTCGGGGTCGGACGTATCATCGGGATCGGACGTATCGTCGGGATCTGACGTATCGTCATCATCCGAAGGAATATCTCCCGGCTTATAGGTGGGACGGAAGGTAACCTTCATACCAAGCTCAGGATCTGCCGCCTTTGATAAATCCAGCTCACCTGATTCGTTTGCGAAATCCTCCTTGGATATAAGGTTCTTGGCTATAGTGAGCTTTACCTTCATATCCGTGTCATCGCCTAAATCAAATACGAATCTGTTGTCATAATCAAGGCGGATGGAGTATATACTTTTAATATCTATAGATTTTATCTTATCCGCTATATCGACTGACTTATAGGCTTCTATAACGTCATAGAGTATATCTATCTTTCTGCCTGAGCCTATGTCCGTTTCAACGTACAGGTTGCCGTACACCTTTACGGATTTCAAGAATTTTGTCAGGTAGTTTCGTGTTCCCTCGTCCGCTACTGAGAGGAATGCGCCTGAAATAGCATATTCGGGATGAAATCCCGTAACGGTAACGTATTCGGGATTCGGTGCAGTAAGGGTACTGTCAAGTATTCTGCCGTTTTCGGATACAAGATAGTAGCCGCCGTCATTTGTTTCGATATTTGCCATAGGCGTTGCCTGGTTAAGGGTTATCACAAGACGTGAGCTGAAGAAATCCTTGCTTACAGTCACCTTATCAACAAAGGGCAGGCTGTCTATAAGGGTATGCTCTACCTGTCCCGCATCTACGGAATTGAGATTCGTACCAAGCTCGATGCCGCTTTTATCTATAACCTCACTATCGCTGTAAATGGTCTCGCCCTTGATTACAAAGCCTGTAATATTGAAAAGCAGGGTACGTGAGAGAATGAGGCTTGCAATCACGAAAATGATAATTCCTATCAGATAAAAAAGAACGTAACGGGAAAAATGAGCTGAAATTCTTTTTCCGAGGCTTTTTTTAGGAGCTGAATCGTCCTTTTCGCTTCTGCTTTTGGTCTTATTCTTCAGGACCTTGCTCTGGATATCCATCGGCTTTGCAAGGGTACCGTCATCCTCAAGATAGGTCGGAGTATCCTTCTTCGCCTTTTCTGCACGGGTTTTCTTTTCTGTTTTTACGGGATGACGCTGTTTCTTTGCCGTCTTTTTTGCCTTGCCCTTGTCCCTTGCAGGAGCTTCTGAAGACTTTTTTTCTTCAGCGGGTTTTTCCGGCTGTAAAGGCTGATGAAGTTTATTTTTTCTGCTGGGAGGCATCTCAGTCCACATATTGTGGCTATCCCTTCCTCTGTTATCAGCCATTCTTATCATTCCCTTCCTTTAAATTCTCTTTATATCTGCGCCTATCGTTCTGAACGCACCTTCTATATTTTCATATCCTCTGTCTATATAGCAAAGTCTTGTAACAGCCGACTTCCCTTCTGCCGAAAGTGCCGCTAAAACAAGTGCCGCACCGCCCCTGAGGTCAGTTGCCTGAAGCTCACCACCGTAAAGAGTAGATACTCCCTCTACTACTGCCACCTTGCCCTCGACCTTTATATTTGCTCCCATACGGGAAAGCTCGCTGACGTGACGGTATCTGTTTTCAAAGATGTTTTCCACGAAAACCGTCGTACCCTGTGCCGTCGCCGTGGCAGTCATAAGTAACGCCTGAGCGTCCGTGGGAAAACCTGGATAGGGCATTGTACGTATTGTGGCAGGTGCCTTCAGTCTGCCCTTCACCCTTATATATATACTATCCTTGCCGAAGGAATATATTTTGCATCCCATCGACTGCAAAAGAGGAATTATCTGTCCTAAATAAGCTGACTGCACTCCCGTCAGGATAAGCTCACCCTTACAGCAGGCTACCGCCGAAAGATAGGTTGCCGCCACTATTCTGTCGGAAATCACTCTATGCTCGCAGGGGTACAGCTTTTCTACACCCTCTACTGTTATTATATCGGTTCCTGCACCGAGAACTTTAGCACCACAGGAACTGAGAAATTCTGCCAAATCGCATATTTCAGGTTCTCTTGCCGCATTATGTATCTGCGTTACACCCTTTGCTCTTACCGCCGCAAGCATTATATTTTCCGTTGCTCCCACCGAGGGGAAGGAAAGAGAAATATCCGCTCCGTGCAGTCCCTTCGGTGCATTGCACATAAGGTAGCCGTGTTGTTCAGTAATTTCCGCACCCATTTCACGTAGTGCCGACAGGTGAAGGTCTATAGGACGGGGTCCTAATTCGCATCCGCCTGGAAAGGACAGCTTACAGCTGTTCATTCTGCCGAGCATTGCGCCTAAAAATACAATGGATGACCTCATCTCCCTCATAAGGGACTGGGGTATTTCGTTGTTTGTAAGGGCAGAAGCGTCGGTTATCACGGTACCGCCCTCTCTTCTGCATTTTACACCGATGCAGGATAATATCCGCATTGCATAATCCACGTCGGTAAGTCGGGGGCAGTTATGCAGAATGCATTCTCCCTGGGGTATCAGCACCGTGGCTGAAAGCAGGGGCAGACTGCTGTTTTTTGCACCCTGAACGGCAATCTCGCCCATCAGCTGATTACCGCCGTTTATAATAAGCTTTTGCCTTTCCATCTTATCACCTCTTATGGTTTTTTTACATACTATGCCCGTAAGAGTGATATTGTGAGAGGATTTTAACTCTTAAGAAGTGTTTTTATTTCAGCAAGGCACAGCTCTGCAGAATCCTTTGCGCCAAGCTTTGCCGCATTCTGTGACATACGGGATAAATCGTCGGGAGAATCACACAATGCCTTTACCCTGGCAATAAGGCTTTCGCCCGTCAGTTCCTTATCGTTTATTATAACGCCTGCACCTGCATTCTGCAAAGTCAGAGCATTGTAATACTGGTGATTCTCAGCCGCATAAGGGTAAGGTACAAGCACACTTGCTCTTCCTATAGCGGTAATTTCCGTAAGCGTCATAGCGCCTGCTCTCGTTATTATAAGATCTGCCGCACACATACAGGTGTACATATTATCAATATATTCCTTCAGGATAAAGTGGGGGTTATTTTCGTCGACACCCTTTGCTCTTACACTTTCCATAAAGGTATCCTTGCCGTGCTTTCCGTAGCCGTGGATGTGGTTTATATTACCCTTTTCCTGCTCGTAGCTGAGAAGCTCAGCCACAGCCTCGTTTATACGCATAGCACCCTGACTGCCGCCTGCGGAAAGGATGGTAAGGCAGTCGGGAAGTCCCAGTCTTTCCCTTGCCGCCTTTTTGCCTTCTATGGGGATATTCTTACGCAGGGGGTTTCCTGTTACAACGCATTTTTTCATATTGCCAAGATGCTTTTTTGCATCCTCGCTACCCAGCATTACAAGATCGACCTTTTCGCTGAGCATTTTTACCGATACACCCGGGAGAGAATTGCTCTCGTGTACAGCGGTCTTTATCTTACACTTTACAGCGGTTTTAAGAACGGTACCGGTTACGTATCCACCCGTACCGATTACTATATCGGGGCAGAAATCACGGAATATCTTCTTTACCTGACCGCCTGCGCTTAAATAGTAATATACCGCCTTGAAGTTATGGACGATATTGGAGGGAGTCAGCTTTCTCTGTATTCCTGCCATTTTTACGGCTGAAAAATCGTAGCCCGCCTTTGTGACAAGCTTTGACTCAAGCCCGTCGGGAGAACCTATAAACAGAATTTTAATATCGGGATATGCTTCCTTCAGCTTATCCGCCATAGCAAGAGCGGGGTTTATATGTCCGCCCGTGCCGCCTGCCGCAAAAATAACCTTCATAATAAATTTATCCTTTTCTATTACGTTTCTGAATTTCGTGAAATGCTCAGAAGTATGCCTGCCTCTGCAAGCTGAATGGTAAGTGCCGTTCTGCCGTAGCTGAAGAAGGGTAACGAAATACCCGTATTAGGCAGCGCATTGCAGGCTACTCCGATATTGAAGAACGCCTGAAGTACAAGCTGTACCGTTATACCTAACGCCAGTAATGAGCCGAAGGTATCCGTTGCGCCCTTTGAGATTTTATAGCCTCTGTATCCGAAGAATACGAAAAGCAGTATTACCGTGATACCGCCAACGAGTCCCAGCTCCTCGCATACGATTGAGAATACGAAGTCGTTCTGTGCCTCAGGGAGGTAGTAGTATTTCATTATCGAGTTACCGAGACCTCTGCCGAATAAACCGCCTGAGCCTATCGTTATCAGTGACTGGCTGGTCTGATAGGTGGTATCTGTGGTATCCCCGAAGGGAGCAAACCAACCGTCTATACGTTCAACGATATATGATATCTTATCAGGGAAAAGTATCACGAAGGCGATAGCCGCCACTACAATTAAAACTGTAAGTCCGAACAGCTTTCTCAGGCTTACGTCGCCTGCAAACATCATTGCATAGCAGATAACCGTAACGATGATAACCGCCGAAAAATGTCTCTGTGCTACACAGGTAATTGCACACAGTGCAAAAACGAATACGTATCTTGCAAAGCCCGGCGCATACTTTTTTCTGGACTCGTAATATCTCTGGAGCATATACGCCATAACCAGTATAAGGGATATCTTCATAAGCTCGGAGGGCTGGAAGCGGACTCCGAAAAGGGTTATCCAGCGTCTTGCACCCGCTACCTCTTCACCTGCAACACAGGTGAGGATCATAAGGAACATAGCGAAAATAAAGAAGAGGATATGTGCCGCATTAAGTCCGTTTCCCTTGACCTTGAATTCGTCGAGGGGCTTCTTTTTCAGTCCCACGCAGTCCTTGAGAAATCTGCCGAAATGTCTGAACACCTGAATAACAGGTGTAATAAATATTTTATAATCCATAAAGGCAAAGAACAGCATAGCGCCGAAGCCTATCAGCATACCGTAAATCTGCTGTTTTATAGAATCGTAGCTGTCACGGTTTTCAAAAAGTGACTGGGCGTAGCTTGCCGAGGACATAATTACAAGACCGAACACGGCAAGAATAATTATAGTGAGCAGAAGTGGTATATCCACCTTGCCTCTTCTTTTGAAATAGGTACAGCAGGTAGGCGGTGCGTCAGGTGCTTTTAATACCCTGACAATGCTCGTTGCCTTTTCTGAGGCTTTTTCAATGAATTCATCCGCAGAGGCACTTCCTGAACTGTGGGGTGCCGCTTTTGGCACCGGCTTTTTTTCTGTGGCAGGTCTTGTACCTGCATCATAACGTATAATATGATCGTATTTTTCTTTTACGGGGGCGCTGCTTTTTACTTCCCTTTGCTGTCCTTCGCCGGCTTCAGGCTTATTTACAGTCATTGAAGGAGCTTTACTCTTTTTCTTTACTAAAACGTCGTTCAGTCTGCCGTTGTCCGCCATTGCCATTCCCCTTTCCTTGAAATTATATTAAATAAGTATCTTAAAGTATTCCGAAATAAAGTAACACTATACCCACACCGCAGGCTAAAAGCTCCAGCGCTGAGAATACGGCAACTATCTTCACTTCCTTCCAGCCTCTTATTTCAAAGCTATGATGGATAGGAGTCATTTTGAAGAGTCTCTTGCCGTGGGTAAGCTTGAAGTAGGTCATCTGGATAAGCACCGATAAGGCTTCCCAGATATATATTGCACTACAGATAACCATTATGAATTCCGTACCCGTGCCGATACCAAGAGCGGTAACGATACCGCCTAAAAACATTGAACCGGTATCACCCATCATAACCTTTGCAGGGTGGAAATTCCATACCAAGAAGCCGAGGCATCCTGCACCTGCTACTGCGGCTACTAAAGACATTTCGCCGAAATCCACAAGAGAGCAGATAACAAGGTACGCCGCACAGTAAACTACCGTTACCGATGAACACAGACCGTCAACACCGTCCGTGAGATTTACCGCATTTACAAGATAAAGGATACCAAGTCCCATTATCAGATAGTAGAAGTACCATAAATCAAGCTGTCCTAAGAAGGGGAAGCTGATTACGGTAGAGGTATCGCCTGCGATGATGCGGGAGGTAAAGTATGCGGCTATTACAAGCACCTGCATAATTATCTTCTGCATAGGGGTGAGTCCCTCGTTGCGCTTTTTCTTTACCTTGATAAAATCATCCACAAAGCCGATAAATCCGAAGCATACCGCCATAACGATTGCGGAGACAGCCTTGACAAACTTTACCGAACCTGTAGCCTCAAAGCTTAATGCACCGTTCAGCCACATTATGATTATACCCGTAATAAAGGCGATTATCGAGCCTGCAATAAACATTACGCCGCCCATTGTGGGTGTGCCTTCCTTGGATTTGTGCCATGCAGGGCCTATATCAAGAATAGTCTGACCGAATTTCAGTCTTTTAAGAGCAGGGATAGTTACAAATCCTAAAAGTGCGGTTATCCCGAAGCTTACTATTGCCGCAATTACTGTTGCAGGTATATTCATCGTGTATTATTCCTTTCGACTTAATATTTCCTCTACTATTTCCCTTTCGCAAAAGGGCTGATATTCCTTACCGATTATCTGGTATCTTTCGTGTCCCTTGCCGGCAAGCACGATAACGTCGTCTTTTTTTGCCATAGCAAGTGCCTTTTCTATAGCAAGCCTTCTGTCAGGCTCCTTTATACAAGGGAGCGTTTTATCTGCACCCTCCCAGACCTCTTCTATTATTGCGACGGGATCCTCGCTTGCAGGGTTATCAGAGCTTATCACAAGCACGTCGGCGTATTCCGATACCGCCTTTGCCATCATAGGACGCTTTTCTCTGTCCCTTTCCCCTGCACCACCGAACAGACAGATAAGTCTGCCCTTTACCATCGGCTTTATTGCTGACAGCATCTTACGGAGTGCGTCATCGGTGTGAGCGTAATCGGTTATTACCGTAAACTCGCCTTCATAGACTGTATTCAGTCTGCCGTCAACACCCTGACAGCTACAAAGCGCCTTTGCACATTCCGTCACGTCATAACCGCAGGCTGATACCAGCGCTATGGCACAAAGGGCGTTCTGTACGTTATAAAGCCCCGTCATATTTATCTTTACTCTGCAGGTTTTTTCCGCCCTGCTATCTGTCAGCATAAATTCGCTGCTTGTAGCGGTCATCTTTATATAATCAGCATATATATCCGCCTGCTCCTTTACGCTGTAGGTTATCGCCGTATCCTTATGACGCTCTGCGAGGATTCTGCCGTAATCGTCATCTATGCATATTACCGCATTGTCCGTAAGAGTGAAGAGCCTTGCCTTGGCGTCAAAATAGTTATCCATTGTGATATGATAGTCAAGATGGTCTCTCGTAAGGTTTGTAAAGCCTGCCGACAGAAATTTTTCATCGGCTATTCTGTGCTGGCACAAAGCCATGGAGCTTGCCTCCATAACACAGTATTCCGCACCGTTTTTAACCATCTCGGAAAACCATTTATAAAGCGTTGCGCTACCGGGTGTTGTGGGTGTACCGTGAGGAGACTCGGTAAGTCTTCCGTCGCACAGATCGTTACCTGCCGTACCGATACATCCGCATTTCTTACCGAGTGTGGTAAGGATATGCTTTACAAGATGTGCTGTTGTGGTTTTTCCGTTGGTACCCGTCACCGCAATAAGTCCGAGCTTTTTCGTGGGACTGCCGCTGAAGGCGGAACAGATTTCAGCAAGTGCAAGCCTTGTATTTTCAACTATTATCTGATTTTCCGCTCCCGTATCCCTCTCGCAGATTACAGCCGCCGCTCCTTTTTCCATCATCTGCTGTGCCACAGTATGACCGTCAAAGCGTGCGCCCTTTATGCATACGAAAAGGCTACCCTCCGTAACGTTTGCGGTATTGTCTGTAACGGACGTTATTTCGCAGTTTTCTACACCCTGCTCCTTTGCGGGTCTGCATATATCATAAAGCTTTATAACACTCACCTCATCAGCCTGTTTCATCATTTACAAGGAAGTCGACCTTTATAACCTCGCCTCTGTACTGTATCGTACCCGGAGAAGGACTCTGATATATAGCTTTAGCCTCATTACTTCCGAAGGCGCCCTGAAGCTTGATATTGAAGCCCGCTTCGGTTATCGCCTTGTTCGCCTCGGCTACCGTCATTCCTCTTACGTCGGGTATCTCTCTGAGCTCATACTTCTCAAGCGTCATTTCGCCCATATAGATAACCACCTTACCACCCTTGGGCATAAAGGTGCCTGCCTGGGGATACTGTCCGCCTACTACCGAGTTTTCGTCAACGTCTCCTACAAATTCTGCCTGAAGTCCTGCCGCAGTAAGCATAGCCTCAGCTCTGATACTGTTGTAGCCGGTTACGTAAGGAACGGAAACGTCCTGGTTTTTAAGCTCTTCCTCGGTGTATTGGGGGAAGATATTGAGGTATTCAAGTCCCTCCTTGAATACTGCCGATACGACGGGTGCCGCAATAGCACTACCGTAGATATATCCCGAAGTAGGCTCATCAGCCACTACAAGCATTACGTATTCGGGATCGTTTGCGGGTACTACCGCACAGAAGGTTGCCACGTAACGAAGCTCCTCGTGCTTACCGCTGTTGAAATCGTCGATCTTTTCTGACGTACCACTCTTACCACCGATACGGTATCCGCTGATATAGGCGTTACTACCGCCGTTGTAGTTTACTACGTCCTCTAATATTTTTCTCATTGTAGCGGAGGTCTCTTCACTTATAACCTGACGTCTTACAACAGTCTCGGTTGCTTCTACCACGTTGCCGTTGCCGTCTACAATCTTGTCTACTATATAGGGAGTCAGCAGTTTACCGCCGTTTACTGCGGCACAGACTGCCGTTGCCATCTGTATGGGAGTTACCTTATTGGTCTGTCCGAATGCCGAGCTGGAAAGCTCAACTATACCCATATTTGAAAGGGGTACGTAAAGTGAATCCGCCTCACCGGGAAGGTCGATTCCCGTTTTTTCGGTAAAGCCGAAGGCCTCGAAATACTTTGTGAATTTATCCTGACCTAAAAGCTGTCCTATCTGAATAAATGCAGGGTTGCAGGAATGAATCATCGCTTCTGTAAGATTTGACGTGCCGTGTCCTGCTGAGCTCCAGCACTTGATATGAGTTCCCGCTACCTCTGCAACGCCCGTACAAAGGAAGGAGCTGTCAA
The DNA here is from genome assembly GCA_017465545.1 of Ruminiclostridium sp. Lineage (GTDB taxonomy): Bacteria > Bacillota > Clostridia > Oscillospirales > Ruminococcaceae > Ruminiclostridium_E. The sequence goes on from JAFTVY010000072.1 coordinate 25,355, forward strand.
GGCTTACCTTCTCCTCTTCAAGAGCCGCCGCACAGGTGAAGATCTTGAATACAGAGCCGGGGATATAAAGCTCGCCTACCGCCTTGTTCTGCCATTGTCTGCCCCAAAGCTCCTGACGTGCCTTATCTATTTCTTCTTCAGTCTTTTTATCGTCGGACATCTGTGCCAGCGCATATCTGTCCTTCTCAAAGAATATATAGGTGGGATCGTTGGGGTTGAAGCCGGGATAGGTTGCCATCGCAAGGATCGCTCCCGTCTTGGCATTCATGATAATGCCTGTGCTTCTGTTTTCTATCTTGTGCTGTGAAACGGTCGTTTCGAGATTTTTTTCAAGATAATACTGCAGGGTTTCGTCTATTGTAAGTACAAGGTTATTACCCTGCTTTGCTTCGTAAAGCATCTCATAACCGTAGGGCATATCGTCGCCCTGCTGGTCCTTTGTAGTAACAAGCTTTCCGTTTACGCCGGTAAGGTATTTATCATAATAGGATTCTATACCGTATGCACCGCCGTTGGCGTTTACAAAGCCGAGAACGTTTGCCGCAAGAGTACCGTTGGGGTAATAACGGATGCTGTTTTCTCTCGCATAGCACATAACGTGGCTAAGACGGTTATCGCTCATGAATTTTTCTATTTTTGAAACAGTCTCTCTGTCTACCTGCTTTTTGGCAACGAAGTCCCACTGATTTGCATAATTATCGCAGGCTTCTACAAGAGTCTGCATATCGATTCCGAGAATATCGGCTATATTTCTGCAGATGAAATCTCTTTCGGTTCTGTAGTTTTCCTCGTCTCTTTCCTCGTCCTTGCCCTCTTCGTCGAAGTTGATTCGTCTTATTTCACCTGCGCAGAGTATTATATCCCAGGCAGGGGTATTCTGGGCTAACACCTTGCCGTTTCTGTCATAGATATTGCCTCTGTCGGCTAAGATGGTTATCTCTCTTTGCTGCTGATTCTCTGCTTCTGTAAGCATAGAATCGTGCTGGATAACAGACCAGTAAAAAAGAAAGCCTGCTACGTATATTGACATAACCACCAAAAGGAAAAATCCTATAGCGGCTATCTTTCTTTTCATTTCCTCTGTAAGTTTTCCGTGCATTGTATCTCCTTAAAAGCGTTTTAAAAATACTTCAATAAAAAGCTTTATCCTTTTTCAAAAACAGCATGGCTGAATTCAAAAAAGGAGCTTTTTCCACCGCTTTTTGCGGCTTGTTAATTTATATTCATCAGATTCCCAGATATTCCACTATTCCGCTTATCCAGTTGCCGATACCGAACAGGAAACCATCGTTGCTATCCTCTGCGTTTTCGGTCATAGCACCCGTATCCATTTCGATATACTGTTCCTGAGCGTGTACTACCTTCTGCATACCAAGCTCGTCCACAGCGTACTGTTCAACCTGCTCAAGGGATACCGAGCCGTTAAGCTCTGCCATAATAGCCGTATTGGTTGCCTTAGTCTCGTCAAGAATATCCTGCTTCTGGCTGACACGGAGATTTACCTCGCTGAGCGCCGCCTTGCAAAGGATGAACGCCATCAGTAATATGGTAAACATCGCCGCCACTATTATAATAGCCACCGGATTGCCTCTCTTTGACGCTGAGACGGAAACGACCTCAAGCTCGGGCGCCTTTTCGGTTTCTTCCTTGGGCTTACGTAACGTTGTATCAAACAGCGCAAAATCATATGCTGTACTTGTTCTGTTATATGCGTCCTTCATAATTTTTCTCCTTTTGATTACCTCTGTATTATCTTATCCTTTTATCTTTATTTCAGAGCTTTTCTATTATTCTGAGCTTTGCACTGCGACTTCTGACGTTTACAGAAAGCTCCTCGTCGCCTGCAATTATCGGTTTTTTGTTTACAAGTGCGCCTCTTGGCGTCTTTCCGCAAACGCAAACGGGGAAAGAAGAGGGGCAGGTGCAACCCGTACAATATTCCTTGAATTTATTCTTTACTATTCTGTCCTCTATCGAATGGAAGGTTATTACCGCAAGTCTGCCGCCCACGTTCAGCGCATCAAAGGCGCTGTCAAGACCTGTTACCAGTTCGTCAAGCTCTCCGTTTACCTCTATGCGGATTGCCTGAAAGGTCTTCTTGCAGGGGTTCTTTTCCTTTCTGACTTTAAGCGGTACGTTTCTTTTTATAATCTCCGCAAGCTGAAGAGTAGTTTCTATAGGGGCAAGCTCTCTTTGTTTTATTATGCCCGAAACTACCCCTCTTGCGAATTTTTCTTCGCCATACTGGAAAAGTATTTTTTCAAGCTGTGCTGCGGGATATTCGTTTACCACGTCATAAGCACTGAGTCCGCTTTTGCTCATTCTCATATCAAGAGGTGCGTCCTCGTGATAGGAAAAGCCACGTTCTGCAGTATCAAGCTGATAGGAAGAAACGCCTAAATCCATCAGCACTCCGTCAACCTTTTCCACACCAATTTCAGCAAGTGACTCGGAAAAGAAGGAGAATTGCTTATTTATTAGTATATGATTATAGGGCTTTAATACTTCTTCAGCAGCCTTTACCGCATCCGGATCTCTGTCAAAGCCGATGAGTCTGCCACCGTCAAGCCTTTTTGCAATCTCACGGGAGTGACCTGCAAAGCCTGTGGTACAATCCACGTATATTCCGTCGGGCTTTATTGCAAGTCCTTCTATAGTTTCTGAAAGCAGCACAGGTATATGAATTTGTTTTTCACTCATTTTTATTCCTCCTATGCAGCTTTAAGGCTTACATTCCAAGCTCTTCTGCTATTCTTCTTACCTCTTCTTCGGTATCAAGGCTTTCGTTGAACTCTGTCCAAGCCGCCTTGTCCCATATTTCCGCCATACCCGATTTACCCATACCGATAACCATAACGTCGGTAGTAAGTCCGGCATAGGCTATAAGCTCGCTGTTTACCGAGACTCTTCCCTGCTTGTCTGCTACTAATTTATCTGCAGAACCGACCAGATATCTTCTGATAGTCTGCGTCTTTACGGGAGGAAGCTCGTCAAGGCTCTTCATAAGAGCATCCCATTCCGCTTCGGAATATACTCTTATGCATCTTGTACCTATATTTTTAGCAAGGAAGAAGGTTTCACCAAGCTCCTCACGAAGCTTTATCGGTATATTCATTCTGCCCTTGGCATCAAGTGTTGATTTGTGTGCACCGAACATACCGTATCCCTCTCCTTCCTTATTTTTTATAATTTATGGGTGATTTTCAAGAATTTCACCTCAAAAGTTGGTAAAAACACCCCAAAAGTGAAAAAAAGTGTCCAAATATATTATACAACTCCTGAATCAAAAATTCAAGGGGTGGACTCGTCATTTTAAAAAAAATACCAAAAAAATAACGCCAAATTTCACGGCGTCTTTTTGTGTATTTTAAACAAAAAATCCTCTCCCTTTCGGGAGAGGATTTAATAATTGTTATCGTTTTTCAAGATGTAGTAAAACTCGGTTTTTCGCCGTCTATATCTTGATTTATTCAGCGTCGCCTGCTACGTATTCATCAGAGAGGTTATCTTCTAACCACTTTGCAAGCATAAGAGGTGTAAGGATAAGATCCATAGTCTGCTGTTCGCCGTCGCTTACGCTTTCTAAAGCTATCATATCACCGTGTTCACGGGTTTCGCTACCGATAATATCGTAAGTGAGCTGACTGCGGTACTTGATGGTACACAGCAGGAACTCAGGAGGAATAGCCTCGCACTTTTCGATCTCTTCAAGCCAGAGGAAGGGACTCATACCACCTATGCTGATGTCCTCGATTACCCAGCCGCTTGCGGCAAAGGAGTCATTGGCACACATATAGAGTGAGAACTTGAACTTTTCTTCCTTGTCGTCCTTGAACAGACCTACTTCAAAGCCCTTGATTACGTAGTTATTGATGATGCTTGTTTCGTTGCCGCAGCAAGAACAGATACCGCCATAACCGAAGAGCTTGCCGTTTATATCCTTAGCGAAGTAGTTACGGTAGATTCTGAGGTTAGAAAGACCTCTTAAAGTCTTGTAATGCTCACGCAGGTAGTTAAGCTCGCCTCTTGTGATAGTAGGCAGAGGCTTATAATAGTAGGGTATCTGATCGAGAAGTACCTGGTTGGGTTCTTCCGTGCTGGAGTAGAACTGGCTTAAAATGTTGTTGTTTTCGCCAACAAGCAGATATTCGATATACTTTGAGAATTCGGGCTTTGTGCAGTCATCCTTAAGTATTACGTACTTTGTGATATTCTTACGTTCTTCCTCGGTTATCTCATCATTGATATCAACGATACGAATAATCTTGTTGCCCTCGCCTAAAAGTGCGATTCTCGGAATTTTGAGGTCACAGATATAAAGGCTGGGGATAACGGAAGAAACCTTTTCGTCCGTAAGGTCGTAGCTTCTGAGAAGGCTCATAAGAGAAGCCTTTTCGAAGGAGTAACCGGACTTTGAGAAGGGGAAGTCGAATACACGGCCGTTGAACATACCGCAGTTGATAAGGGCGTAAACGTCACCGATGATTTCAAGAAGATCGGCATTGGTGATACTGCCGGGAATCATAAACTGCTTGCCGTAGGCTGCGAAACGGAACTTCTTGTTGATGTCAAGCTGTAACGTGATGTCACAGCCCTGCTCCTTCATTTCACGCAGGAAGGTCATTGTGTCCTTACCCTGTGTAAAGCTGTTTATCAGCATATTGATAACTTCGTTATAAATCTGGTGATTCTCGAAGTTGTTCTTGTGTGCTACTACGCAGTCGTAAACCTTCTTGAGGTTACCTACCGTCATTCTTGCAACGTCGAAGTTGTGCTGAATGTCACGGTAACGCACGTTGAACTGATAGTAACGCATACCGATCTTATAGTCCTGACCGTACATAGCGTCAAACAGTCCGAAGGCGCCGATAAGAGCCTCTTCGTTGGCAACTGCATCGTTGACAACGTACTTGCCGAGCTTTAAGCTTACGATACTTCTGAAGCCGAAGCTGATACCGAAATCCTTGATAGCAGGATTCTTTTCGCTGTCAAGCACGTAGGTGTTGCCGCCAAAATTGAAGTTGTAGCAGAACTCACTGCCCTCTTCTTCGGTTTCTTCGTCAGACCAGTTGTAGGAAGCCATAATGATGTTATCAGGAAGATCAGTAACGTCCGCCTTCATCTTTGTAAGCTCCTGCTCGATGTATTCAGTAAAGGCTGAACCATCCTCGTGTTCCTTTTTGGAAACTCCGTCCGTTGTGGAGAAGAAGCCTATTTCCTTAACCTCGGAATAGGGCATAATTGCTTCTCTGCCCGGAACCATAAGTGACAGGCTGTTGTGGAACTTGCTCTGAAGGTTGCTTGCCATAACACTTGTATTCAGATAGTTGCTGAAGAACTCAAATACGTAGTGCTTGGGTCTCATATAATATTTTTCGGAATTTGTTCTGGGTAAAAGCTCTAAAACGAAGTATCTTGAATATTTATCAATCATATATTCAAGGTCACGGCTGATTGCGGCGGAAACCTCTTCCTCGCACTCGTGACGGATACCTGTTCTGTGAGTTGTGATATAGGAGTTGGGAACGCTTATAAAGAAGGCTGAAAGCTTTTCCTTTATAAAGTCCTCGCCCGTTGACTTGATAAGACCTGTAAGCTCATAGGTTGAGAAATAGTTGTACTTATCAAGCAGTACCTTTACTATAGTGTCACGACGGGATGCGGATACGGCAAAGGGAATAAGATATACAAAGCCGTCATTTTCGTGCCAGATGAATTCGATAACGCTCTTACCGTTCTGTAAGAAACGAACCGTAGGATCGTCCTCGGGATTCTTCTGATAACGGATAACCTTATATACGGCAAGGGGCTTGCCCATTTCCATTACAGCAATATTGAAGGAACGTTCTCTGTTTTCAGCCTCACCGAATCTGCCCAGCTGTTTCTTTCTGATGAAAGCAAAGCAGAATTCTACAAGGTTTATGTATTCGCCCTTGTGGATCGTGAGATTGATAAGATTTTCCTTGATCTTGTTCTGTTCCTCTTCGGAAACCTTGAACACGATTTCCGTACCCTTGAATATAGGAGCTGTAAGGTTAAGCTCACGTATCTTCAGGATACCTGCGTCGTTTACGATACGGAAGTTGAAGTTGTTGGAACGGAGCTTCATCCATTCAACGTTCATAAATACGCTCTTTGAACCTACACCGAAACGACCTTCTCTTGACTTGTCGCCGTCACTTCTGCCTATACTTAAATAGTACAGAATCTGCTCTAAGGTAATGCCGTCTTCGTTATAGGTGATTCTTGTTTCACCATTCTGTTCGAAATTGAACAGTACCTTTATATCAGGCTCGGAATAGTAACAACCGAAGGTGTTCTGCATAAGCTCACGCAGAATCGATTCCTTGGGATAGTCACTTACCGAAAGGGAGGTGTTGTAGGGAGTACGACCTGAGAATACAGAGTTGAAGTAATCCTTGAAGGGAGTACTGTCTGCCTCACCTGTGTAAAGCAGATTCTGCATCTTCATCAGCGTCTGATCCATTACAGCACGGTCATCCTTGGCGTGCGCCTGATAAAAGTCGCCTAAAAGCCCTGATATTTCTTCGTTGCGAAATGCCTCCACCTTACATCACTCCTTCGTTATAATTTTTCATAAACTGTCTGAACGTATCCTGAATGATATATTCATCAGTAAGATAACGCCATGCACCTAAAAGAACAGGCATTCTCATTACGTCGTCAAGCTGGTTTACGCAGATGCGAAGCTCTGCATACTTGTTTTCCGTCAGGAAATTTGCTAAAGCGTTCTGTGCTACCTTGATGCCTGAGCTTAATTCTCCCGTTGCAAGCATTGCCTTGTACTGGCTGTACTTTGCGTGGTTGAGGCAGTCCTTCAGCTCGTCGCCGCCTACCGCTTCGATCTTCTTGTTTTCGTCAAGATAGAGAAGGGAGTTCTTATAGCTGTCGATCACAGGCTTGATAAGTGCCTTGAGCGTCTTTTCGTCTGTGGAATTATCCTTGATTCTGTCAGCAATACCGAATGCGGCATATATCTTCTGAAGCTTCTGTGCCGTATATTCGTGTGCCTTTGCAGAGTTTGATATATCAACCTTTGCAGAAACGTTGAAATCGCTCTTGAACTGAACTATTACGTCGTGGCTGTTTGCAACCTCGCCTGTATATCCGCATACGTACTGTAAATCTCTTATACCCGTTGCTATAAGCTGTACTGCATTAGGAATGTCGAAAAGTACGTTTCTGCCGGGAAGTCCGTTTACAAGTGCCGTATACACCTTGCCGAAAAGCACCTTTGACAGCATACGGCTGTCGAAGAGTCCGTTTGCATCGTTGAAAATGATAAATTCCTTATTTTTGTCGTCTCTTGTGCTGTGGCGGGCAATTCTCTGCTCAAGCACAACGGGATCGTCGGGAAGCTCATAGTTGAATATATGTGTGTAAGTCTTTGTAGAAGGCTTGATAGAGCCTATCTTGTCTACCGTAAGTACAATTCTTGTGTTATCGACTGCGGAGGTTTCCGTAAACTGATCGTATCTTGTATTGAATATGTCTCCTCTGTCGATTCTGATGCTGTTACCACTGTTGGGGTAGATAGCCGCAAGAACCTTTCTTAAGTATGCTATAGTTGAACCTGTTACACAGTATACGACCGTCTTTGTGAGTGAGGACTCCATAACCTCCTCAAGCTTTGTAAGGAAGCAGTCAAGCTTCTTATCTACGCTACGAAGCTCCTCTACGTCCGCCATATTGTAAGCGGGCTTTGTATATACCTTCTTTGCTTCAAGACCGTATTCTTCAAAGATGTTACCGCCGTGCTGATATAAAGGAAGTCCCGTCTTGATGTCAACAAGCTTTCTTGAAGATGCGATAAAATCAGCAGGAAATTCGTAATCGAGCATAACCACGTTTCTTGCTACCTCGCCGTCATATACCTCGGTATCATAGTAGCGCATAACCGGCTCGTAGGGATTGAAACGGATCGTCTGCTTGGAGAAGTTGATATCGTCAACCACCTTTGACTTTTCCTCATCCTTCATAAGTCCCTTTACGAGATTCTTTATATCGTCGTAATTTCCTTCGTAGTCGCAGGGAACGGGACAGAACACTACAAGCTTTTCTGCCTTTGTCTTTATATGTTCAAGATAGAGACTGCTGTTTATTCCATCGGTATTGAGTCCGGCATCGATAATGATAAGATCCCACGTAAGACCTGCCTGCTCAGCCTGGGAAAGAATGCTGTTGTCAGCCTTTACCGCCTCTTCTGCAATAATGAACATATTGGACATTTCTGCATCGAAGGTATTTATAGATCTGGACGCACCGGATATCATCTTGAAATCGACACCGTCGTTTGTCACAATGGATCTGTACCAGTTATGCATAAGATGCTTGGGGCAGACAAGAAGTATATTCGGCATACTCTTGCCCTGTATAGCGTCAAGAATGGCAAGTTGTGCCTTGGACGCCTTTTGGGAACCGTACTCGTCAAGCACGAGACAGAAGCCGAACTGCCTTACCTTATCGTAAAATGACTGGTTAATTGTACCTGTATCCTTACCGTAGTAGGATATCCATCTGATCTCTTCGGTATTCAAAAAAATCACCCTCCAGTTTTATTGCAAAGCCGATATATTTCTCGTATCGGCATACAACTCATTAACATAACTATTATAATACATTTCCGATTTTTTTACAACCGTATTTTTGCATTTTATAAAAAATAAATAAAATTTTATTCAAAATTAGTGAAATTTGCACTAATTTACAATCAGGATTTCAGAAATGTGCGACAATTTTTCCGAGAAAAATTCATATTCAGTTAAAAAATCCGCAACCTCTCTTGACAAAACCTGTCGAATATTGTATCATAATAACATATATATCAATGTGAGGAGTGGTTTGCTTGTATTTTGGCAGCGTCAGATTTTTCAAGCATCTGATTCTAACTGTCGTCGCATTGCTTATTATAGTCCCCACGATTCTGTGCATTGTCCTTCTATGTGATAATAACAGCAAGTCAGCCGAAATAGACAGGCTGAATTCTATAATTGCAAGCGGAGAATATAAAGATGAAGCGTCGGATGATTCTTCGGCAACTGACAGCTCCGATACTGAAAACACGTCGGACTATTCAGAAACCGAAGAACCTGTATCCGCAATCACTCCCGAAAATACGGATACCTCCGTTCCCGAGACTACTACAGAAGAGCCTGAGACCTCTGTTCCAGAGACTACCACGGAAGAGCCTGAGACCTCTGCTCCAGAGACTACCACGGAAGAGCCTGAGACCTCTGCTCCCGAGACCACTACGGAAGAGCCTGAAAGCTCAGTTCCCTCCCAGTCGGAAGATCTCACTCTTTTATACGAAGATATGTACGTAACGCCCTATGCGGGTGAATATATAAACGACGACAAGACCGTTTACCTCACCTTTGACGATGGTCCGTCGATACTGACCGAAAACATACTGATGTATTTAAGGCAGGAAAACGTCAAGGCTACGTTTTTCGTAGTGCCTGAGGATACGGTTTACTGCCGCTCACTCCTGAGAAAAATCATCAACGAGGGGCATACGATAGGAATACATAGCTCTTCTCACGATTATGAAGAGATATACAGCTCACCAAAGGCGTTTTTAGACGATTTCTACAAGGCGTACAGTCTTGTATACGACGCAACCGGATACAAGGCGGATATTTACCGTTTTGCAGGCGGAAGCATAAACGATTATAACGAGGACACAAGAGAAGAAATCATTGCGGAGATGAGCCGCCGTGGATTCCAGTATTTTGACTGGAACGTAGATAGCAACGACTGGCAGGGCTACAACTGGACACAGCTTTACAACTCCGTACTGAAGGACTCTTACGAGCTGTCAACGCCGGTTATACTGTTCCACGATACGGGAATGAGAGAAAATACCGTTCTTGTAATAGAGGATATCATCAAGGCGCTGAAAAACAAAGGCTATAAATTCGGCACTCTGTCACAGAAGACGGAACCGATTCAATTTGGATAAACTTAAATTCACCGAAAGAAGGATAAAAAATGGGACTGAAGGATAATTTTTCCCAGGCATTCAGAGAGCTTACAAGCCCTAAGGAAGCAAAGGAGCAGGAAAAGACCGAAATCAAGGACGTTGCATCATATATGAATGACGCAAGCGAAACCGAAGAGATAAACGCTGTGCAGGAAGAGGCTGTACAGGAAGAAACAACAGCGGCTGAAGTTGCCGCAGAACCTGAAACCAAGGAGGAAGAACCAGTGGCAGAACAGACACATAGCTTCAGCAACGGCTTTAACAATCCTAATAACGGCACTTCATACAGCGGACAGCAGACCGCCCCAGCACCTATGTCAACGCCCTTCGCAAATCCCCAGGGCGCACGTCAGGAAGCATCCGAAACAACCATCATCTCCAAGAACACTATTATCGACGGTAACGTACGTTCCTTTGCAGATATGAAGATTGACGGCAGTATCAAGGGAAGCGTAGAAACTACCAAGAACGTAAGCGTAAACGGCAAGGTTGTAGGTAATATCACCTGCGACAACGCAGTTATGAACGCCGCATCCGTTCAGGGCGACATCACCTTAAAGGGACAGGCTACAATGAGCAGCGAATCAATGCTCATAGGTAATCTCACCTCTCAGGTAGCCACGGTAAACGGCAAGATGAAGGGTAACCTCACGGTTTCCGGCAAGGCACAGCTTGACAGAGACGCTGTAGTATTCGGTGATATCAAGGCAGGCGCTATCTCAATTTCTGACGGAGCAATAGTTCAGGGCTTCATCAGCACCACGTATCTTTCTCAGGATGAAAGCAGTAATATTTTCCCTGACAGCATAGCAATCGGTGAATAATCATAAATATAAATAACAGTAACTGCCCCGTGAAACATCGGGGCAGATTTTAGACAGGAGATAAATTTATGTCACTTACAGCACAGCAGATAAACGACAACAAGCAGAGATTTCTCGATTTATTCGCTACCCACGTGAAAAGAGAGGGTGCAGATAAATTACTCGACTATCTTGTAAACAAGAGTGATTTCTTTACCGCACCTGCAAGCACAAAATTCCACGGCTCTTTTGACGGCGGTCTGGCACTTCATTCGCTCAACGTGTACGACTGTCTCAGGAATTATCTTGACAGACCGAGAGTGAAAGAGGAATACAAGCTGAATTACAGCGACGAAAGTATAGTTATCTGTGCCCTGCTCCACGATATGTGCAAGGCGAATGTATACGTAAGAGGTACAAGAAACGTAAAGAACGAGCAAGGCGTGTGGGAAGCGGTACCTACGTATTATTTTGAGGATAAGCTCCCCTACGGACACGGTGAAAAATCGGTATATATGATAACCGGCTTTATGCGACTTACAAGAGAAGAAGCTTTTGCGATAAGATACCATATGGGCTTTTCAGGAAGTGAAGAAAAGGGCAACGTAGGCAAAGCCTTTGAGATGTTCCCTCTCGCCTTTGCATTAAGCACCGCAGATATGGAAGCAACATATTTTATTGAATGAGGCGTGCCGCCTCTGGCAATTCCGCCTTTTATCAATTCGTTTTATCCGAAGAAAGCGAAACGGCGGGAAAAAAATAAAATATATTTAAAATCGCAGTTTTTTGACTGCGATTTTTGATTAATAAAAATTTTTCCGTCAAAAATAAAAAAGTAGTTGACAAAATCAAAAAGATATGATATACTTACTATCTTAAAGAGATATAAATGGGGCCGTAAAGGTTTCGACGGGGGTAGTGAACCCGACTAAGCACGCAGAGATCGCCTTATCTCTTTAAACGGGGCAAACTTAAAATTAAACGCAGACAATAGATCTGAATTAGCAGCTGCCTAAGCGCACTGCCGTCCTCCTGAGAACCGCTGCGATCTCAGCCAGGGCGTCGACCAGCAGCCAACGTTTTCAGCAAGAGCCTTGTAGCTGTTAACGCACCAAAGGGCTACCGTATCAGCAATCCTGTTTGTCGGAGTGCTGTGAGGGAATTTCAAAAGATAAACTAAGCGTGTAGAAAGGTTGGCGGATTTGCTTTCGGACAGGAGTTCGATTCTCCTCGGCTCCACCAAAAATCGACAGGTTTCGACAGAGACTTGTCGATTTTACTTTTTCACTATTAACTCTTCACTTTTCACTCTTCTCTTTCGAAACTTGTCGATTAGGTAATAAGTAATAGTGAATAGTGAAGAAGTGCTGACGAAGCTTTTCTCCCTTTAGTCGAAAAGCATTATATTTTACTAGGGTTCGAATTTATACGCAAAACTGCCGAAAATATCTTTTTTGTAGCCCATAGCCAAAAATCGACAAGTTTCGACAGAGACTTGTCGATTTTACTTTTTCACTATTAACTCTTCACTTTTC
>JAFTVY010000084.1 GCA_017465545.1 Ruminiclostridium sp.
AATAGTAGAAACCTTTGAAAAGCTCTACACGGGCGGTAAGATACGCATGGAATACGGTATTGCCCAGATGGATAAGAGCGGAAAAATTGCCGCAAAATAAGAATAAATAATAAATCGTGATTCACGTCTGTGAATCACGATTTTTTTGTATAGCAAAACCGTCGGAGGCTTTCGCTTCCGACGGTTTTATTACGTAATGAAGTTTAAAAACTTTTAAAATCAAACACTGCTGTGGTTCTTTGTATATTCAACAACCTCGTCAACTGTTGTGAATGCCATAGAAACGCAGGTATCAGCACAACCGTAGTAGATTGCGATTCTGCCTGTGTCAGCGTCGCAGAGAGCTGCGCAGGGGAAGGTAACGTTCTGAACGTCGCCGATGCATTCGTATGTTTCACGGGGGTTGATGAGATATTCAGCACAACGATACTTAACGATCCAGGGCTTGTCGATGTCGAGGATGCAAGCGCCGAAGCTGTAAACGAAGCCGTTGCAGCTTTCGAGAACGCCGTGGTAGAATACTAACCAGCCTTCGCTTGTTTCAATCGGAATAGGACCTGCACCGATCTTCTTGGATTCCCAGCTCTTTAAGGGTCCCATTACGTGTCTGTGTTCGCCCCAGTACTTCATATCAGGAGACTGTGAAAGGTACATATCGCCGAAGGGTGTATGACCTGAGTCGGAAGGACGGGAGAACATAACGTACTTATCGTTTATCTTTCTGGGGAATAATACACCGTTTCTGTTGAAGGGGAGGAATGCATTTTCGCACTGGTGGAATTCCTTGAAATCCTTTGTCCAGCCCACACCGATTGTAGGCTTCCAGCCGTAAGCGTTGCACCATGTGATCCAGTATCTGTCTTCGATCCATACGCATCTGGGATCGTAGCCGTACTGCCAGGGGTTAGCTGCAGCTGTTTCGGGATCGTCGTTGATCCATTCAACTCTTTCTTCGTTGATGTTCCAGTGGATACCGTCATCGGAGAAACCGGCATGGATAGCCATGTTTCTTTCCTTGTCGTCTACACGGAATACGCCTGCAAACTTGCCTTCAAAGGGAACAACTGCGCTGTTGAAGATGGAGTTGCTCTTCTGAAGAAGATCACGGGGGATGATGGGGTTGTTATCTGCACGCCAGATAATGTCCTTGCAGCCAGCGGGACGCTCCTGCCAGGGAATGTTGGGTAATGATGTACCGTTGATGATTTTTACATTCATTGGTTTTCTCTCCTTGAAATTTATTTTCCGTTTGAGCTTTTACTAAGCCCGATAAATAAAGTATAACATACTTTTTTCTAAATTGCAATAGCTTGATTAAAAATTTTTACTTAAATTTATCGCAAAATTTAAGTAACAAAGTAACAGACTTTTCAGCCCTATATTATCACTTTTAAACAAATTTCAATCGTTTTTATGATTTTATTTGACTTTTGCGTGCAAATGTGATAAAATTTTAATGATGAGGCGATTTTATAAAATTGTCGGCAAATTTAATGAGATATATTAAGAAAGGCAAAACCAATGGCTTATTGGAACAAAGACATCGAGTGCGCTCCCCGCAGTGAGATCGAAGCACTCCAGTCCTACAGACTCTCAAACACGATAAGAAGAGTTTACGAAAACGTAGCACCCTACAGAAAGAAGATGGACGAGGCAGGCGTCAAGCCCGAGGACATAAAGACTGTAGCGGATTTAAGCAAGCTCCCCTTTACGACAAAGCAGGATTTAAGAGATAATTACCCCTACGGTATGTTTGCAGTACCCAGCTCCGAGGTTGTACGTATCCACGCTTCCTCCGGTACGACAGGCAAGCAGACTGTGGTAGGCTATACAGCAAAGGATATTGACATCTGGGCAGAATGTGCCGCAAGAGCATTATGCAATATCGGAGGCTCCAAGGACGATTACGTTCACGTTGCTTACGGCTACGGACTTTTCACAGGCGGTCTTGGTATGCACTACGGCGCAGAAAAGTTAGGCGCTACAGCAATTCCTGCATCAGCAGGTAACAGTATGAGACAGCTTGAAATGTTCAGAGATTTCGGTTCATCCATCGTTTGTATGACTCCCTCCTACGCAATTTCTCTTATTGAGATGATGGAGGAAAAGGGCTTCAAGAAGGAAGACTTCAAATTAAAGGCAGGTCTTTTCGGTGCAGAGCCCTGGACAGATGAAATGAGAAAGCAGATCGAAGAAGGTCTTGGTATCAAGGCTTACGATATCTACGGACTTTCCGAAATCATGGGACCTTCAGTTTCCTGCGAATGCGAATACCAGTGCGGTATGCATATCTGTGAGGATCACTTCATTGCAGAGGTTATCGATCCCGATACTCTTGAAGTATTACCCGCAGGCAGTCAGGGTGAGCTTGTATTCACCTGTATAACCAAGGAAGCGCTTCCTCTTATCCGTTACAGAACAAGAGATATCGCAACTCTCATTTACGATAAGTGCGAATGCGGAAGAACCCACGTAAGAATGCTTAAGCCTCAGGGAAGAACAGACGATATGCTTATCATCAGAGGCGTAAACGTATTCCCCTCACAGATCGAATCCGCTCTTCTCTCCGTTGATGAAAAGGCTACAAACTACTTACTGGTTGTTGACAGAGTAAACAATCTTGATACTCTCGAAATTCAGCTTGAAACAAGACCTGATATGTTCGGTGACGGCGTAAAGACTCTTGAAAACTATCGCAAGAAGGTAAAGTCCGCTATCGATTCCGCTATCGGCGTAGGTATCAACGTAAAGCTGCTTGAACCCAAGACTCTCGCACGTTCTATGGGTAAGGCTGTAAGAGTAATCGACAACAGACAGATAAAGAATAAATTTGAAAAGAAATAAGGAGGATTTATTTATGCTTATTGATCAGATTTCCGTTTTCGTAGAAAACAAGACAGGAAGACTTGCAGAGCTTATGGAGGTTCTTAATAAGAACGGAATCGACATCCGTGCAATGACTATTGCCGATACAGCTGATTTCGGTATTCTCCGCCTTATCGTTGACAATACTGAAAAGGCTTTAAAGGCTCTTCACGATGACGGTTGCACAGCGGCTGTAACAAAGGTTATCGCTTTCACGATCCCCGACGTATCAGGTGCATTATATAACGTAATGGGCAAGATAAACGAATGCAATATAAACGTTGAATATATGTATTCCGTTATGGGTAAGACTGCAGGCAGAGCAGATATCGTAATCAGAGTAGAGGACACCGACACAGCAATTAAGGTGCTGACAGAAAACGGCGTTCAGCTCATCTGCGGCAAGGATCTTTGCAGATAAGATTAAATTTATAAAGCCTTCCCGCTCTTCGTAAAGAAGAGCGGGATTTTTTTGCCAAAAAAACTCACCCTGCTAAAGGGTGAGTCAAAGCTCCTTATAATATCCCGGATTGTCGCTGAGCCCGAGTATATAATCCACGTTGGTTTTATAGAATTCAGCAAGCTTTATCAGGATAATAGTGGGGATATCATTTTCGCCGGTTTCGTATTTCGAATAGCCCGTCTGGGACATATTCAGCACTTTTGCGACCTGCGTCTGATTGAGGTCTGCATCTTCTCTTAAATCCCGTAATCGCTTATACGTAATATCCACCTCTTTCTGTCAGAATCTGTATAAATAAATTAGAAGAACCTCACACCGCTTACGAAATCGAAGATTTCGACGGCTGAGAGAACCTTGAAACGTATATTCGACGCTTTGCGTCGGCAACCTGACGGTTGCTTGTGGGAACAAGTCCCCACAACATAAATTATACCTTTATTTAGGAAAAACTATATAAAATAATCTGAAATAGGTTAAATTTTGTGTATTTTTTATAATACCGCCTGTCAATTATTAGTGATTATCCGAATTGACTTTTAATCTGAAACAGGTTAAAATAATATATAACGGATTATATCCTGAAATTATACTATGGAGGTAAATTTATGAAGAAGCTATCAATGCGGATAATGTCAGCTGTTATGGCAGTCGCAATGATATTCACAACCTTTGTAACTCCCGATGTTGCCGGAATTGATTTCGGCGGCTTTGCAGTTACAAAAACCACGACAGTAAAAAAGACTGATATAACAGGCAGTACTTCTAATCCTGTCGGCATTGTTCCGTCCGATTCGGAGCTTATATACGGCGATGAAGACGGAATAACAAAGGCTGAATGGATGCATAATTTAGCTATCGTATTCGATATGTATATCGAGGAGGATAACTGTCCCGATAACTATTTTACAGATATCGATTCAAGCTACGAGTACTATTATGACATTATGCTGGCTATCGAATTCGGCGTAATGGACATTCCGTACGGCGAAGCTTTTGAACCTGAAGAAATCGTAACAAGACAGCTTGCGGCAACTACGCTCAATTTCTGCCTTGGTTTTGAATTTGACAGCGAGGAGAATGACTATACTTTCTCTGAAAGCACTGACGAAGCCTATGCAGATTGCATAGATGATTTTCAGATTGCTGTAGAGCGAGGCTGGTTTGCTTTATCAGACGGCAAATTCCTGCCCGACAGCGCTGTAACTTCTGATGAAGCAGAGGAAATGCTGACCGATGCGGCAGCAGTCGTTGAAACCTGTGTCGTAGATGAAACAGTTGAAAACAAATATGTTTTTGCAGATTACGTAATTGATTATACAGAAGCTACAACAATAAGATTTACTGATAACGATACTGTTGTTATTAACAACACTTCAATAGAACTTTCTGTTGGTGATACCTTTGTTGTATGGAGAGACGGATTCCCCTTTGTACATACTGCTTCTTCCATAGTCAGCGGTAACGGCTATATTGTTGTAGACGTTACAGATCCTCCTGAGGATGCTATAGAGCAGGTATTGTCATCGGGCACATTTAGTGCGGATTTATCTAATTTTGAGCCTGAAGAAGATGTTGAACTCATATATATCGAAAATGAACAGCAAGCGGCAGCCTATGCCGCTAAGTCAGGTGAAACAGTTTACATCGGCTCTATCATAGCAAAGAGACCCATAAATCTCGCAAATGGTCTTAAGGTTGACGTAGAGTGTAATTTAAAGAATCTTCAGATAGAGCACTATATAAAATGGAACAATCCGTTTTCTATAAACTGGGGATTTGTAAAGCTGACAGGTGATACAGAGCTTAAGGCTCAGCTTACAGCAAGTGCCAAAACGCCATCAACAACGACACTCACTCTTGGAACTGTGAATTACGGACCGGTTTCCGCTTCTTTAAAAGTTGTTGTTTCTTTATCCGGTAAGATAATTGCAGTTTATCTCGGTAGCTTTTCTGTAGGTGTAGAATATAACGGTCGGAATTTAAGAGCTTTTTCTGATTTCAGAAAAAAACAATTCACTCTGACGGCAGAAGTAGATGCAAAACTGGGGCTTAAACTGTCTGCAAACGTAAATATAGCAGATGTAATAAAAGGAGAAGTCTATGCCGAAACAGGAATACAGGCAAAGCTTTCTATGAAGGTTTACGGCGATAATACTTCTCCTACACACTGTGAGGATTTAGCTGCCTGGCTGTATGCTAAAGCAGGAGTCAGTGCATCTGCATTCGGGAAAAAAGTTAATAAAGACATTGATATTTTCAACAGAAGCAACTCCCCCTTCTATTTGCATCTTCATTTTGACGAAGGCAAACAGGTAAAGAAATGTATGAAGGGTGTAAATACAGGCGGTACAATTGTCAACGATGATGCCAAGTACACATCTCCTTCAGACTCAAAACTTGGTACACGATACCAGGCAAACGTATCAAGTGCATGGGTAGGCGGTAGCATCCCTTCAGTGGCAGAAGAACCCGTAATTTTATGGGATTATACCCTTGACGAAGAAAACAAGGCTACCATTACAGAGTATAACGGCTACGTCGGAAGTCTCGCCATTCCTGAGCAGATAGACGGCTATGATGTTGTGGCGATAGGAGATAGCGTATTCCAGAATAATAAGTATCTCAGAATGGTTGTAATACCTGATGGGGTTACAAAGATAGGAAACAGAGCCTTTTATGGTTGTACAAATCTTTCTTCAGTAACTATACCTGATACAGTTACTGAAATAGGAGCATACGCTTTTTCTGATTGCACAAGCCTTTCATCTGTAACAATGTCAAAATATTTGACTACAATATATTATGGTGCTTTTAGAAACTGCACAAAGCTTACAAGCATATTCATTCCAAAATCTTTGGAAACTGTTTATTACAATAATCCAGGTGTATTCCAGAACAGCGGGTTAAAGAACGTAACCTTTGAAAACGGAATAAAGAAGATACCTGACTATCTATTTTCTGAGGCATGCAATCTTCAGACCATAACAATACCTGATACCATTACTGAAATAGGTTCTCAAGCTTTTTATAATTGCACGGGCCTTACGTCTGTAACTATTCCCGACTCTGTTGTTAGTATTGGTGACTATGCATTCAAGGGATGCACTTCCTTACCTGATATCACTCTTCCTGATACAGTTACAGAAATAGGAGCATACGCCTTTTCTGATTGTACAAATCTTTCATCTGTTACGATGTCAAAATCTCTGACAACATTATGGTACGGAGCTTTTAGAAACTGTACAAAGCTTACGAGCATATTCATACCTAAGTCATTGACAACTGTCTATCACAATAACCCTGGTGTATTTCAGGGTAGCGGATTAAATACTATTACCTTTGAATCAGGCATAAAAAAGATTCCTGATTATCTATTTTCAGATGCATATAATCTTAAATTAATAACAATACCTGATACCATTACTGAAATAGGTTCTCAAGCTTTTTATAATTGCACGGGTCTTACGTCTGTAACTATTCCCGACTCTGTTGTTAGTATTGGTGACTATGCATTCAAGGGATGCACTTCCTTGCCTGATATCACTATACCTGACGGTATAACTGAAATTGGTGGCTATGCTTTTTATCAATGTACATCGTTTACAGAAATCACCATCCCTGATAGTGTAACTACTTTGGGATATGATGCATTCAGAGAATGCACAAGTCTGAAAAAGGTTAAACTTTCCGAAGGACTTACAGAAATCAACGAATGGATGTTCTATGGTTGTACTGCACTTGAAGAAGTAAATATACCGAAAAAAGCAACACATATTTATAATTATACGTTCTACAACTGCAGCTCACTTAAATCTATAACGTTACCTGAGACGCTTACCTATATCGGTGCCTGCGTTTTCCAGAATTGTGATACGCTTACGACTGTTACTATACCTGATTCAGTCGAGAATATCAATACTCAGACATTTTATGACTGTGATGCACTCACAACTGTCATAATAGGCAACGGCGTAAAAACTATAGGTAGTGAGGTTTTCTATGACTGCGATATGCTGTCAAACGTAACTATCGGCGAAGGCTGTACAACAATTTACAGCTCTGCCTTCAGATTATGTCCTGCACTTACAGAAATAGTTCTTCCTAAAAATCTTGTAACAATCAGCGATAGCGCTTTTGCTGAATGTACAAAACTTGCAAAGGCTACTATCTACAGCAACGTTACGTCTATTGCGGACAAAGCCTTCTCCTATCCCGCAAAAATGACCATTTACGGTTATACAGGCAGTTATGCGGAGGAATACGCAACAGGCAAGGATATTACCTTCTCTGCACTTACAAAGATAACAGGCGATAAGCTTGCGGCACAGTTCAAGAATTCAGCCGGCAAGTACGTTGCAGACCTTGATTATGGTTATACCTGCGGTGAAATACAGCCTCAGTTTATCCTCCTTGATGGAAATTACGTTCTCAAGTCAGGAACTGATTATGAAATAGTTTCTTATAACAACAATATCAACGTAGGCACAGGCTCTATAACAATAAAGCTTCTTGCTCCTATGTATACAGGATCAAAAACAGTGAACTTTGATATTGTAAAATCCGATATTTCTGTTGCAACCTATGGCAACGGTTATGATGCAAACGGTACGTATCAGTACAACAAACTGTGGATAAACGGCAATATGCTTACAGAAAACACAGACTATACTCTTGCCAATATCTATGACCTGAACTCAGGCGCAACAAAAATTGTTGCAAAGGGTATGGGCAATTTCTACGGCGAAGCTGTGGTAAAGCAGACAGAATCGAAGCCTTTATTCAGCATTGACTATTCCGATTATTATAACGCCGGTAAGTTGGACGGAAATGACGGACTTGTGGATGCCGCAAACGATGCTACCTGGAATCTGGACTTCAGTATTCTTGATTCTTCTGTATGGGAAGCGGTAGATAAGATAACGGCAAAACTATACTATTATAGTGACGGTATAGGTGGTATAGGTGTTATCAATAAGGAAGGCAAGTGGATGCAGGCTGTACCTGAGTCATCTCAAAGGTATACATCTTACGTAACTCTTGACAACATCGGAGGCTTACTTACAGAAACTATTACTGACCCTGAAACAGGCGAAAAAACATCGCCTCTTATGCATTATCAGTTCTGGTGGATAACAAGCGATGCGCAACTTATTTCAATAACTATGTATGATAGCGAAGGAAACGTGCTCGTTTCTTTCCCTGATAACATCCCCGGAGTTACAAGTACAGTCGAAGCTACAATAAAAAATGGCGAAATAACTATTTCCAATGCAGTTTTAGGCTCTTCTGCAACAGACGTTGTTATACCCGAATATATCAATATAAATGGTAGTCAGTATCCTGTAACAGCGATAGCAAGCAGTGCCTTTAAAAATTGTACAACGATGAAGTCAATAACACTTCCTACAAGCATTACAACTATTGGTACAGGCGCTTTCACAGGATGTACAGCACTTAAGGACGTATATTTTGATGCTACGCAGGAAGCCTGGGATGCTATTACAATAAATAGCGGTAATACCTATCTTACAAGAGCAACTCTGCATCTTCACGAACATGATTACATAGAGGATGTGTGGTGGAGTCCTACCTGCGAAGATACCGGATATTCTGAATTCACTTGTCGTTGCGGTGATTATTACGGTAAGGAAACGCCCGCTCTCGGTCACGATTACACCAAGACGGTCGTTCCTCCCACTCCCACAAGCGAAGGCTATACTATCTACTACTGCAACAGATGTGAGCTTGAATTTGAAGACGATTTTGTCGATCCGATACCTTTTGCCGTAACAGCGGTTGAAGGCTTCAAATCTACCAGCAAATCAACTACGGCAATCAGACTTTCCTGGACAAAGAACGATACGGCTACAGGCTATATAATTGAGCAGTACGTCGGTTCAAATTGGGTACAGATTGCAGATATTACAGACAATACTGTTACTGAATACAAGGTAACAGGCCTTGTTCCCGGCACAGCGTACAAGTTCAGAATGAAGGCGTATGCTACGGCTGACGGAGAGACTATCTACGGTGAAAAGACAGCAACCCTTACAGTAAACACTCTTATGACAGCTGTAAAGGACTTTGCAAGCATCAGCAAGTCAAC
>JAFTVY010000073.1 GCA_017465545.1 Ruminiclostridium sp.
CACGGGAGTTGTGGTCTCGGGTGCAGGAGTTGTCTCAGGCACGGGAGTTGTAGTCTCGGGTGCAGGAGTTGTCTCAGGCACGGGAGTTGTAGTCTCGGGCACGGGAGTTGTAGTCTCAGGTGCAGGAGTTGTTTCGGGTGTTTCCTTTTCGTTTACGCAAACAATCTCGTCAAGAGCTGTGTTGCCATCAAAGTAGCTTACGTTACCATCCTCATCGATTACACACTTATAGAGCTTTTCACTCTTTACGTATCCGTCGGGAGCTGAAGTTTCCAGCAGATAGTAAATATAGTCGGGAGCAAGGCTTTCAGTAAAGCTTACTACGGCCTTGTCGCCTACCCATTCGGGAGAAGCGGTGTCTATAATCATTGTAAGCTCACCGTTGCCGTACAGAGTGAATACCGTACCGTTCAGGATTTCGTTTCTGTCAGCCTCATCCATTGTTGAGAGGTTTGTATCGCCATAAACCTTTTCAAGAGTGATAGGACCGATCTGCTTCAGCTGGTTTTCAAAGTAGATAGCGTTTATTTCCGTTCCGTTTTCGTCGAAATAGGAGATGGTACCGTCATCGTTAACAACGATCTTGAAAATCTCATCGCTGAGCTTATAGATAGAGGGAGAATCAGTTTCCTTTAAATAATAGGTCTTGCCGATTTCTATACCGCTGGAAATAGTGATGGAAGCAGTATTGCTTACGCTGTCCCATACGGGAGAAATGCCGCTGTCAAATACCTTCTGTGTACAGAGCGCATCCGTGAAGAGGTTGAACTTTGTACGCTGTATAATGTCATTTCTGCTGTTCTCAGAAAGTGCAGAAAGATCTGTGTTCTGGTAGAGCTTGATAGCAGTAATCTTATCAACCACAACCTTTTCGTTTTCGCATACGGGACGCTGATCTACGAAGACGCCTTCGTCTTCATAGCTTACGATACCGTGTTCGTCAACGAATACTTCAAAGACGGTTGAGCTTGTCTTAAAGCCGGCGGGTGCCTTTGTTTCCTTGATATAATAATACGTATCAACGACTGTGAGACCTTCAAAGCAAACGTAAGCCTGCTTTCTTTCGCTGTCCCACTTCAGAGTAGCTGAGTCTACCTCGTCTGTGCATTCTTCATCTGAATAGATAGTGAATTCCGTATTGTCAAGGAGCGCATTCGCCTCTGTAGAAGACAGACTGCCAAGGTCTGTATCGGCAAAGGTCTTGAAGATTATGATTTCTTCAGAAATTGCGGGTTCGCCTTCGGGGCGGTTCTTGATATCAACCTCGAACTTGGGCTTTGTCGACGTATTAGTGTCGATGCAGTGAATATCGTTTGAATAATTCTCTGCACTTGTTTCTGCTAAGAATACAACCTTGTATTTCTTGGGATAAAGCACGTATCCGTCAGCGGTTGATTCTTCTGTAAAGGTGATTATAACGTCCTTGGGGAGGTTTGTAAGGTATGCTATACCGTTTGCATTGGAGGTTGCAGACTTGGAAAGCTCTCTGCCCTTATAAGTATAGGTTGCCTTGAACTTAACTCCGGGAAGGATGTGTCCTGTAACCATATCATACTTGTTGATTATGATCTTGGGATTGGGAGAGGTACTTGCACCTGCGCTGAAATCATAGTCGCTGGTGTCTACTGCATTACTGCTTGAATGCTCTTCCTTGTCCTGTGTGCCATCCTGCTTTATGTAAAGCTTGTTTGTGATGAAATCTCTGTCCTCTACGATTCTTGTGTAGAAGGTGATTGTAAGAGTCTTGTCCTTATAATCTTCGGGAATCTTTATTGAAAAGTCTGTAAGATTAAGCTCGGGTTCAAACTTGTTGAATTCCTCTTCACTGAGTGTAGCTCCGTCCGCCTTTATCGTAAGCTCGAACAGCTTGCTGTCAAGTATAAGCTCAAGACCTACCGATGCAAGGTCGTCCACAAGCCATACCTCACCCATATCAACCTTGTCCTTGTTGAAGGTACAGGTCCACATGATGGTGTCTTCCATACCGGCAACGATTTCGCCCTTCTTGTCGGTACGGCTGTAGTTTGCATTTACCTTGGCTGTATTTGTAAAGCTTAAAGGCTCATCGTATATTTCGCCTTCAATTGTACAGCTGTTTTCAAAGTAGTAATCAGTACCCTTGCCGAGCTTTTCTGCTATTACTTCATCAGTTGCTACAGTTGTGATATAGATTTCATACTTGTTGTCGGATATTCCCGCTCCGTTGAAGCTGAATACTACAGTCTCACCGCCATAGAGAGCACCGGGAGTATCGGTTATTGTCCAGCTGATAGAATCGCCTGAAGCTGTAGATTCACAGCTTGTATCACCCGCAGCAGGAGTTAAAGAGGCAAGTGGGCTTCCTATATGATTACCCCATTCGTCCATACAAGTAAGGTCGCGGATTTCAATCTTGTCAATGCTTAAAAGCTTCATTCCGTCAGGAAGAACCTCTGTCAGCTTAAGGCCTTCAATAGGCAGACAGCTGATATTTGCTGTGATCTTCCAGCTTGCCGTTTTGTTTTCTACGTCATAGTTGCTGATAGCTTCCTTCTTGAAGGTATCAGCACCAAGCCACGTAGTAGCAGATGCCGTCTGGCTGGTCCATAACGTGTCATATAAGGTGTGAAGAGCTGCATTGTTGGTGAAGCTTATGCTTCCGGACCAGTTATTTACGGTAGTGAACAGCTTACCGCTGGCTACCTTTGTCTTGAGGGACAACTCGTACTTTTCGTCAGCTTTTACCTCGCCGAGTCCGATGGTTATTTTATCACCATCAATATAGTACTTGTATTCTTCTACAAGACCGTTTTCGGGTGCTGTGCCATCAACTCTTGTAAAGGTGATTTCTGTGGATGTGCTGTCGCTCTTTGTAATTTTACCCGTGAGAATGTCACCATCTGTAAAGATAAATCCTTCAGGCAGAACGTCTGTAATAACAGCTTTGTCACAGCTCATACCGAACTGAGGATTAACCGTGAGCTTCCAGTGGTGAATCTGTGTATAAGGTCTGTAGTCACCTGTGCTCTTCTCAAAAGCCTTGACGGACGTGCTGATTTCGTGCTCTCTCTTTATCTCGCCATCATAGTCTGTAGCGCTTGACTTGTCATCCTCACCATACCAGATATTATCTGCAATAAGCTCGGATGTGTTCTTATACTTCATAAAGCCGTAGTTTTCGGAAGCATAGGCTTCGGCGTCAATATCATCTCTCAGCTCTGTGGAGTACTTGATGATTATCTTTTCGCCCTGGGTAAGGTCAGCGGGATTACCAAAGTCGGAAAGCTTTATTACAAAGCCCTCTGTCTTATCGTCGCCTGTGCCGTATGTAAGAACCGTGTCTGTAGCAACGCTTACAGTACCATCGGGATTTACAACGAGTGAAGCTAAGGAATCGCCTATAGCCTCTGCTGAGCCTAAGGTAGCAGGTACGCCGTTTACTGTGAGTGAATCCGCTACGTAGGTCTGTGTGTTGTTAAGGTAGTCAACAAGATAAATATTGTCTGCACATACGTACTTCGTATCAATTGTAATAGTCCAGTCAACCTTCTTGTTGTCATTGTTTGCGAGCTGTCCCTGCTTATTCATAAAGCTGTGGCTGATATTGCCCCAGGCGTCAGCAGGCTTGTTTATTTCGGGGTTATCGTCATCGGTAAGAGTTACCTTATTGTGAGTGCCGATATAGAAGCCGTTGCTCTGGATATAGTTTCCTAAAAAGCCATCATCCAGCTTGTATGTAATTTTGAATTCCGCTTCTGTTTCGGTTGAATCGTCAGGGAAGGTGTAAATAAGGGCGTCGCCTGTCATAGGAACGTTATTGTCACCCTTCTTTGCGCTTACAAGCTCAAACTGTGAAAGATTATCAGGACCTAAGTCTGTGATTGTCTTGCCTGCAAGAGTAGCACCGTTGTATGACTTTGCAACAATAGTATAGGTTATAGTGCCGTCCTCGTTGTTTGAAGAGCTCTGCTTGCTTACGCTGAAGTTATTCGCTATATCGTTTGCATCCTCGGGGGGAGCAGGGGGAACAACGTATGCGTCGATTTCTATAACGTCTCCGTCCTTGCCGAGAATAACGTCCTTTATTTCTGTGTCAGCCGCATTTATGTTCATTCCGACAGCAAAATTGAATATGTCGGGATTTGCCCATAATGAGTAGTTGTCAAGGGCTATCGTTATTTCATAGCTGTCGCCCTTGTCGACTATCGAGTAGTCACCCATGCGTATATCTGTACCTACGTAGGGAATGCTCTTACCTGATACACAGTTTATGTATACGTCGGCAGGTGTGCCTTCCGTATCATCCTCGTTGGTAACAGCCGCCTTTTTAGGCATACTGAAGGTATAGGTCATAAACCTGGGCGCCGCAGAAAGCACGGGATCGCTTGTTATAGCGTCCTTTGCCTTGTTCATGATCTCACGGAGCTCATCCTGTGTAAGTGACTGGGGATCGGGCATTTCTCCGTCTACAAGATAAGCTGTAAGATAGGTATCTACAAGCCTGTGGTAGAAGTCCATGATAGGATCGTCAGGAGAATATCCTTCGAAGCCGATAGGTGTTGCGCTTACGTTAAGAATGAAACTATTCTTGTTCGACGTGTCGCTTATGGATACGTCAAGACCGGCAATATAGTCGCTGTCTTCTGTGGCGTCGATGTACAGACTCGACAACTCCTCAGCACCGGCTGTTGTGGCAGGACCGCCGAAGGGCAGACCGCCGGAGCAAAGACACTGGATACTCAGTGCCGCTGCGGTAATAAATGCTGTTATACGCTTGAACATATTATTACCTTCCTTTCGTATTTGTTTAAGTCCTTTAATATTTAAGCTGTTTAGTTTGCTCGTTATAAGATGCCAAAAACTCCTTCAGAATTTCCGTCTGAAAGAGATTTTTATGCATTCATTTTTTACTTAATAACTATTATAACATATTCTTTTCGTTTTTTCCAGTGATTTTTATGCCAAATTTTGCATATAAATACTGTATTTTTTATAACTTTCAGTGCTTCTGACCGCAATGATTGCAGAAATTAGCCGCAGGAATGTTGGAGCTACCGCAGGAAGAACATACCCAGGCGGTATTCTGTGGCTGCTGTGTAGTAAAGCTGTTGACATTCTGCTGATTATAATTCTGATAGCCGGCATTCTGCTGATTATAGCCGTAATTCTGCTGATTGTAGCCGTATCCCTGCTGATTGTAGCCGTAATTCTGCTGGTTCTGCTGGTAGTTTCTCATATTCTGAGCAAACATAGCCTGTCTTCTCTGGTTTTCTTCTGCTGTGTTGGTTGTCGCCGTAGCCTCAAGATTTCTGTCAGAGAAGGTCTTTACACCGTTTATAAGTGCGATCAAGCCGAATATGAAAACGGCAACGTCCATTATAATACTTGTCCACATGGCTATCTGTATAAAATTATTGATATTTCCTAAAATTCCCGCTATATGTATCGTATCAATGTCAGCCGCACGGAAAAACGCAAGGAACATCTCCTCAAAGGTCTCGAAAAACGAGCCTGTAGCGAGGGTTATTACAGAGCTTATAAGAGATATTGAGCTGAAGCAGAATAAAACGGTATGTACTATGGTGATGGTCTTCAGCGTGCTGAGTGTTGACTGAAGCGGATGCTTCTTGTACTTTGAGCAATGAACGAGAATAAGTATTCCTAAAATAATGATAAGCATAGTTTTTTCTTCCTTTCTTTATCTTATCAGAAGTTTGCTGTTCTGTTTGTACCACAGTTTCTGCAGAAGGTCTCTTCCGCCTTATTGGTCTTATTGCAGGAGGGACATTTCCATTTTTTCTTTCCGAAGCTGTCGTCGTGGGTGGTGCAGGGAGCTTCTGTGGCTTCGGGATGAGGAATATAACCCATATCGCTTCTGCCGTAAACACAATCGTTGCTTGTGGCAGGTGTTGATGCCTCGGCACTGAAATCCACAGGCTGTGGAAGTGACGTATCAGAGGATGGCGTATTGCTTACAGTTTGTGTGCCGACTGTAGTATTCTGAGTGTTGTTCTGCGGGTAAAGACCTGATGAATTGTAGAATCCGCTGTTGTTACTGCCGCTTGGCTGAGAAACTGTATTTCCGCTGTAGCCGTAGTTGTAGCTGCCTTGGTTCTGTCCGTAACCGCTCTGATTTTGTCCGTAGCCACTCTGATTCTGTCCATAACCGCTCTGATTCTGTCCGTAGCTGTAGCTACCCTGATTCTGTCCGTAGCCGCTGTAGGTGTTGGCGGTGTTTCGTTCATCCACAGGCACGTAGTCGGGACTGCCGTAGGTATTTACGCTTTTCCAGAGCTTTCTGCCCTTGGAAGCAGTGTAAAAGCCGAAGATTGTAAGAATTATCATAGGTGCAAGCATAATTCCACCTGCTATAAGTGAAACTATTATTACATCTATATTGCCGTTCGCTTCTTCTACCATTTCGCCCACAGACCCAAGCATAGTCAGTGCGACTACAAGGCTGGGGAGTAGTTGAATGATGGTAAAGACAAGGTTTACCGTACCGAGAGTGCCTGCCGACTTTGCATCGACAAAGCGTCTGCTTTTTTTATAGGCGCTTATCTTTGTAAGCGTAAGTATTCCGAAAATAAGAGATATCATTTTTTGTTGTTATCCTTTGTTTGTATTATTTGCTGACAGAACATTTTTTTCTGATGCTGACACGTATAAAAGTGCTACAAGCTCAGACGTTATCCGCTTTTATTTTACTACCGCACTGAGTACAGAAATTTGCACCGTTTACAAGCTGTGCGCCACAATGAGGACAAAAACCACAGCTGCAGGTCGTAAACGCCACGTTTGATACGTCGGGGCGTTCTGTCGTTACATTCGGAACGTTTTCAACGGGAGCAGGCTTTATCATCCCTTGCGCAAAAAGAATGAACTTTATAGCGTAAAAATAGCATATAAGCTTTACCACCGCATCGACTACGTAGAGGACGATCTGTATTATATTTACAAAATTTGCAATGCCATAAGCAGTGCCGTAGATTAATGAACCGCTTAAAAACAGGTGAGCTATATTGTATACCGGAATAGACAAGGACGTCAGAATGAGGCTCATATATGCTATAAATCTGATGTTTGAAATTGTTCGTTTGTCTAAGTTTCCTGCATATCTCACGTTTTTCCGTAAACGGATTGCCAGAAATCCCGTCAGTCCGGTTATACCTATCACAACAGGATAAATTATCAAGGAGAAAATCAGTACAATTCCCATTATACGTCGCCCTCCTTTTTTATATCCGTCGGGATGACGTTGCCGCTATCCCGGGATCGTAGCTGTTTTTTCACCTTTGCTATTATACCTGCAGATAATTTCAGAACAAGAGGGTTCAGAATACAGATAATCAGGCAGGGTATAACGTGAGGCAATGTCATAGCGCCGGCTGTCTCGACAGATTCTTTTAAAAACTGCATACAATAAATACAAAACAGATGTATAACCACAGGTATCATAAAAAGGTTTATTGCAGATAAAACGGTTATTGCGGTAATGCAAAACCTCTTTTTTGTCCGCTTTGTAATAAAAGCGAGAATTACAGTAATTACAAGAAGCGCTATGGAGAAAATTTCGGCGGCAACAAGTATACTGTAAAATATCTGTTTTTCGTCCATTGTTATCTCCTTTAGTATTGGTCAGTTATTATCTCTATCTGTCTTGCCACCGCACTGAGTACAGAATACCGCATTAGGTTATAAACTGCGCCTTATATGTAGTCTGCATTTATTGGTGTGGATCGATATGGCTTTTCCGTTGTTCTTATCCCGATCAATTATCAGAACCGAGTCTTTTTCCGCAATTGTGACAGAAAGCGGCGTTTTCGGGGTTTTCCGCATTGCAGGATTCACATATGTTGAGAGGCTTCGGAAGAGGCTGAGGAGCCACGTTCTGGGCCTGAGCCGAAACAAATTCCGTAGCCGCACACTTGGGGCAGGCTGTTGCAAACTGTGAGGATACCGTTCCGCATACTGCACAAGCCTTGAAGTTGGGATTCTGTGGCGCTATAACGTTATTTACCCTGAATGCTGCCTGTGTGAGAGACTTGTCTAAAAGCACACGATAACCCCAAACACACACTATGACAGATACTATGATCACAATTATGTAAAGCACGTACATAGCTATATATGCGGTTCTTGCACCGCTGTCTGCAAGATTGAGGGCGCTGTGTACGTTGCCCGTGATGTAGTCGTAGGGGTTGAAGAGGAAGGAGAATATATCCAGCTTTTCTAAAAGGAACAGAGAGCCTACTATGGTAAGGGCAATGTTCAGTCCCTTTATTACGCTTCTTCTTCTTGCTGTGGGGTTTTTCTTATAACGGGGAATAGTGAATATCAGTATCATCATAAGCACGATTACGGCTAAAAAGAATATAAATCCTTCAAAAAGCTCTGAGAAAAGTGCCTTATTGCGATAATTTGCTGTTATATCCGCTGTTACTGCAAGTAAATTATTCATATTTTTTTCCTCCTTTAAGGGCTGCGTTGTTCTTATTTTCTTTTTTTATAATTATATATACTATAATTAATCATATTATATCATATTGCAGTCTCTTTGTCAAATAATGTCCCGTGCAAAAAAACATTGACAAAGAAAGGGATAAGATATATAATATTATAGTAAAACAAAACAAACCACGAAAAGAAAGGAAACAAAAAATATGGCAGTACTTGTTACAGGCGGCGCAGGATATATCGGCTCACATACCTGTATAGAGCTTTTAAATGCAGGTGAGGATATAGTTGTAATAGATAATTTCTATAATTCAAAGCCCAGAGCTATCGAGCTTATAAAGGAGATCACAGGCAGAGACTTTGCTTTTTACGAAAACGACTGCTGTGACGAAGAGGCTCTTGACAGAATTTTTGCAGAGAACTTCATCACCGAGGTTATTCACTTTGCAGGCTACAAGGCAGTAGGCGAAAGCTGTTTAAAGCCCGTAATGTATTACGAAAACAACCTTCAGTCAACAATAGCACTTTTAAAGGTTATGCAGAAGTACGGCTGTAAAAAGCTTGTTTTCAGCTCCAGCGCAACAGTTTACGGAATTCCCGCAAAGGTTCCCGTAACCGAAAAAATGAAGCTGTCCGCTATCAATCCTTACGGCAGCACAAAGCTTATTATCGAAAATATGTGCAGAGAGCTTTATGCCTCCGATAATGAATGGAGTATTGCACTTTTAAGATACTTCAACCCCATCGGCGCTCACGAAAGCGGTAAGATAGGCGAGGATCCCAACGGCATCCCCAACAACCTCATGCCCCTTATTTTAAGAGCGGCATCAGGCAAGATGGCTACACTCAGCGTATTCGGTAACGACTATCCCACTCCCGACGGTACCTGTGTACGTGACTATATCCACGTTGTGGACTTAGCTCTCGGACACGTAGCGGCAATCAAGTCCGTGAGACGTGAAACAGGCTGTCCTGCATATAACCTCGGTACAGGCAAGGGTTATTCCGTGCTTGAGATAATCAACGCCTTTGAAAAGGTGAACGAGGTCAAGATTCCTTACGTTATTGCGGCAAGACGCCCCGGTGATGCGGCAGAATGCTACTCAAATCCTGCCCTTGCAAAAAAGAAGCTGGGCTGGACTGCTGAAAGAGGCATCGAGCAGATGTGCCGTGACAGCTGGAATTATATAAAGAATAATGCTTAAAATCATTACCCGAAAAAGAGCCTTCTCTTCTTCGGGTAGTATTATATGAGAAAGGATAAATAATGAGGTTTACCTATTGTCCCGATTGCGGAAAGCTATTGTCCCACAGAGATTTAGGAGATGAAAAGAACGTCCCCTGGTGCGATGACTGTAACCGCCCTTTTTTCGATACCTTCTACACCTGCATAATTGCCATTGCAAGATGCGGTGATAAATACGCCCTCATCCGCCAGAAGAACGATGACAGCGAAACCAATACGGAAAAATTCATCTGCGTATCAGGTTATATCGGCGTATGCGAAAGTGCCGAAGCCGCCGCCATCCGTGAAATCAAGGAGGAGCTTGGTATTGACGCTTGCAAGGTCACTATGATTTCTTCCTACGTTTACGAAAAGAAAAAGATGCTTATGATAGGCTTCTGTGCAGACGTACAGCAGACAGAATTCAATATATCGGGCGAGCTTATCGAGGCACATTGGTTTGATAAGGATACCGCTATAGAAAAGCTTAAAAATACGTCCATCGGAAAAGAGCTTTTGCTTGATATACTGAAAAGAGAGGAAAAGAAAAATGGCTGAAATAAAAAGCAAGATACCACCCTACGAGCGTACCGCCCATTATTATGAAACCGACAGAATGGGTATTATCCATCATTCAAACTATATCAGATGGTTTGAAGAGGCAAGAATATATTTTCTTGAAAAGGCGGGCTACCCCTATGCCGAGATGGAAAACGACGGAGTTATGATTCCTGTTTTATCCGCAGAATGCGAATATAAAAACGCTGTAAGATTTGACGAAACGGTGCTTATAAATCTTGATATTACCGAATTCAACGGCTTCAAGATGACTATAACCTATACCGTAACCGGTAAAGAGGATGGTCAGCTGAAGGCGGTGGGCAGGACAAGGCATTTCTTTGTAACTCCCGACTTAAAGCCTATAAGAGTCAGCAAGACTCATAAAAGAGTCTTTGACGTGTTCAACGATAACAGACTTATCAGCGAGTGAAGGTAAGCCTGCCCTATTCCTCATATTTGCAATAATTCACTTGACTTTTATGCTTTAAAATGGTAAAATAATAATATCAGCGATAATCGTAATCATAAAACGTTTTTCACGAAAGGAAATACACTATGAATATCAAGCTTATTTCAAAGGAAAAGGACGAGCTTTTCAAGGCTATTTTACAGCTTAAGACAGTAGAAGAATGCTATGACTTCTTCGAGGATTTATGCACCATAAGAGAGCTTGAATCCATGGCACAGAGATTACACGTGGCAAAGCTTCTTACAGAAGGCAGAGTCTACAGCGATATTGTGGATATAACAGGCGCAAGCACAGCTACCATAAGCCGTGTAAACCGTTCACTTCAGGGCGGTAACGATGGTTATTCCGTTGTATTCAGCAGAATGAAGGACGAGGAATAATGGCGGCATACGGACAGTTCGCCACAGTCTATGATTATCTTACGGAGAATATAGACTACAAAAAGCTTGCAGAATATTATGACAGAGTAAATATATCCCACGGCGGTAAGCGTGGGATATTACTTGATTTAGCCTGTGGTACGGGTAGTATAAGCCGACAGATGAAGAGACTGGGCTATGACGTTATCGGCGTGGATTTAAGCGTCGAAATGCTGTCACAGGCAAAGGAGCAGGACTGCGAGGGTATAGAGTATCTTTGTCAGGATATGTGCAGTCTTGATATGTATGGAACAATTGATACAACAATATGTGTGCTTGACAGTATAAACCACCTTGACAGCAGGGAGGATATACTGGCATGCTTTAAATCCGTTTCGCTTTTCACAGATCCGGACGGTCTTTTTTTATTTGACGTGAATACCGTAAAAAAGCACCGTGAGATACTGGGCGACAACACCTTTGTCTATGATACCGACAAGGCGTACTGCGTATGGCAGAATTTCTACAGCTCACCTGAGGAGCAGGACAGAGTGGATATATGTCTTGATATTTTTGCCGAGCAGGAGGACGGAAGCTATATCCGTTTTTCCGAGGATTTTTCCGAGATAGCCCTGCCGGTTGAGGAAATTTCGGAGCTTCTTTCTGAAGCAGGCTTTGAGGTTATGGATATATACGATTATGAAACAGAGCTGAAGGGCGACGAAGACAGCGAAAAGGTGCTTTTCTGCTGCAGAAAGAAAAAGTAAAAGAGGATAACGATATGGGAAGAATAGTAAGAGCCTTATCCGATGACGGAAGTGCTTTATGCACGGCAATAGATACGACTGATATAGTAAACGAGCTACACAGAATACACGGTACTTCCGCAACCGCATCAGCGGCGGCAGGCAGACTTGCTACAGCGGCGTGTATGATGGGCGCACTTATGAAGAACGAGGGCGACAGACTGACACTCCGTATAAACGGCGGAGGCAGTATCGGTACTATCACTACCGTTTCCGATTGCTGGGGTAACGTAAAATGCTGTATGGACAATCCTTTTGCAGACCTTCCGCTTAATGAAAAGAACGGCAAGCTGAACGTGGGCGGAATCGTCGGTACAGACGGTTATTTAGCAGTAATCAAGGATTTAGGACTTAAAGAGCCTTATATGGGACAAATTCCAATAGTAAGCGGCGAAATTGCCCTTGACATAACCCAGTATTATGCAGTAAGCGAGCAGATACCTACGGTATGCGCTCTTGGTGTACTTGTGGATACCGACCTTACCATAAAGAGAGCAGGCGGATATATAATCCAGCTTGTACCTCCCGTAAACGAAGCGGCAATCGACTTTATCGAAGAAAATATCAAGGATATGCAGTCGGTGACAAATATGCTTGAAGCGGGTATGACTCCTGACGAAATAGCACTCAAGGGCCTTCACGGACTCGGTGGTGAGATTCTCGACAGCTGGGACGCAGTCTACGGCTGTGACTGTTCAAGGGAAAGAACCGAAAAGGTGCTGATTGCCCTTGGCAAGAAGGAGCTTACAAGACTTGCTGACGAAGAGCCCGTGACAGAGGTATGCTGTCACTTCTGTGATAAGAAATACGAATTTACCAGCGAAGAGCTTAAAGAACTTATTAATCAGATACAAAGCTGAAGAAACGGATAACGCTATATGAAAAAATGGCTTGTAAAAAGCATAGACAAACAAATATCAGACCGCCTTATGCTGGAAACAAAGCTTCCTGCCGTTATCTGTGACCTGCTGGTTTCCCGTGGAATACAGACAGCAGAAAAGGCACAGGAATATTTTAACGGCGATACCCTTTCCGATCCTTTGCTTATAAAGGATATGGACAAGGCGGTAGCAACCATAGAAGAAGCAATTCAGAATGAAGAAAAGATAACAGTCTACGGTGACTACGACTGCGACGGCATAACCGCAACGGTTATGCTTTATAGCTATCTTGACGCTCTCGGAGCGGAGGTAGACTGGTACATACCCACCCGTGACGAAGGCTACGGACTTAACGAGGACAGCATAAGAAAGCTTTGCGATAACGGAACACAGCTTATTATCACGGTGGATAACGGTGTTTCGGCGGTGAAGGAAGCAGAGCTTATCTACGAGCTTCAGATGAGACTGGTGATTACAGACCACCATCAGCCGCCGGAAGAATTACCCAGAGCAGAGGCTGTAGTCGATCCCCACAGAAGAGACGATACCTCTCCCTATAAGTATCTTGCCGGCTGTGCCGTAGCTCTCAAGCTTATTATGGCTATGGAGCAGGATATAGAAGGAATACTCGAGCAGTATGCGGATATAACCGCTATAGGTACCGTGGGCGACGTTGTACCGCTTACCGGCGAAAACAGAATAATTGTCCGCCGGGGCTTATCCGAAATGCAGTACAGCGAAAACGAAGGACTTTTGTCCCTTGTTTCAGCGGCAGGACTCGATATAGAAAATATGACCTCATCAGGCATAGCCTTCGGACTTTGCCCCAGAATAAATGCGGCGGGCAGATACGGAAGCCCCGACGTTGCGACAAAGCTTCTTTTAGCTCAGAACAGAAAAACTGCCGATCTGCTGGCAAATCAGCTGTGCGAGCTTAATACAAAAAGAAAAGAAACCGAAAACAGCATACTCGAAAAGACTATAGCAAGCCTTAAGGAAAATCCGAGGATATTCGATCAGAGAATACTTATCGTAAGCGGCGAGGGTTGGAATCACGGCATTATCGGTATCGTCAGTGCAAGACTCCTTGAGCTTTACGAAAAACCCTGCATAGTCATCGGTATTGAAGGAAACGAGGCAAGAGGCTCCGCAAGAAGTATAGAAGGCTTTTCGATATATTCAGCTCTTGAAAGCTGCAGCGACCTGCTTACAAAATTCGGCGGCCATGTAAAGGCGGCAGGCTTTTCATTGCCGGTGGAATTCATCGAGGAATTCAGACAGAGAATGTATACCTATGCGGCAGAAAAATTCCCAACTATGCCCGCTATGACTATCGAAGCGGATATAGAGCCTGACGTAAGTCAGTTAAGCATTACCGAGGTTGAAAATCTTAAATATATGCAGCCCTTCGGAGAGCAGAATACAGCACCGCTGTTTTTAATGAAGAATTGCGAAATCACCTCTTCAAGACCGCTGAAGGACGGAAAATACACCTCCTTCACAGCAACGTATAAGGGCGTTCAGTTTAAGCTTCTGTGCTTTGGCATTCCTTACGAAAAGTTCTTCTATCATATAGGAGACAGAGTAGACGTGCTTGCAAATGCAGAGGTAAACGAATATAATGATACAAAGAGCATCAGTCTCAGGGTAAAGGATATCAGATTATCAGACTTTACTCAGGACAAATATTTTGCCGCAAAGAATTTCTATGAAAAGATATTAAGAGGGGAAAAGGTGGACAAAAGGCTTTACGACCGCATTGTACCCACTCCGCAGAGTATGAGGATACCCTTTGATATCATAAAGGCCGTGACAGACCTTGACACAGCGGTACAGCTTGCTATATCAAAGGGAGTCAACTACTGCCGGTTTATGATGTGCCTGCACGTTTTTGCAGAATTCGGCTATCTTGAGCTGGACAGAGTAAACGGAAAACTGAAATTCATAAAGGGAGACAAAAAGATAGATCCCGAACAGAGCGCAGTTGTAAAAAGAATAAAAAAATCCTGTCAGGATTAGAACAAAAGAAAATAAAGACAGAGAAAAGGAGGCAGTTATGATTTACACTATTGAAATGCTTATCGAAAAGATAAAAAGTCTTGATAAAAGCTACGATATAGAAAAGATAAAGGCGGCATACGAGCTTGCTGACAAGGCTCATGAGGGCGTTGTCAGAACCTCAGGCGATCCCTATATCTCACACCCTGTAGCAGTAGCCTATATCCTTGTAGAAAAATTCAGCATGGATACCGATACTATCTGTGCGGCACTTCTGCATGACGTGGTAGAAGATACCGATATAGGTCTTGACGTACTGCAGAAGAAATTCGGTGAGGACGTGGCACGTCTTGTAGATGGCGTTACAAAGATAAGCAGAGTGCCTCTTAATACAAGAGAGGAACAGCAGGCGGAGAATATCAGAAAGATTCTTATTGCTATGTCCAAGGACCTGCGAGTAATTATCATAAAGCTTGCCGACAGACTCCACAATATGCGCACCCTTGACTGCAGACCTCCCGAAAAGCAGTGCAAGACCTCTCTTGAAACAATGAATTTCTATGCTCCCATAGCTCACAGACTCGGTATCAGCGACGTCAAGGAGGAGATGGAGGACTTATCCCTGCGATACCTCGATCCCTTCGGCTTCAAGGATATCGAACAACAGCTTGAGCTTCACAAGGATGAGCGTGACGCTTTCATAGAAAAAATAAAGAGTATGATAACAGACCGTATATCCGATATACAGCCCCCACCCATCATCGAGGGCAGAGTAAAGAGTATATACAGTATCTATAAGAAGGTTTACGTAAAGGGCAAGAATTTCTCGGAGATTTACGATATATATGCAGTAAGAGTAATTCTTCAGTCGGTTATCGAATGCTATAACGTGCTTGGTATCATCCACGATATTTTCAGACCTATGCCTTACCGCTTCAAGGACTATATCGCAATGCCCAAGCCCAACCGTTACCAGTCGCTTCATACTACCGTTATCGGCAGAGAGGGCATCCCCTTTGAGGTACAGATAAGAACGGTAGAAATGCACAATACCGCCCAGTACGGTATCGCCGCACACTGGAAGTACAAGGCAGGCGTTCAGGGTAACGTAGCAGGTGAAAAGCGTTTCGACTGGATAAGACAGCTTCTTGAACAACAGCAGGAGGCAGACGACGTAGAACAGCTTTCAGAGGCTATCAAGATTGACCTTGCTCCTGATGACGTATACGTGTTCACTCCTAAGGGAGACGTAATCACTCTCCCCGTAGGCGCAAATATAATCGACTTTGCCTATGCTATCCATACTCAGGTCGGCAACCATATGACGGGCGCAAAGGTGGGTGGCAGAATGGTACCCCTTGACCATAAGCTTGTCACGGGCGAGATTGTAGAAATACTTACCACTAACAGCGAGAATTACGGTCCCAACAGAAACTGGGGAGATATCGCACGTACAAACGAAGCCAAGGCGAAGATAAGAGCCTGGTTCAAGCGTGAAAGACGAGAAGAAAACGTCGAATGCGGTATGCTCCTTCTTGAAAAGGAAATACGCCGTAACGGACTTACTCACGACGATGAGCTTCTTCTCCAGATTGCGCACCGCCAGCGCCTGAATACCGTAGAGGATTTATATGCCGCAATCGGTTACGGTGGCGTTCAGCTGTCCAAGATTGTAACACGTCTCAAAGAAGAGCATATAAAACAGCAGAAGCTGATGCAGGCAAATCAGCCCGTGGACGTGGAGGAGACTATCTCCCGCTTCAGCAAAAAGGCTCAGGGCAGCGGCGTTATTCTTGACGGCATAGATGACTGCGTTGTTAATTTTGCCCAGTGCTGTACTCCGCTTCCCGGTGATGAAATTATCGGCTTTATTACAAGAGGCTACGGAGTAAAGATACACAAGTGCGACTGCAGAAACGTAGCTATCGGTCTTGAAAGCGAGAACAAGGACAGATGGATAAAAGCCCAGTGGGCAGGCAGTATGAGTAGCTTCTTCAGAGCGACTATAGATATAATCGCCGAGGACAGAACGGCACTTATTGCCGACGTTACAACCCTTATTTCCGCAAACAGACTCCCCATCTATGAGATTAACGCCCACAAGCTGAAAAACGGCAACGCCAATATCACAGTCACCGTTGAAGTCAGCGGTGTTGAACAGCTTAAAAACATAATAGCCCGTCTGCAGAAGGTGGCAGGCGTAATCAGTGCAGAAAGAACAGGTAAATTTTAATGCATATAATTACAATGAACTTAGGCGAGCTTGATACCTCCTGCTATCTTCTCATATCAGAAGAGGGAAATGCGGCTATGATAGATCCGGCAGGAGAATGCGATAAGATAATCGATATACTTTCAAAGAATTCCCTTACTCTTACAAAGATTCTTCTGACGCACGGTCATTTCGACCATACCGGAGCAGTTGCCGAGCTGAAGGAGATTACCGGCGCAAAGGTGTATATCCACGCCGATGACGAATGTATGCTTAACGATACCATAAAGAACGTGGCGTATCTTGTTCCGGGTTACGAATATAAACCCTTTGAGGCTGACGTCCTGCTGACGGGCGGGGATATGATTTTCCTTGACGAGCTGGATATATCGGTAATGCATACGCCCGGACATACGAAGGGTAGCGTTATGTACTTTGTAAACGACTGCATATTCACCGGTGATACCATTTTTGAAGGCTCTGTGGGTAGAACTGATTTCTATTCAGGTGATATATCCGCCCAGAGAGAAACCCTTAAAAGAATATCAGCGCTCCGCACAAACTACACTCTTTACCCCGGTCACGGCGAGGCTACAACTCTTGACAATGAAAAAAAGTTCAATATGTATCTTAATAATAGCGGAATGGGAATTAATTTTGTGTGATATTTCCCGAAAAATACCATATCATACTTGAAAAATAAGCAGGATTATGATACAATTGTACTATAAATAAAACTGAAAGGAATTACCGTAAATGGATAAGAAGGACGAATTAATGAACAAGGCTAAGAATATAGCTGATGCCGGTCTTAAAAAGGCAGACGAAATATACCGTATCTCAAAGCTCAAGTTAAAGTGTGTTCAGCTTGATAATCAGATAAAGGCAA
The DNA here is from genome assembly GCA_017465545.1 of Ruminiclostridium sp. Classification (GTDB taxonomy): domain Bacteria; phylum Bacillota; class Clostridia; order Oscillospirales; family Ruminococcaceae; genus Ruminiclostridium_E. Next base: position 17,837 of record JAFTVY010000073.1, read on the forward strand.
AGTATACTGAGCTTGGCAAGACTGTTTACGGTATGGTAAAGCACGACAGCGCAGATTCCGAAAAGATTTCAGCCTACGTTATGGAAATAGAGGCTCTTTACACTAAAATGCGCAAGGTATATGCCGAAATCGAAACCGCAAAGAAGATTATCACCTGTCCCGTATGCGGCACCAAGAACAAGTTCTCCGACACCTATTGCCGTAGCTGTGCAAACAGACTTGTGGCAACAGACGAAGACCCTGATGATTACAGCTTTGTACCTGAAACAGAAGACGAATAAAAAGTAATTCCCGGAGTATGGCTTCGGGAATTTATTTTATTTACTCAAATTATCAGGAAAAAGCAGAAAACTATGCTATAATATAATCATAACGATCGTTAGTAAGGCAGGAGCAACATAATGGAAAACAACCGACTTACAATTCTGACAACGGTGCTTGACTATATTGAAGAGCATATCGATGATACACTTACTCAGGAGGACTGTGCAAGGGCGGCTTATTGCTCCCTTTCAAACCTTCAGAAGCTGTTCAGATACGTTTTTCATTTCAGCGTCGGCGAATATATCACCAAAAGGCGGATGAGCCTTGCGGCAAAGGATATACAGTCAGGTATATCCGTGCTTGATACTGCCATAAAATACGGCTATAGCTCCTCGGAGGCTTTTACAAGAGCCTTTACACGTGTCTGGGGAGAAACGCCCTCAAAATTCAAGAAGAACCGCCGTTTTACAGGTATATGCCCTAAACTGAATATGCCTGTAGCGGTACAGTACGAAGGAGGAATCGTTATGAGAAGACAGTTTGACGTTTCGGATTTATACGAATTTATAAGAAGCAGAAAGGGCACGTATATCGTTACCTTTGATTCGGCAAGGCTGATGGCAATAAATGAAAATTACGGTAGCGAGGCAGGGGACTGCTACATCCGTGAAACTGCAAGAAGGGTAGAGCAGCAGCTTACCGATGATATGGTAATGTTCCGCATTGGCGGTGATGAGTTCGCTGTAATTACCTGCCTTTCCGATAAACAGCAGGTTATTGATTTTGCAGAGAGTGTTTTGTCCCAGAACGGCAATACCATAAATTATAAGGGTACTGAAATTCCCGTACTTGTAAGATCAGGCGCAATGCTTATCGGTGACAACTGTAAGCACTACAGTACGCTCTTTACAGATCTTATTTCAGCGGCAAGCCTCGATCCCGACGTATTTAATATCTGATTCCAATCTGGTGAAGTTACACAGAAAAAGGCTTGTAGCACTTTATAGTGCTGCGGAACTGACGGAGGCGGCACGCTTCTGATTACGAAAACTGAATAAAAGTATAACGTAGCGTACGCAAGGACATTTATCCCTTGCGTACGTTTTTGTTTTATGACACAAATCGATTACATTCCGATGACAAACGGGAATATCTCCTTTTTGTACAGTTGACATAAGAGAAAAAATATGATACAATATCTATATCTGTATTAAGCAAAACAGAGGAAGGATAAAGTATGGAAAACAGAATATTAAAGCCGTACAGCGTCCTTATGTCTGTTTATAAGGGCGAGAATACGGACTATTTCAGGGCAAGTATGGACAGCCTGTGCGCACAGACCTATCCCGCAGATCAGATAGTGCTGGTATGTGACGGACCTTTGAGCAATGAGCTTGACAGCGTTATAGACAGCTACCGTGATAAGCTTTCAGGCGTTCTGGATGTGATAAAGCTCCCCGAAAACAAGGGTACTGCCTACTGTGCCAACGAAGGACTTAAGGCCTGCAGAAACGAATATATCATGAAGATGGATTCTGACGACGTCTGCAACGAAAAAAGAGCAGAAAAGCAGATGAGCTATCTTACCGAAAAGCCTTATATAGATATACTTGGTAGCTACATTGAGGAATTCAAATCCGCTGATAACACAGCTATCGGCGTAAGACAGACACCAACCACCCACGAAGAGATAATGAAGTTCGCTAAAAGAAGAGCGCCCTTCAACAATCAGACTCTCGTTTATAAAAAGGAATATGCTGAGAAGATCGGTGGCTATTCCTCTGACCTGATTCGTTGCGAAGACTATGACTTTATGGTACGTATGCTGATGGCAGGAGCAAAATCCGCCAATATCCCCGAGGTCTTAGTCCGCTACAGAGTAGATAAGAATAACCTTAAGCGCCGCCGCAACTGGAAGAATACAAAGAGCTTCTTTGCAGTAAGAAAAAAGATATACAAGATGGGCTTCTCAGGCTTCTGGGATTACGTTCTGCCCTGTGCAGGACAGCTTATGCTGTTTATAACCCCAAGCTGTATTACGGGACTTATCTATAAAATAATGCTGAGAAAATAATCTCCTTTACTTTTTTATCGGTAAAGGAGATTTCTTTTATTACGTTATTTCGTTGTTCCGCTTATTTCCGTAAATGCGCTGTAGGAGGGAGTTGCACCTACAAAGTTGAAGGTCTGTACCCTGAATTTGTAGGTTGTGCCGCTTTCAAGTCCGTCAATACGGTAGTTGAGCGTTTCGTTACCTGAGATTCTTGCAATTCTTGTCCATGCGCCATCCTTGTACTGTTCAATGATGTAGCCTGCGGCAGAATCGTTCTGATTCCAGCCAAGACGAAGAGCTGTAGTTGCTCTGCCGACAAATTTAAGTCCGGATACCGCCGTCGGATTTGTTCTCCAGGCACCGGAGGTGTAAGCTGAATAAAGAGCTGTACCGCCGCTTATACTGTACGCACGCATTCTGAATTTGTATGCTGTAAAGCCCTGAAGACCTGATACTCTGTAGGAGGTGGTTTCGTTGCCCGTTATTCTTGCTATTCTTGTCCACTTGCCGTCTTTAAGCTGTTCAATGATATATCCGTCTGCGGAGGTGTTCTTGTCCCAGGCAAGACGGAGCGCAGTACCTGATTTGCCTGCAAGTCTGAAGCCGGTCATAGCAGAGGGATTAGTACCTGCGGAAAGCTGTGTGTATCCGCTGTATAATGCGTTGGAGCCGTCAATCTTGTATGCCTTGATTCGGAATTTGTGGGTTTCTCCTGCGGCAAGTCCCGATACTCTTAAAGTATTGGTGGCGTTGCCCGCAATTCTTGCGATTCTTGTCCACTTCCCACTCTTGTACTGCTCAACGATATAACCGTCAGCGGTAGAGTTTACATCCCAGTTCAGTCTTATAGCGGCGGCAGTTCTGCCACCTACTTCAAAGCCTGTAACGTCCTTTAGCTTGAAGAAGGGTTCTACAAGCGCGTCTACAAATTCCTGATCGTTCCAGGTGAGTGTGAGACGGTTGAGGTGTCCGTGGTTTTCACCGAGATTCGACGTGCTGTACTTTACGTTGTTATCCCATATCATACAAGGGATACCGAGTTCAGCGGATTTACCCATATAATATTCTGCCCACTTTACTCTTTCGGCGGTGTTGTTCTTGTTGGATGCGCTTGTTTCACCGATTACTACGGGAATGCTCTTGCTTATGAATTTTGATTTGAGCGTATCGAAAAGATAATCTACTTCATTTTTACCGCTGGCGTTGAAAACAGTAGTTCCGCTGGCGTTGAGTGCAAAGTTATAGGGTGTGTATGCATGAACGGAAACGATAAGCTTGTTGCTTGCCGTATCTGCAGGAAGCTTGTAGCCTGCTGTCGTACAGCCGTCTATTGATGCGCCGTAGCCGGGTATCATAATGCATCTTTCGGCATTGTTGCCGCCGGATGCTCTTATAACGTTAACAGCCTGCTGATTCATCTCGTTGATGACGTTTATAGCGTCTGTTACGTTAGCGTTGGGACTGTTTACGGGGAACCACCATTCGTCGCCTGTTCCAACGAGTCTGGGTTCGTTGAGAGTCTCGAATATAAGATGCTGGTCATAGCTTTTAAAGGTTTCTGAAACCTGCGTCCAGATTGCCTTTACAAAGGCTATCGACTGATCCTTATAAGTAGAGTTGGGGTAGAAGAAGCGGTCATCACCACCGTATTTCTTATCGTTATCGTGGTGGATATTGAGAATAACGTACATATTGTTGTCAATAGCATAATCAACAACTTCCTTCACTCTTGCCATCCAGGCAGAATCGATAACGTAGCCCTCGGCTCTTTTTGTCATATGACTGCCCCAGGACACGGGGATTCTTACCGTGTTGAAGCCTTGCGCCTTTACGGCGTCAATCATTGCCTTTGTAGTCTTGGGGTTGCCCCAGGAGGTCTCGGAATTAAGAGTACCGCCACCGCCCGTAGCGTCAAGGGTGTTGCCCAGGTTCCAGCCGATACCAAGATCGGCTACTACCTGATTTGCTGTTTTGCCCGTGAGGGACGCCGCAGAAACGGGGGTATGCATACCGCATAAAAGAGTAAATGCGAAAAGCACCACCATAAGAGCGGATATAAGTGAGATTCTTTTTCTTGTTATTGTCATAAATTATTCCTTTTTCGTTAGCTTAACGTTGTACCTGTTACAGTCTTGTATTCGCTGTAAAGTGCAGTTTCTCCGACCATATTGTAGGTTCTTGCCCTGAACTGGTATTCAGTAGCCGCCGAAAGTCCCGTCACCTTGTATTCGGTGGTAGCCTTGTCAACGTCGGCAATCTGTACCCACTTACCATCAATATACTGTTCGATGAGATAGCCGTCTGCAGAGGTGTTTTCTGTCCAGGCAAGTCTTATCGCCTTATCGGATCTGCTCTTTACTCTAAGACCTGATATAGCTGAGGGGTTTGTAGTCTTTGAAAGTGTTCCTGTGTATGCGCTGTAGGTCTTTTCGCCATACTTTGTAACAGCATATGCCTTCATTCTGAAGCTGTACTTTGTGGAAGCACTAAGTCCTGTTACCTTGTATTCGGTAGTCTTATAATCGTCAATATCGGCAATCTGTACCCATTCATCGTCAATCATCTGTTCGATGATATAACCGTCAACCGCTGTGTTCTTTGTCCACTTGAGACGAAGTGCCGTTGACGATCTGCTCTTTAAAGCAAGACCTGTCACAGAAGCCGCCTTGGTGTTTGCTGTAAGTGTGCTTGTTCTGGGACCGTAAACGGTTTCGCCACCGTCATTTACGGAATAAGCCTTGATTTTGAATTTATAGGCTGTACCCGATTTCAATCCCGTCACCTTGTAGGTGGTTGTTGCCTTATCGGTAATATCAGCAAGCTGTACCCATGCAGAGCCGCTGTACTGCTCGATTATATAGCCGTCGGCATAAGCGTTTTCCGCCCAGCTGAGACGGATAGCAGAGGTGGACTGGCTGGGTGAATTAAAGTTCCTTACCTCTGTCATTCTTGTGCTTTCGGTAAGTACGTCGGTGTATTCGCTGATGCCGTCGTCGTTGTATGCCGCCATTCTGAATTTGTAAACAGTACCGGGGATAAGTCCCGTTACCTTATAGGTAGCTGTTGCACCGTCTGTAACGTCAGCGATCTGTACCCAGTTTCCGTTAATGTACTGTTCAATGATATAACCGTTAGCTGTGGCGTCAGCAGTCCAGTTAAGACGGATAGCGGTGATTGCCTTGCTGGGTGAAGTAAAGCCTGATACAGCCACAGGAGGTGTAGCTGGTTCTTCTGCGGAGGGTGTTTCGTAGGATAAGGAGTAAACCGTTATAGAGCCGTCTCTTGCACCTACGTATACACAGTCAAGATAGGAGGCAAGATCATTGCCGAAGGCTGATACGCAGTTAGCATAGGAGAACTTGGCGTAGTACTTGTTACCTGCCGTACCCGACTCGGAGAAGGCAATCTGCGCCCATTCCGTGCCACCTGACCAGCTCTGCATAATAAGCTCGATTTTTCCTACGTCACCTGTATATTCTACGTAGAAATATCCGTTTTCCTTGATTATAGCGGGATTTAACGTGCCACCATCGTTCTTTATCGTCATTACAGACGTAGCCTGCGCCCAGGCATCTGCAGAAGCGGTACCTGTAAATAATACTTCGCTGTCGGTAGGCGTATCGTTATTATTGCCACCGTTATTATCGTCACCGCCTGAAGAAGGTGTGTTACCGTAGCAGGATACCATAGCGTCTACTACGTCCTTATCATTCCAGGTGAGTGTGAGACGGTTGAGATAACCGTGCTGTTCGCCAAGGTTACCTGAGCCTGTATATACGTTGTTGTCCCAGAGCATAACGGGAATACCAAGAGAAGCGGATTTACCCATATAGTAGTTTGCCCACTTCAGACGCTCAGAGGCGTTACCTTTGTTGGATGCGCTTGCTTCACCGATAACAACGGGGATATTCTTATCAAGGAATTTTGATTTCAGAGTGCTGAAGAGGTAGTCAACCTCAGGCTTCAGATCGTCTGAAAATACAGACGTACCGTTTGCATTGAGTGCGAAGTTATAAGGTGTGTAAGCGTGTACGGAAACTATAAGTCTGTCATTTGCAGTATCTGCAGGAAGACTGTAGCCTGACGTTGTGCAACCGTCTATAGAAGCACCGTAGCCGGGGATCATAATGCATCTTTCTGCATTGTTGCCACCGGATGCTCTTATAACGTTTACCGCCTGCTGGTTCAGTTCGTTTATAACGTCTATCGCCTGAGAAACGTTTGTGCCGGGGTTATCTACCGGGAACCACCATTCGTCGCCTGTTCCGACAAGTCTCGGTTCGTTGAGAGTCTCGAATATGAGATGCTGATCGTAATCCTTGAAGGTTTCGGAAATCTGTGTCCATACCGCCTTTACGAATTTGATTGACTGATCCTTGTAGGTTTCGCTCGGATAGAAGAAGCAGTCGTCGGAGTTTCTTATATCGTTATCGTGATGTATGTTCAGTATAACGTACATATCATTATCGATAGCGTAATCAACGATCTCCTTTACTCTTGCCATCCATTGTGAATCGATGACGTAGCCTGCAGAGCTGTTTGTCATATGACTGCCCCAGGATACGGGGAGTCTCATTGTGTTGAAGCCCTGCGCCTTTACAGCGTCAATCATTGCTTTTGTGGTTTTGGGGTTGCCCCAGGAGGTTTCTGCATCAAGTGTGCCGTTGCCACCTGTGGCGTCAAGGGTATTGCCGAGGTTCCAGCCGAGATCAAGCTCAGCCATAAGTTCGTTTGCGGTCTTTCCCGTAAGCTTTTCTGCTGATGCAGGAAGCGGTATACTGCATACTATAAGTAATGCGAACAATATCGCCGTAACAGCAGAAATTACAGAGACCGTCTTTCTTGCCTTTGACATAAAATTTTTCCTTTCTGTTAATTTGTTATCTGAATTATAATATCGCCGATTTCATTAAGCGGTGCCTGAACCGCTACTCCGCCTATCTCATAAGCGACGGCAGGCATACCGTAAACAACGCAGGAATCCTTATCCTGACCTATCGTAAAGGATCCGGCATCCCGCATCTGCTTCAGTCCATTTGCACCGTCTCTGCCCATACCCGTAAGTATAACGCCAAGAGCTTCTTCACCTGCAATTTTTGATACCGAATCAAAAAGCACGTCAACGGAAGGGCAGTGACCTGATACCTTTTCTCCGTGCTGACTCTTGATATAGTAGCCGAGAGCGTCCTTATATACTCTCATCTGCTTTGCTCCGTGAGCTAAGATTATCAGCCCTTCACGGAGTCTGTCTCCGTCCTCTGCTTCCTTGGCATCCATTATGCAGATGCGGTTCAGCCTTTCGGCATACATCTGCGTAAAGCCTTCGGGCATATGCTGTACTATTACTACGGGCGGAGTGTTGTAGGGGAGCTTCTGTACTACCTCGATTATAGCGTCAGTACCGCCAGTGCTGGCTCCGATTGCTATAAGCTTTATATCTCTCTGCTTTATTTCAGCAGGTATATTTACGCTGATTTTACCCGTAAAGGACTTTGCCGTCTGGCTAACAGTCTCCTTTACAACGGGCTTTGCAGATGTTTCTTTCTTCGGTTGTGGCGTCTGCACGGGATTTATTGTATTTGCCTTTGTAATGCCCTCCCGCATTCCGTCAAGGGCTTTCAGCAGAACCTTTTTAAAGCGTTCAAGACCTTCAACACCGCTTTCAGCATTTCTGATAGCAGTGTGTACACCATATGCAGAGGGGTTGTCAATAGCGCCTTTATGCCCCGTGACAAGTATTACAGGCTTTCCGTCGGCAGAGGGAGGCGAAAAATCCTTGCCGACTATAAATTCGCTCAGTACAATACAGTTGCACCTTGTCGGATCCACGTCCTCCTTTTTGCATATAACGGCTACCATATCCATATCGCTGCGGTTTATAATATCTGCAATTATATGATTTATGGCGGGACTTGAGCCTGTTACTATGACTTTAAGCGTGCCGTTCTTATTACTCATGTTAATTCCTTTTTATACACATATTTCCGCTACGTAGGTAGCGGAAATATTATAGCTTCAGATTATAGCGGTTTTCTGTATATCGCAGGCTTTACGTATTCGTAGTCTGTTGTGTCTCTCGGAATACTCTCTGCGTGACCTATGAAGAGATATCCGCCGGGGCGGAGTACCTTGTAGAAGCGTTTTACAAGCTCTATCTTGGTTTCCATCTCGAAATAGATCATAACGTTGCGGCAGAAGATAAGATCAAAGGGAGCCTTCGTAAAAGGTATATCCTCCATAAGGTTGAAGGTACGGAAGATAACCTCGTCACGAAGGGCCTTCTTCACCTTGTACTTATCATCCTCGCATTTGTCGAAGTATTTTGTTTTCCAGGCGTCGGGAAGATCCTGCATACCTGATGCGGCATAGATTCCCTCCTGAGCGCTGGAAAGAATTTTAAGGGAAATGTCGGTAGCAAGGATTCTCGTATCCCAGCTCTGCTTTTCCGCTCCTAAAAATTCGTTTATGTGCATAGCGGTCGTATAGGCTTCTTCGCCGCTGGAACAACCCGCACTCCATATTCTCATGGATTTCGTCTTGTTTACTTCCTTGATAAAGGGGAGTACCGTCGACGTAAGGAAGCTGTAATGCTCAGGCTCTCTCATAAAATAAGTATGATTGGTAGTGAGCTTGATTATCAGCTTGTCGATTTCCTTTCCCGTTTTATCGGCAAAGCACATATCCATATAGTCGTTGTAATTCTTAAAGCCCATCTCAACCAGAGAATTGCTGAGTCTGCCTTCGACGAGCGCTCTCTTGTGTGTGAGATTTATGCCGTAATTATCACGCATATAGCTTACAAGACGTTCAAATTCCTTGTCGTTTATCTTTAACAAGTTTCCACCCGCTTTCCTGATTTTCAGATGTCTTCACGGATCTGATCGTCAATAATTTTGTCAACGTCAAGCACCAGCTTGATTCCGTCATCCATTTCAAGAATGAACTTGATGAACTTGCTCTGGTTGATATTGTTCAGCTCAGGTGTCTTTGAAATGTGCTTTTCAGTTATTGAAGTAACGTCAGCCACGCTGTCAACGATAAGACCAACGGAGGTGTCACCGGTTGATACGTGAATTACGCAGGTTCTGTCTGTGAAGGGGATTTCGGGCTTTCCGAATCTGCTTCTGATATTTACTACAGGTACTATCTTGCTTCGTACGTTGATAATACCCTTGATATAGTCAGGAACTCCGGGTACCGCTGTGATGGGGGAGACCTCTATGATTTCAACTACGTAGGGAATCTCAATGCCATACACCTGCTCGCCTATATTGAAGGTGAGTACCTTGGTTATCTCCTGATTGGAGGCGTCCTTCTTTGCAGCTTCAATCTGGGACTGACTGCTTAAAAGTGCCTGAAGTTTTTCGTTATAGTTTACTGTTGCCACAGTATTATCCTCCCGATTTTAGATTTTGTAAAAAGCCGTTTATCAGCCGTTAATAAGTGTGTTTACGTCTATAATAAGTGAAATAGTACCATCACCCATTACAGTACATCCCGACAGACCCTCTGCCTTGATATTGTACTGGCTTAAATACTTGGGGAAGGGCTTTACTACTACAGGCTGTTCACCGATAAGTCTGTCTGCAAATATGCATACCGACTTGTCGTCAACCTCTACAAGAAGGAGAATACCTTCGTTAAGGTCTGTGACTTCTGTAGGCATCTTGAATTTCTCGTGGAGTCTTAAAATAGGATAGCAGATGCCTCTTATCATTATCATTTCGCCCTGCTGAGTATCGTTAATCAGCTTGTTGTTGCCGACCATAAGGCTTTCCTTGATGGAGGAGATCGGAACTGTAAAGATCGTAGAGCCAACCTTCAGCTTCATACCTTCAACAATTGCAAGCGTCAGCGGAATCTTGATAATGAAGCTTGTACCCTTGCCTTCTTCACTGTCAACGGCAAGCGTACCGCCGATCTGCTCGATGTTGGACTTAACAACGTCCATACCAACACCACGGCCACTATACTCTGTAACCTGTTCATTGGTGGAGAAGCCGGGCAGGAGAATCATATTCTGGATTTCCTTGTTTGTATATTCGCTTTCAGGTTTTGTGAGCATACCGTTCTTTACAGCCTTTGCGAGTACCTTCTGGCAGTTGATACCCTTACCGTCGTCGCTTACCGTAATGATAACCTCGTTGGAGGAGTGCTTTGCGGCAAGCTTTACGGTAGCCTTTGCGGGCTTACCTAAAGCAAGTCTTTCGTTTACGTCGGTTTCAATACCGTGGTCCATACAGTTTCTTACAAGGTGCATAAGAGGATCGTTTAAGCTGTCAACGATGCTCTTGTCAACTTCTGTTGTTTCACCCTCAAGAATAAGCTCTGCGTCCTTGTTCAGCTTCATCTTCATATCACGGACGATTCTGCCCATCTTCTGGAATACGCCTGCAAGAGGCACCATTCTGATTGACATTACAACGTCCTGAAGCTCGTCTGTGAGCTTTCTGAGCTGTCTTGCCGCCTTTGAGAAGCTTTCAAGTCTCAGTCCCTCAAGGTCGGGGTTAGCTATAACCATTGATTCTGTAGTGATGATTTCACCAACGATATCGTGAAGCTGGTCGAGCTTTGCAAGGTTTACACTGATAAGGCTCTGCTTCTGTCCGCCACCGCTTGACTTCTTCGCTTCGTCCTGTGACTTTGCGGCAGTCTTCTGTGCAGGTGCGCCTGCTTCAGCCGCCTTTTTCTGTTCTTCCTTCTTCGCTTCTTCCTCGGTTACAGTTTCAACTATTTCATAAGAAGCTACGTTGAGTGCTGTCTCGATAGCCTTTACTACTGCGTCGTTGTTGCCGTCAAAACCTCTGAAGGTGATGATAAAGCCGTTTTCAACGATACCCTTTGCCGCCTCGGCATTGGTCTCTACGTCGGCAGGAATGTGGGAGATTATCTCGCCCTCTTCCTTTATCTTTGTGAGTAAGAGGAAGGCACGGAGGTTTTCCATTCCACAGCCTTCTTCAAAGAATACTCGTACTGTCATAGTACCCTCGCCACCGCCTACGATGGGAGCCGCCTTTGCAGGAGCCGCATCCTTTGTTGCGGGAGCCGTATCCTCAGGAACCGCTTCGCCTGCCGCCATAGCCTTGAGCTTTGTTGTGGCATCCATAAGCTTTGAATAGTTTTCTGAGAAATCTGTGGGTGTGAAATCGTCATCGTCACTTGTCTGGATATATTCGATCTCAGCCTTGTATAAGTCTGAAACCTCGAATATCAGCTCGTAAACGAAGGGAGCGCTCTTTGCTATTTCGGGTTTTTCTCTGATAACGAAGAACATGTCCTCGCCCTTGTGAGCGAGCTTCTGGAGATTTTCAAATCCCATCATCGCAGAAGAGCCCTTGATAGTATGCATTATACGGAAAATTTCGTTAATGTCATCCTCTGCAAAGACGCCTGCTTCCTCCGTTCTCAGTAAGATTTCATCCAGCTGCTCAAGCAGCGTGTTGGTTTCGAATATGTACACCTCGAGCATGGATTCCATGCCTGCTTCAACCTTTGCCATATAGAAAACCGCCTTTCTGAAAAATTCTTGTTTTTTGTACAATCTATTGAAGATTGATATTGATAAATTTTAAAAAGTGTGCTAAACTATATGTATAGCCACCTTTTGTGGTCAACCCTTACATAAATTTATGAAAGGAATGAACCTTTATGCCTAATATCCCACAGCTGACGTCTCCCGTATCGAATAACAAAAGCTATTCTTTTACGAATCGTCAGTACGATGGTAATATAGAACCCTTTGATATGGTGGAGCTTGCTCAGCCGCTCAAGGCTGCCGGCGCATCTCAGGAAGAGAGTGGCTCTGCCGCCGCTATGATGATGGGAAGAAAGAATCTTGCACCGCTTACGGTACAGATAAAGGATCCCACAATGGCGGTAGAAACGCTTAAAAACCTTTTAAGCTCCGATATTTTAGAGCAGACTATGATAAGCGGCTACACCGAGCTTTACGGTGATATGGAGGAGCTTATCAAGAGCTTTTACTTAAGTCCCGAAAAGCTTGTAGAGGAAATCAGAAATCAGGAAAAGCAGAACACGATGTTCAGCGGCGATGAGTTCTATAAGCTGCTTCACGGAATCTTAAAGACGACCACAAGCCCTGAAATAAGGGACAATATCGGAAATCTTTTAAAGGCTCTTAACTTTGCGGGCAATAAGGAGGAGATCCTTAACGCCCTCAGCGCAAATCTCAAATTCCTGTCTGAATATTTCTCTCCCAACGCTTCACTTTCTGCAAAGCTTACAAAGCTGTCAGATCAGTGGGGAGCAGAGGATGCAGAGTTTATGTTTGAACCTCTCAAGGGCGAGACGCTTGCTCTGTTAAAGGACGTATCCGCAAGTCTTCTCAACGACGAGCGTACCCAGACCTTTATTCCTCTTATAATACATAACCTCTCCCGCTATAATACAAATAAGTATATGCTGAAGGAGAGCTTCGCAAATCTGTTGACTTACATACCGTCAAACGAAATGCGAAGGGAATTATCCACCGCTTTCAATAATCTGCTTCAGAAAATGTTCAGTCCGAAACAGCTCAGCGAAATGGAAGATAATTCTGATACTTATAATAATACACTAATTCAAAAAGAAAATCAAGAGTTTTTTAGCATTTTTGACAATAAAGACGAAAATTCTTCTCTTTCTTTGTTCATAAAGACACATATGAGCAGTGAAGAATACCTTGAAGGAATAGATTTATCCGCTGAAAAACTGGAATTTCTGACAAATCCTTTCTTTGATGGTGAGCAGTCGGGACTTCAGACTATAAAAAATATCCTGATGTCAATGCTTGGCGGCACCGAGTCCCGTCAGATGATTCCCGTTATACATAAGGAAATTCAGGGTATCGCAGACCTTACGACGCTTGTTGAATATCTCAACAACATTCTGAAGGAAATGCCCGATATAGACCAGCGTGAGGATGTTTTCAGATTCTTTACCGAAATTGTCAATAAAATGGCTGAACGTAAGGAGCTTCCTGCAGACAGCAATATTCCGTCTTCACCCTCTACTCTTGATAAGCTGACAGAATTTATAGCAAAGAATATAAATCACGAGGCTATCCAGTCGCTGGATAACTTCAACGCCTCAAACCTTCTGCAGAGCCTTCTCAATGCTCCCGGTGTATTCACACCTCTTGCGCATTACGTTCTGCCGCTCCAGTTTGAGGATACCAAGGCTTTCGGTGAATTATGGGTAGATAACGACGAAAACAACCCCAATAACACCCCCATAGGTCAGAAGAACTATCACCTCTTCTTAACCTTCGATATAGAATCCGTCGGCAGATTTGAAGTGGATATGTACGCTTTAGGCGAAAATATCAGTCTTTCCTTCCTTTATCCCGAAGGCTTTGACTACAGAGTAAAAAGACTTACCGACAAGATAGATTTAGTTATAAGAAATATAGGCTATAAGCCTGTAAAAATGGAAACGGCAGTTTTAAGAAAGCCTCATAATCTTACAGAGGTATTCCCGAAAATAGTTGACAGGAGGAAGGGTTTAAATGTCCAGGCGTAGTAGAAATTTCGGCCAGCAGGCGGCGGCAGCCTTAAAGTATAATCCTGATATGAGCTATGCTCCCGTAGTAGTAGCCTCAGGTCTTGGCGAGCTTGCAAAAAAGATTATAAATATTGCGGATGAAAACGGCGTTCCCGTTTACCGTGACGACAGTACAGCCGCCCTTCTCGTTATGCTCAACAGCGGCGAGTGTATACCAGTTGAGCTTTACAAGGTCATTGCGGCTATCTATGCCGAAGTGGTGTATTCCGCAAACGATATGAAGAAAGGAAAGGTATAACCTTTAAATAAAGAAATCAGAACGTAAGAAAGGACAACAACTATGAAAAACGACAAAAAAATCAGAAGCATCGTTATGACTTCAGCGCTTACCGCACTTATCTGTGTGGCAACAATGCTTATCCAGATACCCGTACCCGTAACGGGCGGATACGTGAATTTAGGTGACGGCTTTATAGTAGCAGGTACGTTTATGCTTGGTATGCCTTATGCGGCGATAGCGGGAGCATTAGGCTCTGCGCTTGCAGATCTGCTTACAGGCTACGCTATATATTTCCCCGGTACGTTTATCATCAAGGGACTTATGGCGGTAGTAGCCTTCTATAGCTGCAGAGCGGTTTTAAAGGCAAGACCTGAAGCAAAATTTGCTGGAAGAGTCACGGGAGCCTTTGCGGCAGAATTTGTGATGGTAGCAGGTTATTTTGCATATAGCATCATCTTACTCGGAGGAAACGTAGCAGGCGCCTTCCTCACCATCCCCGGAAATCTTGTTCAGGGAATATTCGGTGTGATAAGCGGTGTTGTAATGGCTACCGCAGTAGCAAAAACGGGTGTAATGAAGAAAATATAGAATAAAGCAATAGAAAAATGTGTGAGATTTGAGTATGCGTCAGGACAGATTGCTCTTGTAGGCGGTTATTATAATCCCAGTTGGGCAATTGAACATATTGTAGGAAAAAGCAAACAGAGGAAAAGTTCTGAAAATCAAAAATTCCCAAAAATATACCTATAAATACGGTTTTGACAACGACGGCAGAAGATATGAACTTAACCCGAAAGCAATCAATCCGTTTCAGCAAAACTATCAGTAATAAACAATCCACGAAAAGAGAATTGCATAAAAACGTTTCGGTGTGTAGTATATCGGGAGGTATAAATGAGCAAAAGCAAAAAACGATTTATCCGGGCTACAATTATGTTTATTGTTATTCAAATCTTAATAATTTTGCTTTTTTCCTTCTTGTTAATTGAAAGCAGACCTATTGATTCTAAAGATATGAAACGGCTTGACCTTGTCGTCGAAAGCATAGATTATAAAAAGGTGATTTCCGAATACAGAATGGATATATATTCCGATTCGGTGAGATATTCGTTTAATAGCCGCTCTGTTCTTTCAGAATGCTCTGTCAGCGAGTTATATGATAAAATTAAGGTCGGTGACAGACTATCTGTAATCTTTTTTGAAAAAAGCAGTCTTTTCGATAAACAAAACTTAATTATAGATGCACGGACTGAAACGGAGATATACCGTTCAGTCGATACATATAACAACGGAAAAAGCTCTATTGTGACAGTTGTCATAATTATTTTATGTATCGTTGAGATTCTTTTCTTCGGCGTATTGGCGTTGTTTATTTATATCAACAGAAACGCAATAAAAAATTTTCGTAAATAACGTATATCAATCTCCTTCGCAAAACCGAAGGAGATTTTCTGATTTCAAACCACTTTAATAAAATCCGTTTTTATCTTCACAAAACGTCATATTTTCTGCTCTTTTTCTTGACATTATCGCATAAAAATATTATAATAAATATCATGGGGATTTATCCCCATAAGCGACCGTTAGGTCGCCGATGCGTAGCATCGGATATATATTTCAAGGTTCTCTCAGCCGTCGAAATCTATGATTTCGGTAACGGCGTGAGGTTCTTATAATATATATGTATGCTTAAAAATAAACGATAAGGAGAAAAGCCTTGTTTATAAATATAGACGGTCTTAATATAAATTACATCGATTCGGGCGATAAGAACAGTGAAAACGCGATTCTGCTCCTTCACGGCTGGGGCTCGAATATCACTCTTTTTCAGAAGATGATAGATATGCTCTCTCCCTATATGAGGGTAGTAGCTCCCGATATGCCCGGTTTTGGCGAAAGTGATGAGCCGAACGAGCCCTGGAACGTTGATAACTACGTTTGGTTTATTGAAAAATTCTGCAAGACGGTAAGCCTTGAAAACCCGATAGTTCTCGGTCATAGCTTCGGCGGCAGAGTAATTATAAAATCTGTAACAGGGGATAAGCCGACTATGAATCCCCCTAAAATCATTCTTACCGACAGCGCAGGCATAAAGCCGAAGCAGAGCCTTAAATCAAAGGTAAATACCAAAATGTATAAAATGGGCAGATCGGTTATGAGCACCGCTCCTATGAAAAAGCTCTTTCCCGACGCCGTAGAAAATATGAGAAATAAAAGAGGCAGTGCCGATTATCGTGCCGCTTCTCCCGTAATGAGAGCAACCCTTGTAAACGTGGTGAACGAGGACTTAACCCATCTGCTTTCAGAAATAAAACAGTCAACCCTTTTAGTCTGGGGCGATAAGGATGACGCTACTCCCTTATCAGACGGTCAGCTTATGGAAAAGCTCATCCCTGACAGCGGTCTTGTCGTTATCGAGGGTACGGGGCATTACGCCTTTTTAGAGGGCTGGTACACCTTTTCAAGAGTGCTTGCATCCTATTTAGAAATAAAATAAACAAAGAAAAGAGATTTCTGTTATGTTAGAGATTATATCCATAGTGATTTTCTATATCGTTCTCATAGCAATATGTGTGATAAATTTCAGACACTATATGCATATGTTCCAGCTTAATTCCTATCATGCCAACGAGCAGTTAAAGTGGATGGGAATAAATATCGGAAGCGTTATTATCCGTCATATATTTACTATCGCCTCGATAGTGACGCTTCTTATCTGCAATGATGTAAAGGCGTCTACGCTTTTTATAGTGGCAGGCTTTATCTGCTTTAACGGTGTTTTTGTAAAAGCAAAGAAGGCGAAGAAAAAGCTGGTATTTACTCCCCGTGTTATCCGTATGTGTGTTACCTGGGGTATAATCTTTACCGCAGTTATGGTGCTTGTACCGCTCCTTATGGGCTTTACACCCCTTTCAATGATAATCCTCTGCCTTATGCAGATAGTAAACCTCTTCGGCACTATCATCGCAAACGTTATCAATAAGCCGATAGAAGCAGGCGTAAACCGCCACTATATAAACGATGCAAAGAGAATTATAAAGGAGCTTCCCGACCTTACGGTAGTAGGTCTTACAGGTAGCTACGGCAAGACAAGTACAAAGTTCTATCTCGAAAAGCTTCTTTCTGCAAAATACCGTGTTCTTATGACTCCTGAAAGCTATAATACCACAATGGGCGTTGTAAAGGTGGTAAGAGGCAGTCTTAATGCAACTCACGAAATATTCCTCTGCGAAATGGGAGCAAAGGGCGTGGGTGAGATAAAGGAGATCTGCGACATCGTACACCCGAAGCACGGCATAATCACCTCTATAGGCCCTGCACATCTTGAAATGTTCAAGTCTATGGAAAATATCGTAAAGACCAAATTCGAGCTTGCGGACAGCCTGCCCGAGGATGGTATGATAGTGCTGAACTACGATAACGATTATATCAGAAACAATCCCTGCAGTAAGATAAAGGTTACCTACGGACTTAAAGGCGACGCTGATTATACTGCAGAAGTCCTCTCCGTCAGCGAAAAGGGAACACAGTTTATAGTCCGCCACGGTGACGAAAGCAGAGAATTCACTACAAAGCTTATCGGTGAAAACAACGTACAGAATATCGTCGGCGCAATCGCTATATCACACAGCCTCGGCGTATCCTTCGACGAGCTTGCACTTCCCGTAAAAAGACTCGAATGCGTACCCCACAGATTACAGATAATAAAGGGAGCAAATTCCGTTATTATAGACGATGCCTTCAATTCAAACCCCAATGGAGCAAAAGCGGCGCTTGATACTCTTGCGGTATTTGACGGCTATAAGGTTTTAGTATCACCCGGTATGGTTGAGCTTGGCGAAAAGGAATATGAGCTTAACGAAAAATTTGGTATGCAGGCGGCAGAAGTATGCGACTTCTGTATAGCGGTAGGCGAGCGTCAGGCAGTACCGATAAAGGCAGGACTTTTAAAGGCGGGCTATCCCGAAGACAAGATATACGTTGCAAAGGATTTAAAGGACGCTCTTGCAAAGGCAGACAATCTTAAAACGGGCGGTAAAAAGAAGATAATCCTTCTTGAAAACGACCTTCCCGATAACTACTGATAAAGATATAAAGAAAGGAACAAGACACTATGAAGATAAAGGTAGGCGTATTCTTCGGCGGAAAGAGTGTAGAACACGAGGTATCAATAATTTCCGCTATTCAGGCTATAAATTCAATCGATAAGAAAAAGTATGAGGTTATCCCGATATACATCACCAAAAACAGCGAGATGTATATAGGTGAAAAGATAGGCAATATCGCATCCTATAAGAGCATACCCGCATTACTTAAGGAAAGCACAAGAGTTATACTTATAAACGATGGCAACAAGGTAGTGTTATCCCGTTATCCCGCAAAGAAATTCGGCAACAATACCCTTGATTATATCGACGTTGCCTTCCCGATAGTACACGGCACAAACGTAGAGGACGGCGCACTTCAGGGCTATTTACAGACTTTAGGTCTGCCTTACGTAGGCTGTGACGTTTTATCCTCTGCAGTCGGTATGGATAAGTACGTTATGAAGACTGTTTTCAAGGATAACGATATCCCCGTGCTTGACTGTATGGTAGCGCATATCAGCGACTACGCAAAGGACGAAGAGGGAGTAAAGGCAAAAATCAAGGAAAAGATAGGCTTCCCCCTTATCGTAAAGCCTGTTAACTTAGGCTCCAGCGTCGGTATCGAGCTTGCAAAAAACGAGGAAGAATTAGACGAGGCTTTGGATAACGCCTTCACCTACGCTTCAAGACTTCTTATAGAGCACGCTATCACAGAGCTTAAGGAAATAAACTGCTCCGTATGTGGTGACTATGCTACCGCAAAAGCCTCCGAATGCGAAGAGCCTGTAAACAGCGACGATATACTCTCCTTTGAGGATAAGTACATTTCAGGTGACAAGGGCGGCAAATCCTCAGGTATGGCAACTCTTAAAAGAAAGATTCCTGCCGACATTGACGAGGAAACAAGAGAGAAGATAAGAACACTTGCGGTAAAGGCGTTCAAGTGTCTTGGCTGTAGCGGTGTTTCCCGTATCGACTTTATGATTGATAAGTCAAACGGAAATATCTATCTCAACGAAATAAATACCATCCCCGGAAGTCTTTCCTTCTATCTCTGGGAGCCGGTGGGAGTAAAGTATTCCGAGCTTTTAGACGAGATGATTTCTCTGGCACTAAAGAGAGAAAGAGAAATAAAGGCGCTTACCTTCAGCTTTGAAAGTAATATCTTAGACGGCTTTACAGGTGGTAAGCTTGGCGGTGCAAAGGGTAGCAAGCTTTAATAATGAGAGAAATAAAGATTTCAAAAAACGACAGCGGTCAGAGACTTGACCGCTTTCTTATCAAGTGCTTTCCTGCTCTTACTATGGGAAATATCTGCAAGCTGGCAAGAAAGAACTGCATAAAGCTGAACGGTAAGAAATGCGATACAAAAATCCATCTTGCCGAAAACGATATTATAAAGCTCTTTATAAAGGACGAACTTTTAGAGCCAAAGCAGGTGGACGAGGACTTTACCTCTGTTTCAGACGAGCTTGATATAGTTTATGAGGATGAGAATATCCTGCTTATAAATAAGCCGCAGGGTATGGTAGTCCACGAGGATGAAACAAACGATACCGATACCCTTATAAACAGAATTAAAAGCTATCTGTATAATAAGGGCGAGTATATTCCCGAAAAGGAAAATACCTTCGTCCCCGCTTTATGTAACCGCATAGACCGTAATACCTGCGGTATAGTGATAGCGGCAAAGAATGCCGAGGCACTCCGCATTATGAGTCAGAAAATACGGGACAGAGAGCTTAAAAAACTGTATCTTTGTATAGCTGTAGGCAGGGTAGAGCCAAAGGCGGCAACTCTTACAGCTTATCTCAAAAAGGATAGTAAGACCAACACCGTAAAAATTTCCGATAAGAAAACACGGGATAATCTTACTATAAAGACAAAATACAAGGTGCTGGATTACGATGGAGCTAATTCGCTTTTAGAGGTGGATTTACTTACCGGCAGAACCCATCAGATAAGAGCGCATTTAGCCTATATCGGGCATCCGCTTTTAGGTGACGGAAAATACGGCAGTAATAAAATCAATAAACAGTACGGCTTTAAATATCAGGCACTCTGCAGTTATAAGCTGATATTCAGCTTTAAAACGGATGCTGGCATACTTTCCTATCTTGATAAAAAGGAATTTACCGCACCAAAGCCACAGTTTGCAAAGGATTTCGGAAAGAATAAAGGTGTAAAATGAGTATAATTGATACGATAAGCAACCGACACAGCTACAGAGGAAAATACAAATCCACCCCTGTGCCAAGAGAAGACCTTATCACTATAATGAAGGCTGGACTCGATGCCCCTTCAGGCTGTAACAAGCAGACTACAAGCCTTATCGCAGTTGACGATAAGGAGGTAATGAAGAAGCTGCACAGCGTTATCGTTCCACCGGTAGGGGAGACCGCTCCTGCAATGATATGCGTTCTGACAAGACGGATAAACGCCTATAGAGATAAATGCTATGCGGTGCAGGATTATTCAGCGGCAATAGAAAATATGCTGCTTGCAATAACGGAGCTTGGTTATCAGAGCTGCTGGTACGAAGGTCATATCACCGACGAGGACAGAATAGGCTATAAAATGGCACAGATTCTTGGCGTTCCCGACGAATACGAGCTTATCTGCTTTTTACCCGTAGGCGTTGCCGAAAGCGAGCCCGTACCACCGAAAAAGCTTGATTTTTCGGACAGAGCGTGGTTTAATTTCTTTGGCAAAACAGAATAAATCAAAGCCGTTCTCTGAAAGTGGAGAACGGTTTAAATATAGCGAGGTACAATATGACGGAATATGAAAAATTACATAACTGTATGATTTATGATGCCCTTGATGAAGAAATAGGAGCAGAGCAGAAAAGAAGTCACCAACTTTGCGAAAGGTATAATTCTCTCGGTGTTGAAGATGATAAGCAAAAGCAGGAGATATTAAAGGAGCTTTTCATAGATGATGATTTCGGCGATTTTCGTATAATGGAAAAGCCGATGTTTATAGATAACGGAAAGGAAATCACCATCGGCAGAAATTTCTATTCAAATATAGATTTCTCCTATATAGGCGGCGCACCTGTAAAAATAGGTGATAACGTCTTTATCGGTCCTCATTGTACGCTTGCAACGGGAATACATTCTCTTATAGCAAGCGAAAGAAGACTGTCAAAGGATGAAAAAGGTAACTTTCACGACTATGAATACGGAAAACCTATCACAATCGGCAATGACGTGTGGATAGCCTCATCCGTTACTATCTGTGCAGGAGTTACCATCGGTGACAGCTCCGTTATAGGTGCTGGCAGTGTTGTGACAAGGGATATTCCGTCAGGAGTGATAGCCTTCGGAAATCCTTGTACCGTTCAGCGAAAAATCACCGAAGAGGACAGCATGTATCTTAAATTTAAAAAGAATAAATAAAATAGCTCCCTTTGAAGGTCGAACTTTCAAAGGGAGTTTGCTTATTTTAAATTATTTCTGCGCCATATAAAGATTATAATAATCTCCCTTTTTGGCAAGCAGCTCTTCGTGAGTACCAGCCTCTGTGATACCCTTATTATTGATAAACATTATCTTGTCGCAGTTTCTGATGGTTGATAATCTGTGAGCGATAATAAAGCTTGTTCTGCCCTTTAACAGCTCGTTAAGACCTGTCTGAAGCTCCTTTTCCGTCTTGGCGTCAATGGATGAGGTCGCCTCGTCAAGAATCAGGATCTTAGGATCGGAGATAAGCGTTCTTGCAAAGGAAACCAGCTGTCGCTGACCGCCTGAAAGCTGTGAGCCACCCTCAGACATTTCTGTCTGATAGCCGTTTTCAAGTCCTTCTATAAAGTTGTGGGCGCATACTGTCTGCGAAGCCTTTATAATCTCTTCTTCAGTAGCGTCAAGCTTACCGTAGCGGATGTTATTTTCGATAGTGCCTGAGAATATAAAGCTGTCCTGAAGCATTATACCCATCTGCTCACGAAGGGAGTGCAGGGTTACCTTGCTGATATCGTGACCGTCAATATATACCGCACCATCATTAATATTATAGAATCTTGAAATCAGATTTATAATAGTCGTCTTACCTGCACCGGTAGGACCTACAAGAGCAACGCTCTCGCCCGGGTTTACCGTAAAGCTTACGTTCTCTAAGATATTCTTGCCTTCTTCATAAGCGAAGGTTACGTTTTTGAATTCCACCTTACCCGTAATTTCAGGAAGCTCGTAGGCGTCCTCTGCGTTCTTTACAGGAACAGGCTCGTCCATAGTTTCAAAAATTCTTTCAAGATAAGCGATTGTATTTATAAAGTTGTTATAAAGGTTTGCAATATTGATGATAGGCTGCCAGAAGCGGGAGGAGTAGTTGCTCATAGCAAGGATACTACCCAGCGATACCGCAGGGAAGCCTATTACAAGCAGTCCTACAAAGTAAATTGCGGAATCGATAGTAGCTCTTATATTATCGACAGAGAAGGGAATAAAGTGGGTTATCGTTACCGCCTTCATCCATACCTTGCGGTAAGCTGTGGAAAGTCTGCGGAAGATACCGAGATTCTCGTTTTCTCTTGCAAAGCTCTGGGTTACTCTGATACAGTTTATACTTTCTGCAAGATAAGCCGTCTGGTTTGAGTTCTTGTTTGATACCTGCTGCCAGGCTCTTCTCTGCTTGTTCTTTAATATTACCATAACAAGAATGAACACGGGTATACCTGCGAAGATTACAAGTGACAGCCTTACGTCCACCATAAACATGAATATTGCTATGAACATAAGGTTGAAGATTTCAAGTACAAAGTTTATAATGCCGTTTGTCAGCATATCCGAAACGTTGTTTACGTAGTTTACTACTCTTACAAGTATCTTGCCCTGAGGTCTGTCGTCATAATACTGGAAGGGAAGCTCCTGCAGATGCCTGAACAGATCCTTTCTGATATCGTAGATTATCATCTGACCTGCCTTTGTCATTATTCTCTGACGGATATTGCCGAGAATAACGCTGACAATGATAGTCAGTAAAAACAGTCCTGATAATAAAACTATGTAGGGTACAGCCTTTTCATCGCCGTTCATACCCATAGGTATAGCGGTATCTACTACCTCCTTTGTGATAAGGGGAGCGAATAAGGCTACCACAGCGGAAACAGCCGATAATATAAAGGCAGTTATCATCTTCCATTTATAACGCTTTACGTATACGAGCGCACGCTTGAAGTGGGCGAAATTAAATGGGGTTTCAAGGGTTTCGTCAATATCGAATTTATTTCTTGCCATTTATACCGCCTCCTCTTCTATACCGTTCTGAAGAGTATATATCTCGTGATAATAACCCTTTAATGCCATAAGCTCTTCGTGGGTACCGCATTCCTTGATTCTGCCGTCCTCTAAAATAACGATTCTGTCAGCGTGACGGGCAGAGGAGGTACGCTGTGCTATAATAAGCTTTGTACAAGGATAGCCGAGCTTTGTCAGGTTTTCCTGAATCTCAATTTCCGTTTCCATATCAACAGCGGAGGTGGTATCGTCTAAAATCAGTATCGGAGGCTTTATCGCCATTGCACGGGCAAGAGCAATTCTCTGCTTCTGTCCGCCTGAAAGACCTACGCCACGTTCGCCAATGATAGTATCGTACTGCTCAGGCATCTTTTCGATAAAGTGAGCGGAAGCAAGATGAGCAAACCTCTGAACCTCTTCAAAGGGCAGGTCGGAGTCACCGTAGGCAATATTGCCATCAACAGTATCCGAGAAGAGCAGTACCTCCTGAGTGGTCATACCGATATTTGAACGAAGAATATCAGGCTCATAATCCTTTACGTTCTTGCCGTCAACGTATACCGCACCATCGGTAACGTCATAGAATCTTGCAATAAGGTTCATAAGCGTAGTCTTGCCCGAGCCCGTCGCACCCATAATGACAACAGTCTCGCCGTCCTTTATATCAAGGTTTATATCCTTAAGAACCGTAGCTTCTCCGAACTTCAGCGAAACGTTCTCAAAACGGATGTCTCCCTTTATTCTCGGTCTTTCCTCGCAGTTATGCTCGTTTACTATATCAGGCTTTGTATAGTATATTTCGATTATCTTGGAAACGCTGGCAAAGAATCTCTGCATATCGTTTATAAGCATACCGATGTTTCTCATTGTGTTGGAGATTGTCCACAGCAGACCTGAGAAGACCGTATATTCGGATAAGGTGATTCTGCCGTTTATTACAAAGATACCGCCTGCCAGCATCTGTACTACCCATAAGCCCTGAGCCAGAGTTTCAATATAGGGCTGGAAGGTGAGCCATACCATAGCCGCCTGCTGGTTATGCTCGCAATAATCCTTGTTGTACTTGTCAAAGTCCTCCATCTCGTAATCTTCTCTCGCAAAAGCCTTTACAACACGGTTAGCGGCAATGTTCTCCTGTGCCTTTGTGTTGAGCTTGGAGAGCTTTTCACGAAGTACCACGTATCTTTTTCTTACCCTCTTTGAGAACATTCTTGAAACTATGCAAAGAACAGGTGCAAGGGACAGAATGCATAAGGTCATCAGCCAGTCGATTATGAAGAAATATACAATAGTATAGATGAACAGCGCAAGGCTTTCTACTACCATCATAATTATCCATGCCAGCGAATGGCGGATAAGCTCCAGGTCACCGGTAAGTCTTGTTACAAGGTCGCCTCTCGTATGCTCGTCATAGAACTTCATATCCTGATTCTGCATACGGCGGAACAGCTCGTTTCTTACCTTCTGCAGTACACCCTGGGATACTATTTCGTAAAGCGTCTTTGCCACAAACTGCAAGCAGGTACGCACAAATACAAAAAGTATCATCGCTACGCACAGCGTAATCAGAAGCTCTCTCTGATTTTCAATATTTGAAAGAGCGTCGGGAGAGGTGATGAAGATAGATATTATTTTTTCGGTAATGATAGGGCCTGTAAGGAAAAATGACATATTCACAATTGACATAGTCAGCGCTACCGCATAAATAGGTCGGTAACCCTTTAAATTTTCCCACAGCCATTTAAGCTGGAACATTTTTATCCTTCCTTTCCTTGACTTGTTGCCTTTGCTGTCGCTTTTTAAAGAAATCGTTTTCTTATTTATTGTACAAAAAAGAGAATAAATTGTAAAAATCTATCCTTTTCCGTCCTTTTCTGTACCGATTTCTTTATTTGACAAGCTATTTTATCATATGTAAAACCAACTGTCAATAGGCTTTTATGATTTATTCCGATTTATAAAAAAATCGTAAAATTTAACTTTTTTTGCTCTACCCCGTAAACAATTTTTGTGCAAAAATATACCTGTCGCAAGCTTTTCCTCTGCATCGGAAGGGAATGCATCCTTATCCGTCGATTTTAATAAAAATATAGCTTGCTATTTATGCAAAATCACGATTTGAAAATTTTTTTAAAATCCGTCTAACAAAACCATTCCCAATTACGTTGTATATTGCGAAGAGCAATCTTCACAGCATCCCGAAAGCGGTCAACCCTTCTTTTTCCTGATAACTTTCCTCTGATATTTTTCTGCACGGAGCGTTTTCAGAACCTTGTAATAATTCTCTGTAATATTCGTCAGACCAGACCTTCAGAATCAGTATTTCACCTCTTCGGGCAGAAAAAAAGACCGCTTTTGTGGGTGCAAAATTACAAGCAGATGAAAAGAAAGCCTTCTATTGACTTGCCACAGACAAAGGTGTACAATATAAGCGAAAGCTGTAACCCTGATTTATATCACGAATATCATAAAAACGAATAAATACGTGAAAAAATTAAAGGTTTATGGGACAAAACGCACTTCTGCTTTGTATTACATATAGCAACCAATCTGTAGGAGGGAAGAAAATGAAAAAACATCGTTGCCCATACTGTGGCGATGAATGTCTGACTTTTTTTGGCAGAAATTTTTCAAGCGATCTGAGAAGCGAGACATATACAGAAAAAGGTGGCTCGAAGTGTCCATCCTGCCATAATTACTTTTCGCAGTATATCAGAAAAAACGCAGTAGCAATTCCAATGGTTATATTGGCTATTGCATGGTCCATAGCTTCATTTTACTTTATTTTCGCTGTAAATAAGTATTTTATTATACTCTTCGCTATATCAATACCATTGCTTGTTGTTTTGACTGCGGTAATATTCAATTTTTCAGCTTCTCTTACCCAATATGACCAGAAAAATAGAGAACATATCATCCCAACCCCTGATAAAGATATATCCATAATTCTGGATAAACCCGGCAGAAAAATAAAATATCTTTCTATCTATGGTGTGCGGTTTAAAAAGAAAACAAACAATGTCAGATTTCATGAGACCTTTAAAAATGACCTTGTGCCTGTGGTGTTTCTCAATAAAGAGAAAACCACAGAATTGCCAATACATATTATAAAGGCACAATTTGTTCCTGAAATGTTGCTGGCAGATGGCACAGAGCTTGAAATCATAGATAACGGAAAAGTTATCGGAACAGGTGTTTTTAGCAATAAGAGGGAACAAACTTAATTAAGGAATCCGGCATTACGATTTTCCCACCCTGAACCCCAAACTACTCTTCCCGCCATCTCCCGATACGCTCTACCGTATCGGACAAAACGCACTTCTGCTTTGTATTATATATAGCAACCAATCTGTAGGAGGAAAGGAAATGAAAAAGCTTACATCACTTATTTTGACTCTTGGGATGATGCTTACCCTTACTGCCTGCTCACAGGACAACGTAAGCGGCAGTTCATCAGTTAAGGAGAATACATCGCAGAATAACACCAGTCATTCAGAGGTTGCACCATGCTTTTACATAATGTCACAGAAAGCTCTTGATAGTGCCATTGAGACTGATAAATATGCCCAGATGACATCTGAAGGAAATTTTTCGCACAGGTATTTTGTAGCAGAAGAGCCTGAAAGTAAAATTCTTGATGTACTGGAGGATTATCACAAGGGCAAACATCAGATAACAAATGAATATGATATAGTGACGTATACATATTGTCCTTTCTTTAAGCCTATCAAGAATAATTTTACCTTTTTCGACAGAGATATAGAACAGATAATGTTTTCCGAATACAGTGTTAGCTATCAACTTGAATCGGATAAATTTTACTCTATGCTTTACTTTGCCTACAAGGAAGAAGAGTACGATTTCACAAAGATATATTCAGATGTCAAGCTACAGGAAAGCTTTTATGCACCCGGGACCTCTGAAGACAGAAATGTTCTGAATCGTATAAACGGAGCAGAAATCTTATACAGCTACAACTATTCCGGCGGTAAACTTTCAGGTGTAGAAATGAAAATAGACAACTGGTTGTTTAAATTCGGCTTTGACACCGAAGATGATTTTAATGCAATAAAAGCAATCACCGAAAGGGAGACTGTGGAAAAATTCATAGCAGATGTAAGAGAAATTGCCAAAAACGAATTTTATGATTACAGGCGAAAG
>JAFTVY010000074.1 GCA_017465545.1 Ruminiclostridium sp.
GGAGGGAAAACCAATGAACAATGTACGTCCCGAATCAATGGCTCGTATCACAACAACAGAGCTTGCAAATGCTTTTATTGACGAGCAGGTAAAGGAAGTAAGAGAACAGGTAGGCGACAAGAAGGTACTTCTTGCTTTATCAGGCGGTGTAGACAGCTCAGTAGTAGCGGCACTTCTTATCAAGGCAATCGGTAAGCAGCTTGTATGCGTACACGTAAACCACGGTCTTATGAGAAAGGGCGAAAGCGAAGCGGTTATCGAAGTATTCCGCAATCAGCTTGACGCAAACCTTATATACGTAGACGCTACAGACCGTTTCTTAGGTCTGCTTGAAGGCGTAAGCGAGCCTGAAAAGAAGCGTAAGATCATCGGTGGCGAATTCATCAAGGTATTCGACGAAGAAGCAAGCAAGCTTGAAGGTATTTCCTTCCTTGCACAGGGTACAATCTACCCCGACATACTTGAATCTGACGGCGTTAAGGCTCACCACAACGTAGGCGGCCTTCCCGAGGATATGCAGTTTGAACTGGTTGAACCTATCAAGCTTTTATACAAGGACGAGGTAAGAGTTGTAGGTAAGGCACTTGGTCTTCCCGTATCTATGGTTGATCGTCAGCCCTTCCCCGGTCCCGGTCTTGGCGTAAGATGCCTCGGTGCAATCACAAGAGACAGACTCCACGCACTCCGTGAAGCTGACGCAATTTTAAGAGAAGAATTCGACCTTGCAGGTCTTAACTTAAAGGTATGGCAGTACTTCATCGCAGTACCCGACGTAAAGAGCGTAGGCGTAAAAAATGACAAGCGTTACGAAGGCTGGCCCGCAATCATCCGTGCGGTAAACACAACCGACGCTATGAGCGCAACTATTGAAGAGATCCCCTACGAGCTTCTCCACAAGATCACAGCCCGCATCACAGCGGAAGTTGAAGGCATCAACAGAGTACTTTACGATCTTACTCCCAAGCCTGTGGGAACGATTGAGTGGGAATAATAACAGACCCCACACAAACGGCTTAACCACGCTGTTTTCTGTTATTAGGGCAGAAAAATGGCAACGTTTTGGCAACATTTGAATTATTCTAAAAATTAAGAGCTATCTGATTTTGATAATCGGATAGCTCTTTTGCTTTGTGTATAAATAAGAGTAATTACTGTATTCTGTCTCGCCCTTTATAAATTCGACCAGTATGATTCGATGTAATATGTTGTTTAACAATTTCTATTTCACGAATATACTCTTTCTTTGCTTCATCAGACAATTCTTTGAGTTGTCCTGTAGGTTTACTTTCAGAAATAATCGCTAACGCATTGTAAAGTTCAATAAATTCATCATAATTCTTATTCAAAGAATACAATGTAGAATTATTAAATAAAGAGTCAGTAGATCCTAGTAAATTTCGAGTTAGCCCATTTAGCTTTAGCTTTGTAAGCAATATTGCAATTTCCTCATTGCATTGAAATAGTATAGGTGCGTTTAGACAGTCTTGTAAGTCTTTCTCTAAATTTAAATAAGCTTTTGCGAATTCCTCTCTTAAATTGATAAAAGAACGATTCGCATATCCTTCGCTCGGGTCTGTATAGTAAATAGTTTCCATCGAATATTGAATCTTATCATCGTTAATGGTTGCGAAACTTTTAAGCTGAGGAAAAAAGAGCTCAATGGTTGAAAATGTCTTTTTTAAATACGGTCGCAAAATAGTTAAAGCTTTTTGCTCTTGGTATTTTTTGTGTTTTATATCATACACTCGCATAATCCAAGCAATAAAAAATGCAGATGCCAAACTTGCAAACACACCACACATACCAAGAACAAACCCATGTTTGGGTGTGCCTACATCCTCTGCAAAGCAAATTACAAATAGAATTATGAAAATTAATGTAGTAACTGCTGTTGCTACAGCAAGAAATATATTCATCCCATCCCAAATGGTAACTGTAAAATTTATGTTTTGTTTTTTCTTCATCACAACTTATTCCTCCGTTATTTTTTCGAGAGTTTCAACGAGCATATCACTCAACTCTTGCGACACACCAATCTTATGCCATTCACCGGAAGTATCAAGCTCAGGATAGTGATAACGCCAGCGGTCATATTCCTCTTTTGTGATTTCTTCATTTCGGAACTTATCAGCTTCTTTCTGCCACGCTGTAAAGAGCTTTACCATTTGCGGATATTCCATTCCGCTATTCTTATCAAGTCGGATACACACCTCATCATTGAGTGTATCAATACGGAAACCATATAAATCCTCAAGAGCAAAGAGCGTGTGCATAAGTCCGATATAGCTCTCTATGTTCGGAACATCAAGCGCTGCAGGAGAAACGTCGAGAGTTTTCGCTATTTCCTTTGTCAGCTCTGCCTTTGGTGTTCTTGTTCCCGACTCATACTGTGCAAGTCTGATGTCTGCTGTTTTCTCTGGAAAGCCAACAGCCATACCGAGCCATTTCTGTGTCATTCCACGAAGATTGCGGATAAATCTAATTCTTTCGCCGATAGCCATATTTTTTCACTCCTGTTTTGTTAATGGTCAGATGATAATGAAAATAATCACTTTATGCTCATTATAAGAACCTGTCAAGCATCGGGTAGTATTTTCTTCGAAAATCTCCACCCTCTCCTACTTGACAGAACCTTGAAATGGGTGTAAATAATTTTAAACCCATTATAGCATATATGTTTAAGATAGTCAAGATAATTTAAACAAAAAAGTTTAAGGAATTTTCGAAAAGGGGTTGACATAAACAAATATGTTTAGTATAATAGGGATGCAGACTTAAACAAAATAGTTTATATAGCAGAAAGGAGGGTTGCGAATGAGCAATAACACTTTTATGAAAGTGGAGGAGGTTGCAGAGATTCTCGGAATTTCAAAATCCTACGCTTACAAAATCGTTCAGAAGCTCAACGATGAGCTGAAAGAAAAAGGCTTCCTGACA
>JAFTVY010000106.1 GCA_017465545.1 Ruminiclostridium sp.
ATGGTTGCAGGCTATGATATAGCCGCCCTTGATACCATTCTTATGGGGGAGGTTTTCCTTACCGAAAACCTTGATTCTGTGCTTTATATGCATTGCGGGAGTTACAAAGCACGCTCTTGCAAACTCGTAGAACATCAGATTTCTGCCTTTTCCTTAATTATTTTTGTGATAAGAGCGCAGGACTGTTCAAAGTCAAGCTCTGTAGTATCGGCTATCACAGCGTCGTCGGCAACCTTTAAGGGTGCTGTCTCTCTGTGCATATCGTTATAATCTCTCTGGTTAAGGTCTGCTAAAACGTCCTCGTACTTTACGTCCTGTCCCTTTGCGATAAGCTCGTCGTAACGGCGCTTTGCCCTTACCTCGGCGTCAGCGGTAAGATAAATCTTTACCTTTGCGTCAGGAAGAATCACAGTACCTATATCCCTACCGTCCATTATCACGTTGTTTGTTTTTGCAAAGCCTCTCTGCAAATCAAGTAAAAAGGCTCTTACCTCAGGTATTGCGGAAACGTTGGATGCCGCCATACTGATTTCAGGGAGTCTTATCTGCTCGGATACGTCCTCACCGTTCAAGAATACTCTCTGTGTGCCGTCTATAATCTTTATATCCAGCTTTATTCCGGGGAGCAGAGCGTTTACCTTCTCTGCGTCTGTGGTAACTACGCCCTGTCTTACGGCATATAAGCCGATACCACGGTACATAGCACCCGTATCCACGTAGATAAAATCAAGATTTTTTGCCGCCTGCCTTGCGATGGAGCTTTTTCCGGCTCCTACAGGTCCGTCTATAGCTACTGCAATATTCATATACGTTTCCTTTTTAAAACAAATAATTCTTATCCATTATATTTTTATTAACTATATGAATATAATTATACCACGAATAAAAATCAAATGCAACAAATTAAAATAAAAATTGTGTGAAAATTTGTTGTAAATTACGACAATTTCCTACGCTTTATTTTGTAATATCCTTTATTACCTCGCCTGCTATTATCAGTCCTGCCACCGACGGAACAAAGGATACGCTACCGGGTACCGGCTTTCCGTGTTCGCTTTCCTGATTTGTGGCAATCGGTTCCTCCTCGCTGTACACTACCTTAAGACTGTCTATCCCTCTCTTTTTAAGCTCTCTTCTCATAACACGGGCAAGCGGACATACTGAGGTCTTATAGATATCGGCAACCCTGAAGGCGGTCGCATCCAGCTTATTCCCCGTACCCATACTGCTGATGACGGGAACACAAGCCTGCTTACAGCGTTCTATTATGAGTAGCTTTGCGGTGACGGTATCAACGGCGTCTACGACGTAATCATAATCGGAAAAATCAAATTCGTCAGCGGTTTCAGGCAGAAAAAAGCATTGCTTTGCGGTGACTCTCGCCCCGGGATTTATATCAAGGATACGCTCCTTCATAACCTCCACCTTCGGTCTGCCGATGGTAGAGGTAAGGGCGATAATCTGGCGGTTGCGGTTGGAATCGCTGACCTCGTCCTTATCTATAAGCACGATATGACCTATACCCACTCTTGCCAGCGCCTCGGCAACGTAGCCACCCACACCGCCGACACCGAATACGGCAACGGTTTTTTTCTTAAGGATATTCACTTTTTCCTCGCCTATAAGCATAGACGTTCTTTTATATAATTCGTTCATAACCTGATACCTCTTGGTTGAAATTTGCCAGAGGCAAATTTCAAAGTGATGTTTCGTGCTTTGCACGAAGTGATGCACGGCTTTGCCGAGTGATGCATGGCTACGCCAAGTGATGTTTCGTGCTACGCACGAAGTTGTGGTATCAATTGCCGTAGGCAATTGATGGATTTTAAATTCCGCCTTCGGCGGCGGGGCGTCCGGGAGGCCGCCCCCTACATTTCCTTTATAAAATCTTGTGGCAATTCAAAATAATAAAAAGCTCGCAATCTCCATATTACACGGGGTTTGGGGCGAAGCCCCAAGCAGGGCGCAGGGGCGGCGAGCCCCCATATATTCCCCCTTCCCCTTGAGGGGAAGGGGGTTAGGGGGTTAGGGTGACACCACACCCGAGCGGAGCGATATACTTCTCTGTGCCGTAAGGCACAACTTCACGAGCCGAAGGCTTGCTTCACTTCTTCACTTTTGCAAAGCAAAAACTTCACTTTTGCAATTTGCGAAGCGAATTGCAAAAGGCAATTCCGTAGAATTGCCTCTGTCTGTTATTTACATAGCCACGTAGAAGGGTACCTTTTCCTTTACCGATACTGCCGCCGCCTGCTCGGTGATGGGCATTATCATAAAGGAGGTTTTTTCGTCCTCGGCAGGCGTTAATATTTCCTCTGCAAACGCCTTTGAGAACTCTGCAAAGTCAACGCCCTCCTTAAGGTCAACTATTACAAGATACTTTTCCTCCTGAGCTCTTTTGATAGTCATGAGATAAGCCTTGTTTACAGTCTTTACCCTGTCGAAATACTTTTCCATAGGTGCTGTGATTTCAAAGGGGATGGAGGGTAACTCGTTGATTACCGCCATTTCACCCTTTTCTACCTTCATCTGTATGGAAAGTACGTTTATAGCGTGTGCCTGCTGTGGGCCTATTATAATATTCTCTGTAAAGGGGTTTATGGCAAAGCCCTTCATAGGACAGCCCTTTTCAGAAATCATCCTTACAAGGTCGCCGTAGGTAAAGCCCAGCACCTGAGGGTCTGCAGGTGCGCCCTTTGCCGCCTGCATAAAGGTATCGTAATCCGTGAACGCCATAATATACGCATCGCCCTGCTTGTTCTTCAGATGAGATATTTCCATATTCATCTTTCCGTTTTCGTCGATGCTCTTTATATTTACCGGCACAACAAAGCTTGCCTTCATTATAGCGGTAACGTAGGTGCGCTGTGCCTCCTCTTCAGGCTTTTCTGTTGCCTTCAGGTTTCTGATTGCCGCTAAAAGCTCAGGATTCTTTATAGCCTTTACTTTCTGCTGTAAAAGGTTAAAATCTACTCCAGCCATTGTCCTGTTCCTTCCTTGTAATCTTTACGTCTTATATCTCATTACGGTTTTCCAGCGCCCTCTGGAGCGTTATATCATCCGCATATTCAAGGCTTGCGCCTGCAGGCAGACCGTAGGCAAGTCTTGTGACCTTTATGCCCATCTGCTTTATCATACGGCTGATATACGAGGCGGTAGCCTCTCCCTCAACCGTGGGACTGGTCGCCATAATGACCTCCTCCGCTGAGGACAGTCTTGCCATAAGCTCTCTTATCTTTATCTGCTCGGGACCTATGCCGTTAACGGGAGATAACAGCCCGTGCAGTACGTGATATACCCCCGAAAAGCCGCCGCTTCTTTCAATAGCGCTGACATCCTTGGGAGATTCCACCACGCATATTACAGACTTATCCCTGCGTACCGAGGAGCATATTTCACACTCATCGTCAGAACAGATATTCTGACAGCACCTGCATATTCTCATAGAGCGTCTTGCCTCTAATATGCCGGTAGCAAACTGCTCTACCTCCTCTTCGGGAGCATTCAGGATATAATACGCCAGTCTCTGCGCAGTCTTCAGCCCTATTCCGGGGAGCTTTGCAAACTCCTGCGCCGCTAAAATCAGCGGCTGAGAATTGTATTCTGCCATTTTCTCTTAGATAAGGCCGGGGATGTTTACGCCACCGGTAACCTTTTCCATTTCAGCGGCTGTAGTTTCTTCGATCTGTGTAATTACAGCGTTGATACCTGCAATGATAGTATCCTGAAGGTCTTCAATCGCATCCTTATCAACGATTTCGGGGTTAAGCTTTACTTCCTTCAGTACCTTTGCACCGCTCATTGTAACTTCGATCATACCGCCTGCCGCAGATGCTGTGAAATCTCTTTCTTCAAGCTCAGCCTGAACTCTTTCGATATCCTC
>JAFTVY010000107.1 GCA_017465545.1 Ruminiclostridium sp.
GATAGCAAATTTCTGATTTTTATATTCATCGGCAAGATTTTTACCAATGGAATGAGCCTGCTTTATTCCGAGTTCGGTTAAATTCCAGTCGCCTAACGAACCAATCATTTTGTTTATGTGCTGTTCTGATTGAGTGTGCTGTATTGTGATTATGTCTTTCATTTCAATATCTCCAAAATCAAATCTACATTTTCCTCAATCGGCTTTTGTCCATCAATCATAATAACGGGAATGTTCAGCGTTTCAAGCCAATCAGTTACTACTTCATCAGTACGTTTTTCGATTATATCATAAAAGGCATTTTCTCTTTCGTATAAATCTCCACCTTGTAAAACTCTATTCCCAAATTTATTAAAAGCACGACTACGAACACGCTCCATTCTGATTTCTTTTGGAACCTTAATAAATACTGCGTTAGTAAACATAGCAGCTATCTCGGAGCTGTAATTTCCTCTCACTCCTGCAAAAATAATATTATCATTTTGACACAAATCAGTATGCAGCAGCTTTACAATTTCTTCTTCGGTGCGTTGTGTTGCATAAGGATATGATGGGTCATTCTTCGGAAAATAATAATCTTCCACATCTTTGAAAACCCAACCCGTTCTATCAGCAAGAACTCGTCCCAATGTACTTTTACCCGCACCGTTTAATCCACATATAATGATTTTTGTTCCTATAATATTGTTCATTTCAGCACCTCCAAAAGTCCATTCAAATCCGTAACCGTATAATCCTGCCCGAAATCAGCATTCCTATCCCGTCTGTCAATCAGAACCGACTTACAGCCAAACCTCTTTGCAGTTTTAATATCTTTTTCCTCATCGCCAATCATAATCATTTCATAAGAGGCAACGCCGAAATTCTCCGCAATATCCGAAAGACCTTTTGGGTTAGGCTTACGATAACCGCAAGAGATTGACGAAACATACATATCGAAATAGGGCATGATTTCGGGAAAATAGCTCTTGTGCAGTTCATCGGGCATTCCGATAGCTACATCTGTCAGAGCTGCTATTTTGTAACCCTCTGCTTTCAGCTTGTCCAGGAAATCAAGCGTTTCAGGATAGATATACGCTGTCAGATTCATCGACTCATAAAATTTGTATATTACATCGGAAAGCTCAAATTTCCCTTGCCAATGAGCCGTAGCCTCGCTGAAAATCACTTCGGGTGTAACATCAACCTCACGAGGATTGATACGGGGGTTATAGCTTTTAAGCACCTCAAAGGATTTGTCTATATCATTTTCGGTTATGTTCAGCGAAAGCTCTCTACAAACGTAACGGAAACCGTCCTTGTAAAAATCCAGCCACGAAAGCGGCATATTCTTGTATTCCATAAGCGTTCCGCCTATGTCGAAAACTATTACTTTGTAGCTCATAACTTCACTCTTTTATCTGTTCTGCGATTTTTCTGTTTCAAAACCCTTCGGGTATCTTCGTTTTAACTTATCTATATTTGCCTGCAGAATTTCTTCCAGCGGTAAATCCAGAGCTGTAGCCGCCTCTGCAAGATACCAGGCTATATCGCCAAGCTCCTCTGCTAAATGCTTTTTATCAAGCTCGTGACCTTGCGCAAGCCATTTCTTTACTATGTCAATTGCTTCGCCTGACTCACCGCATAAACCCATTACGCTGTTTATAAGCACGTCCTTTTGGGAAAGCTCAGGATTCAGGGTTACCATCGCAAGCTTCTGATATTCGTTTATAGTCATTTTATACCTCCTGCACCCATTTTAAATCCTTTGCGGGTATTACTATATAATTATCGGCACCTTCGCCTATGCGCAGATATACGTTCCGTATTCCCGCCTGAATAATACTCCTTGCACATACCGGGCAAGGTCTTGCTTCGTGAATGGAATTATCACCAGGGTTGATACCAACTATATAAATATCTGCATCGATAGTTTGCTGTCTTGAGCAATTGAGTAAGGCGTTCGCTTCGGCGTGGATTGCCCTGCATATACCATAACCCTCACCCTGATGCATATTTCTGTCTATTCTCGGGCAGATACCCGTATCGATACAACTTTCAAATCCTCTTGGCGCACCGTTATAGCCGGTAGAAATCACCACATCGTCTTTTACTATAACTGCGCCGTATTTACGCTTTATGCAGGTGCTTCTGTATGCGAAAACCTCTGCGCAATTGAGATACGTATCGATTTTTGATACTCTTTTCGAGGACTCGGGACGAACCATATTACATCTTTCTGAAAATAAATAATCCAGTGATACGTTAAGCTCTTTAGCTAAGTATAACAGCGTTTCCGTTTCGGGATAGCCTATCCCCGATTCCCATTTTGAAACGGTTTGTCTTGAAACGGATAAAAGCTCGGCTAATTGCTCCTGTGTGATATTCCTCTTATTTCGTATTTCCTTAAGATTATCCGAAAATCCCATAAAAACCTCCGATTGTCTGATTTATATACTAATTATACAACCAGCCGATGATATAATCTACCAACCTGCTTTTGCGTTTTGGCAACTTAAAGTAGCGTCAGCTGTCCAGCTCTTTGACCATAAACACATCGGAAACAGGGTTATTATTATAATTTTCCGTATATGTAAATCCCATTTTTTCGTAAAGTGAAACGGCTTTTTCGCTTTTTCTGTAGGTATCAAGATACATTCTTTTAAAGCAGAGCATTTCAGCGTTTTTTATCGCCGTTTTCATAAGCCGATATCCGAGCTTCTTTCCGTGATACTTTTCATAAACGTATAAGGATTTAAGCTCGCAGCTTTCCTTATCGATAGTTCTTATGCCTACAGCTCCGATAATTTCATCCCCGTCAAAAAGGCACCAGAATTTTCTGAAATGCCCTTTTACGTCATTGTAAAAGCTATGTCTGCCATTTATATCAAGCAAACGTTCTGATTCGGGAAGACATTTTTCAAGAAAGGCTATAAGACGCTGTTTATAATCTTCTGTATATTCCCTGATAACTACGAAAGCAGATATTTCTTCTCTTTTATAATCCTTATCGCTTATATGAAAGCTTGTACAAGGATCCGGTATATCGGGAATAAATCCCATAGCCTTGTATATCGACTGTGCTCTGTGGTTATGCTCCTTTGTACCAAGGAAGAAATATTTCGTTCCCATCATCTCAAATGCAAATTTCTTTGCAAGAGACAAGGCTTCTTTTCCGTAGCCGCTTCCCTTTTCTATAATTGCTATTCTTTTAAGCTGGAGCTTTTCACGAGGATCAGCCATATCCGAAAAAATCATAATTCCGATAGGTGTTCCGTCCTCTTTTTCAATGACAGTCTGAAGAAAATTCAAATCTCCCATTTTTGCAATACGCCAGCCTGTAGGCCAGTTTGCAACCCAGGGACTGTTATCCTCGTCACGTTCTACCCTGCTCATAAAATCTATATCTTTCAGCGTTGCCTTACGGATGGTGATACGTTCGCCCTTGATTATCTCAAAACGCTCTGTGTCCCCTGCTTTCAGCCCTGCAAGAAAGTCCCTTGCAAAATATTTTTCAAACTCTGCAAGCTGTTCTTCTGTACTACCCTTTCCCTGATTATTTTTGTGTATCTCTAAAAATTCGTAATAAGCATTTTTATAGATGGGATTTGCGTCTAAAATTTCAAAAAGCCTTTCGTTCATTATTCTGTCCTCCGTTTAAAAAATATTGTTTACTCTTCTCCATACGCAATCCATTTAATTTCTTCAAAGCCGTTTTCTATCAGCGCCGCATTGCACATCCCAACGTGGCACATAATATGACGAATCTGCGCTGTAATAACGCTTAGATAAGAAAAACTATATTCCTTCCAAGTAGTTTTGTTGAGCGTTTCATCGTTTAAATTAAGCCAGAATCTATTAAGTATGTTATCAAGATAATCAAAGCAATTATTTATTTCTGTTTTTGTTAAAAAACCATCTGATAACTCAACCCAGTCATTATCAATAATTTTCTTGCCAAGTCTTTCAGGGAAAGGAAGGCTCCAAGAAAATACGGATTCATAATCCTCACGAAGCCAGAATGCAATACCCATTAATGTATGTATAACGTGATTCCATACAGGTAAACCGTGATTCTCCGAATACCATAATTCATCAGGACATATTCTGGCAACTTCTTTAAGCATATTATAACTATCGTAAAACTGTATCTTTAACATTTCTGTAGTGGTCATTTCAAGTTCTCCATTACTTCAATTAATTCCCGCCAATGATAAATATGCAAAAAATCAAATTCTGCAAAAGCGTCTTTTCCCTCTGCGGTATAATCGTAAAACACCGGAAAAATCCCTGCACCATTTGCACCGATAACGTCGTTTTCAAAGTTATCACCACAATACCAGACCTTATCAGCTGTTAGTCCAGATTTATTTAAAGCAATCTCGAATAATCTTTTATCAGGTTTTCGCAACATATAATCACTGGAGGATAAGACGAATTCAAACCTGTTATCAGGTAGAAGTCTGTCAAAGCGATCTTTTATGGCTTCGCCTGACCATACGTTATTACTTACTACTGCTGTACGAATTCCCGTTTTATTGAGATAATCAATCATTTCATCCGCATAAGGCATAATTGCACCCGGGGATGCGGCAGTCCAGAAGGTGATTTCGCGCTCTAGCGGAGTCAGGGAAAATTCAATGCCAAGTCGTTCAAATGCAAGACGATTGCCGACTCTTGCAGAAATATCATATCCGAAGGTTTTTCTCACTTTTTCAATCTCTCCGAACACCTCCTTAGTTTCCGCCAGTATATCATCAAGAGTGCAATTTTTAGGGTTATTTATTATATACTTCATAAGCTCTGCATTGCCTCTGTCTGAATTCCAGTCAGGCTCGCAAAGTAAGGTTCTGCCATAATCAAAGATTATCATTTCGGGTTTTGTTATTTTCATATTATACCTCTTTATAACGTAAATCTGCCTTATTATAATATCATAAATTTCAGCGTGTTTCAATAAAAACCAAGAATTCAAGCGAGAAAACCCCGCTTGAATTCTTTTATAACTACTTATTTATTTCAGATATAACGTCTCTGATTTCAGCCAGATTGCCGCATTCTCTGAAAATCTTTTCTTTAAGCTCTTTGCTTATATCCTTTATATCCTTTATATAGATACATCTGATATCAGCGGCAATTGCGGCTTTTACTCCGTTTTCGCTATCTTCAACTACAAGACACTCATCGTTATTAAAGCCTGATAATTTTGCGGCTTTTAAGAATATTTCAGGCGCAGGCTTGCCACTTATTATTTCATCACCGCCGATAAGCCCGTCAAAATACTCGTATATCCCTGCCTTTTTCAGCTTATTTATAGCTGAATCGTGATAGGTGGACGTGGCAACGATCATTCTGATGCCGTTTGCTTTAAGGTAATCGGCCAACTCTTCAAAGCCTTCTTTTACAGCGATGCCGTGTTCCTGCTCGTAATTTTTCAGATACTCTGTTCCCTCTTTCCAGTATTCTTCAAAGGGGGAATCATCACCAAACTCCTTATAGAAAAGCTCTGCCATAGATTTGTGATTCAGTCCGATGGACATTATAGGCAAAGTCAGGTCAATGCCGATATTATATTTATCTATGATATATTGCCAAGCTATAAGGCCTGTGGATTCGGTATCGAGCAGAGTACCGTCCATATCAAATAAAACCGCTTTTATCATACGCTTACCGCAATTATAGCCGTGCATCCGTCAATATGAACGGGAGCAGAAAGATCAACCTTATTGCCGGTGAGAATATCTACAAAATCCTCGCCAATATTGAGATTGAAATCAAATCCGTTTTCATCTGCATTGAGAAGAGTTACGATAGTTTCTCCGTCAGCGTCTCTGCGGAAGGAATACTGTCTGTTTGTAAGCTGGAGGTTTGCAAAGCTACCATATGCCAGCGCCTTGCTTTCGTTTCTTAACTTACAAAGCTTTGTAAGAAGCTCTGTAACATCACAGATACCTTCAGCCTTGAATTTATCAAGGTCGAACATTGTTCTTAAAGCATCGTCGCCGTGACTCTTATCTCCTTCAATACCAAATTCACTACCGTAATATACACCCGGAATACCCGGCATTGTAAAGAGAAGCGAATAAATGAGAGGGATATGCTTCTTATTTTTAAGAATAGTTGCTACTCTTGATACGTCATGGTTATCTACGAATGAATATAACAGCTTGCCTCTGTAAATGCACCAGTTTTCGCTACCGAACTGACGATTCAGAGAGTAGGAAATCTCGTACATATTAAGCTCATTGAAGCTGGAGAAAAGTCCCTTGTAGCATTCGTAATTTGTAACGCTGTCCAACATTTCGGGATTCATCCACTTGTTGTAGTCACCGTGCAGAGTTTCGCCCATAAGCCAGAAATCGTCACGAAGCCATTTGCAATGACCGTGAAGCTCTTTAAGGAAGTTTAGGTCGAGGCAATATGCCACGTCAAGTCTTATTCCGTCTATGCCGAACTGATTTACCCAGCCTGTTATACATTCCTTTATATAATCCTTTACGGCGGGATTGTATAAATTGAGCTTTACAAGCTCATAATGTCCTTCCCAGCCTTCATAGTAAAAGCCGTCGTTATAGCAGGAATTACCGTCGTTTATGTGGAACCAGTCTCTGTACTGATTATTGCCGTTTCTGACTTCTACGAATTTGCCGAATTCTCTGCCGACATGATTGAATACGCCATCAAGAATAACCTTTATTCCGTTTTCGTGTAGCTTGTTGCAAAGGTTTGCAAAATCCTCGTTCGTACCGAGTCGGGAGTCGATTTTTGTGTAATCTACGGTATCATATCCGTGAGCTACAGACTCAAACACAGGGCCGAAATATATAGCGTTAAAGCCCATTGACTTGATATGAGGAATATTATCCTCTATCATTTTAAGTTTGTTTTCCTTGTTGGGCGTAAAATCATTGATTTTAGGACATCCGCAATATCCTAAAGGATAAATATGATATACGCTTGCATTTTTAAACCATTCCATGTACGTTGTTTCCTTTTTTCTTTTATAAATTTTTTAATGCTTTAAGTACGGCCTTTGCTGATTTTTCATCAGCTTCTAAAAAGTTGATCGGCTCGTTGATATGCTCAAGATAATGAGCGTCGGAGTTTGAAATCATCAGACAATCCTTGAAATATGGGTGCTTTTCGCATAACTCATCTCTGTATCCGACGTGCTTCATTTCAAAAGTTCTGAATTTACTTTCTTCGGGTACTGCACCTAAGTTTGCGATAAGGCTGTTTCCCTTTTTCTCCACGTGTGCAGGTATCATAACACCGCCGTATTCCTCTACCTTGTCATAAATATATTCAAAACCGATTTTAGTAGCGTTTATGAGTAACGTATCTTCCGTTCCTATGACGTTATCATCCTCGTCTACTACAAGCTGATCGCCGAATATCGCAGGAACGTTCATAACATCGAGATATTGTGAACGGACGTATTCTCCGTATTCCATAGCGGCTTTCAGGTCGTCGAAAAGGCACAGAATATGTACTTCTTCCTCGCTGGTAAGCTCCATACCGAATAAAGCCGTAACACCATAGGCGTCGGCAAGCTTTGCTACCGCAGGACAATTTCTGCAGGAACAATGATCGGTTACTGCGATGACGTCAAGGTTTTTCAGCGCCGCCATACCGACGATATTTGATGGAAGCATATCGTTGTCACCACAAGGCGAAAGGCAGGAGTGAATATGCAGATCGTAGCTTAAACTGATCATAAGAGATTATACAGCTTTAACGCTGCTTCAAATATAGGCTCATCGGTTTTGAATACGGTTACGTTCTGCTGTGTAGCCTTTGCCATTCCGGGTTCATCGAGCTCTGCACCCTCGCAAAGTATGATGCAGGCACAGTCGGCAAGCACGCTTACGGCTATAGTGTTCATATTTCCCATAACCGTGAACCATGCACAATCGGCACTTGCCTTGCTCATTGCAAAGCTTAAAAGATCGCAGGCAAAAGGCTTTGTGATGACTGTATCACCGTTTCCACCGTTATTGACCAGTTCAAATATATTGTTATCGATAAGTTCCTTTACTGTCATTTCTGAAATTCCTTTCGGTTTTGGTTACTGTTGATTGTTGAAGAATTCCCTTAAAACGAAGATACAATCATTTACAGAGGCTTCCCCTCTCACTATATCTTCAGCAAGAGCCTTACAGGTAGGTGCACCGCAGGAGCCACAGTCAAGACCGGGAAGCTCTGCACAGAGTATTTCAACGGTCTGCATCTTGTCAAAGCTCTCCGCAAAGGTTTTGCCGAGCTTGAATACGGGTGTGTATTCTATAGGCTCATCCCAGAAGGCTCTTTCAAGATATTCGCCGTTTATGTGATTTCTTGCTACAGGGAGATATTTGCACAGTTTTTTCAGTTTAGCCTGAGCTACGTAGGGATTTTCTACATTAAGAACACCACCGACACAACCGCCGCTGCAGGCGTTAAGCTCGATAAAATCAAGCTCACCGAATTTCTGGTCCTCCAGATCTTCAAGCACACGGATAACGTTTTCGATTCCGTCCGCCGCTAGATAACTGTCTGTAAGAAGTCCACCGGCTTCGCCGCCGCTGTTTCCCCAGCCTACACCGATTCTACCTGAACGGACGTAATCCGTTTCAAAATCGTCGTTATACGTCATATGAGGTAAAAGCTTTGGGTATACCTCTTTAATAGCCACAACCGCATCAACGTCGGATTGCTTTATACCGAGTCCCTGCTTGCAGGCTGAAACCTTTGCGGGACAGGGAGAAATGAATATAACACCGATTTTTTCTGAAGGAAGTCCCGTCTTTTTCATTGCTCTTTTTCTGGCAAGAGTAGCCGCAAGCTCTACAGGAGCGTTGAAGGGCAATAAATGATCGATAAGATTCGGGAATCTTGCTCTTACAAGCCTTACGACCGTAGGACAAGCGGTGCTGATGAAGGGCTTTCCTTCAGGATGCTCTTCCACGTATTTTCTGGACATTTCGGATACAAGCTCAGCCGCTCCGCTGACTTCGTATACGTCATCAAATCCCATAGCGACAAGAGCTCTGAGTACAATATTGGCATCGTCTATATTGTTGAACTGTGCATACAGAGACGGCGCAGGAAGAGCTACCTTATATTCATAATCGTTCATCACGTCAAGACTGTCGTAAGAAGCCTGCTTTGCGTGATGAGGACATATTCTTATACATTCGCCGCAATCTATACAGAATGCGTTCTTGATGACAGCTTTTCCGTTATGTACTCGTATTGCTTGCGTAGGACAACGTTTTATGCAGTTTATACATCCCTTACATAGCGAGCTATCGAGATGAACGGAATGGTAGAAGTCCACTTCTATCCCCTCTTTTCATTGGAAATTTGCATTTATTCTATGATATCAGATGAACACCTTCATTGTAACTGTAGTACCTACACCAATCTCGGTTTCTATCTTCATTTCATCGCTGTATTTCTTCATATTCGGCAGTCCCATACCTGCGCCAAAGCCGAGTGTTCTTATGTTATCGGGTGCGGTAGAAAAACCTGCTTGCATTGCCTGATCGATATCCTTGATACCGGGACCTTTATCTGCGAGTATCATCGTGATGCAGTCCTTGG
Source organism: Ruminiclostridium sp. (assembly GCA_017465545.1). GTDB lineage: Bacteria > Bacillota > Clostridia > Oscillospirales > Ruminococcaceae > Ruminiclostridium_E. The sequence goes on from JAFTVY010000107.1 coordinate 9,565, forward strand.
TAATCTCTACAGTTATCTGACCACCGTCTGCGTGGATAACCATATTGATTTCGCCTTCGTACATTGATATAGCAACCTTACGTACGGCATCGGGAGGAACGTTCATTTTCTTGAGCTTTCCCTTTACGTCGCTGGAGGCTTCTCCCGCTCTTGTGAAATCGTCTCCTGAAACGTTATAGGTAAGTTTTATTGCATCGTACATCAGAAGTCACCTCCGCCTCGGAGTCCGTTATCGTAAAGCAGACCGCAGGTATTGAACATACGGTGGCCCGTGCTGAGAAGAGGAATGCCTCTTTCTACTGCAAGCTCGATCATAGCTTCGTCGGGTCTCTTGCCTCTGACGAAAACAATGCATATAATATCCATCATTTCAGCAGTTCTGATTACCTGGGGGTTGCATAAGCCTGTCAGGAGAACCGACTGGTTTTTAACGTATGCCAGTACGTCGCTCATCATATCGGAACCGCAGGCAGTGTGTACCTCAAGCTCTGCATTTTCTTCACAGCAGATTATTTCTGCATCAAGTATTTTAGCTATTTCTCTTATCGTCATAATTATTTTCCTTTCAACAAGTAAGTTGATTGTTAAGTTTTTAGCAATAGTGCATAAGCATATTCAGCCAATTACACACCATCTTGTTTAATTATACCATATATTCTGAATTATGTAAAGCTGAAAAATTGCTACGATTTTTGTGCAATTCTTCCAATAAAAGCGGACAAATTCAGTCCTATATACAAGCGATTTTAATAAAATTGTACAAAATAAACAAATAAAACTGTTCTTTTTAGTAACATATTATAATAGAAATTTTCGACGATTTGTGATATACTATACATATGTACTGTGACAAGTTTTTAACAGACTCACAGCGAAATCACAAGGAGGTTCTATAATGGGTTCCACAGAAAAAAAATCAGTGCCCTTTAACGGAACTGCGGAGCAGGAAAAGGCTCTGCGCGAAGTTATTGCAGCACACAAAGATCAGCAGGGTGCTCTGATGCCTATTCTTCAGCAGGCTCAGGACATTTACGGCTATCTTCCTATCGAAGTACAGACAATCATCGCTGAAGAAACCGGTATTCCCTTAGAAAAGATTTACGGTGTAGTTACATTCTACGCTCAGTTCTCTCTCTTCCCCAAGGGTAAGTACAAAATTTCCGTATGTCTCGGTACCGCTTGCTACGTTAAGGGTTCCGGCGACTTATACAATAAGCTCAAGGAAAAGCTTTCACTTGAAGACGGTGAATGCACACCCGACGGTAAATTTTCACTTGAAGCATGCCGTTGCATAGGTGCTTGCGGTCTTGCTCCCGTACTTACAATCAACGATGACGTTTACGGTAAGCTTACTGTAAAGGATCTTGATGACGTTTTAGCTAAGTACGCTGACTAATCATGCTACCGGAAATATCTCTTAATATACTGGACGTTGCCCAGAATTCTATCAGCGCAGGTTCAGAGCTCACGGAAATAACCGTTGAGATTGACACAGCGGCTGATACTCTTACAGTCTGTATCAACGATACCGGCTGTGGAATGGACGAGCAGCAGCTTAAAAATGTTGTCGATCCTTTTTATACAACGAGAAAAACGAGAAAAATCGGACTTGGAGTTCCCTTCTTCAAGATGGCTGCGGAAAATACAGGCGGCTCCTTCAGTATCACTTCTGAAAAGAACGTAGGTACAAAGGTAAAGGCTGTATTCGGGCTGTCACATATTGACAGAATGCCTCTCGGAGATATGACCTTCACAATCCACACTATCGTGACTCTCAATGATGACAAGGATTTTATCTATGGTTATACCGTAGATGGTAACGGTTTTACGCTCGATACAAGAGAGTTCAGAAAGATTCTCGGCGGCATGCCACTCAATACGCCCGACGTGTCGGAGTTCATAAAGCAGTATCTTGATGAAAATACTGCAGAGATAAATAATGGTGCGATATTTTAACTCATTCATATGAAAGGAATGTAAAATTATGAAGACTCTTGAAGAATTAATGGCTATCCGCAACAAGATGCAGGGTCAGGTTAACTTAAGAGCTGAAGACGAAAACGCTGTAAGAGTTGTAGTTGGTATGGCTACCTGCGGTATCGCTGCCGGTGCAAGACCCGTTCTCAAGGCATTTTCTGATGCAGTTCAGGAAAAGAATCTTAAAAATGTAATGGTTGTACAGTCTGGTTGTGCAGGTCTTTGCCAGTACGAGCCTATCGTTGAAATCAACCAGCCCGGTAAGGAAAAGGTTACTTACGTAAAGATGACAGCTGAAAAGGCTGCAGAAGTTATCGAGCTTCACCTTATCGGCGGAGAGGTTGTTTCCAAGTATACAATCAATTCCGTAATGAAGTAATTATTGAAAGGATAAGATAAATATGTATCGTTCACAAGTTCTTATTTGCGGTGGTACTGGTTGTACATCATCAGGCAGTATGAAAATCGCCGACAAACTTGAAGAAGAAATTGCAAAAAATGGACTTGCCGACGAAGTTAAGGTTGTAAGAACCGGTTGCTTCGGTCTTTGTGCACTTGGTCCTATCATGATTGTTTACCCCGAGGGTACCTTCTACTCTACAGTAAACATCGACGACATCCCCGAAATCGTTGAAGAGCACCTCTTAAAGGGACGTATCGTTACACGTCTTGTTTATGATGAAACAGTTGCTCAGAACGAAATCAAATCTCTTAACGAAACAAACTTCTATAAGAAGCAGAAGCGTGTAGCACTCAGAAACTGCGGTGTTATCAACCCTGAAAACATTGAAGAATATATCGGTGTTGACGGCTATCAGGCTCTTTACAAGGTTCTTAAGGAAATGACTCCCGATGACGTTATCAAGACAATTCTTGATTCCGGTCTCAGAGGCAGAGGCGGCGGCGGATTCCCCACAGGTAAGAAGTGGCAGCTCGCTAAGGATCTCGTTAAGGATGCAGATCAGAAGTACGTTTGCTGTAATGCCGACGAAGGTGACCCCGGTGCATTTATGGACCGTTCTATCCTTGAAGGTGACCCCCACGCTCTTATTGAAGCTATGGCTATCGCAGGCTACGCTATCGGCGCTACACAGGGTTACGTTTACGTTCGTGCTGAATATCCCATCGCTGTAAACCGTTTGCAGATTGCTATCAATCAGGCAAAGGAATACGGTATGCTCGGCGATAACATCTTTGATACAGATTTCAGCTTCAATCTTGAAATCCGTCTTGGTGCAGGCGCATTCGTATGTGGTGAAGAAACTGCTCTTATGACATCTATCGAAGGTAACAGAGGCGAACCCAGACCCAGACCTCCCTTCCCTGCAGAAAGCGGTCTTTTCAGAAAGCCTACTGTTCTTAATAACGTTGAAACATATGCAAATATTCCCCAGATCATCTTAAAGGGTGTTGAATGGTTCACATCCATGGGTACAGAAAGATCCAAGGGTACAAAGGTATTCGCTCTCGGCGGTAAGATCAACAACACAGGTCTTGTAGAAATTCCTATGGGTACTACACTCCGTGAAGTTGTATACGAAATCGGTGGCGGTATCCCCAATGGCAAGAAGTTCAAGGCTGCTCAGACAGGCGGTCCTTCAGGCGGATGCATTCCTACAGAGCTTATCGACGTTGAAATCGACTACGATAACCTTATCGCAATCGGTTCTATGATGGGTTCAGGCGGACTTATCGTTATGGACGAAGACAACTGTATGGTTGACATTGCTAAGTTCTTCCTCGAGTTCACAGTTGACGAATCCTGTGGTAAGTGTACACCTTGCCGTATCGGTACAAAGCGTCTTTATGAAATGTTAGAAAAGGTTACTTCCGGTAACGCTACACTCGAAGACATCGACAAGATGGAAAAGCTCTGCTACTACATCAAGAACAACTCACTCTGCGGTCTCGGTCAGACAGCTCCTAACCCTGTTCTTTCCACACTCAAGTACTTCAAGGATGAATACCTTGCACACGTTGTTGATAAGAAGTGTCCCGCAGGCGTATGTCAGGATCTTCTTACATACAAGATTGTTGAAGACAAGTGTAAGGGTTGTACAGCTTGTGCAAGAGCTTGTCCCGTTGGTGCAATCTCCGGCACAGTTAAGCAGCCTCACGTTATTGATACTTCCAAGTGTATCAAGTGCGGTGCTTGTATGTCTAAGTGTAAGTTCGCTGCTATTATCAAGGAATAATCGCAGACGATAAACGGATTATTTGAAAGGAAATTTTATAACTATGGTTAATATTAAAATTAACGGCATAGAATATTCCGTAGAAGAAGGAACCACCATACTTGAAGCTTGTCGTGCTAACGGTATCAGAATTCCTACTCTCTGCTGGTTAAAGGACACCAATGCAATTGGTGCATGCCGTATCTGCGTAGTTGAAATGACAGGTGCAAGAAGCCTTGTTGCTTCCTGTGTATATCCTCTTTCAAAGTTTGACGAGGGTAAGAACATTTTAACTCACTCCCCTGCTGTTCTCGAAAGCAGAAAGATGACACTTCAGCTCATTCTTTCAAACCACAACATGGACTGCCTTGCTTGCTCAAGAAGTGGCAACTGCGAACTTCAGCAGCTCTGTAAGGAACTCGGTGTTGACAACTCAACATATTTCGAAGGCGCAAAGAACGAATACGATATCGACTTAAGCGCAAAGCATATGTACAGAGATAACAACAAGTGTATCCTCTGCCGTCGTTGTATCGCTGCCTGCGGTATTACCCAGGAAATCGGTGTAATCGGTGCTAACAATCGTGGTTTTAACACTTCTGTTGCTTGTGCATTCGAAATGCCTTTAGCAGAAACAGCTTGTGTATCCTGTGGTCAGTGTATCACAGCATGTCCTACAGGCGCTCTTTCTGAAAAGGATGATACAGATAAGGTTTGGGAAGCTCTTGCTGATCCCGAAAAGGTTGTAGTTGTTCAGACAGCTCCCGCTGTAAGAGCTTCTCTTGGAGAAGCATTCGGCTACGAAATGGGTACTCCCGTTGAAGGCAAGATGGTTGCAGCTCTCAAGAGACTCGGCTTCAACGCTGTATTTGATACAAACTTCGGTGCTGACCTTACAATTATGGAATAGTCACACGAATTCTTAGACAGAGTTACAAACGGCGGTGTTCTTCCTATGATCAC
>JAFTVY010000108.1 GCA_017465545.1 Ruminiclostridium sp.
AGTGTAAGATCTCTTTTTGAATTATCCTGCCCGTTGTTAACCTTTTCGGGTGCAATATCCGGCGTGTTAAGGTTAATTTCTACAGTAGTATCGCTCATGCTTACATCTATTTTTACCGATGTAAAACCGAGAGCACCTGTTGTACTGAACCAGGGTCCCATCACCACGTAAACTCCACACTGAAGGCTTTCAAGAAGCTTTGTTCCGTCCTGCTCGGTATTTATATAAAATTCTTCGGCGGGTATTTTGCCTGTCATATCTAAAATCTCATCATTATCGGGGAAAGCTTCATCTACAGCAATAAGATAAAGTATTCCTCTTTGTGTGAATGAAGCGTCTCCGAGGAATTTTAGCGTTATATTTTCTGCATATTCTATTACAGGAGCAGGAGGATCTGTAACAACTGTTTCAGGTGGCTCGGTTTCTGAATTTTCTGTAGTTGTAGTTTCGGGAGCTGATGATGAAACCGATTCGATAGACGAATCAATTTCGTGAATACTCGATGAAATTTCCTCTGCTTTGCTTGATTTATCTGAAGGGAATGCAGGATCAGCGTATGAGCCTGAATCATTTATATTGCTATTAAGACCTATCATAGAATTTCTATCTCCGCTGATAGATATCGGTTTACCTGTGCTGTTTATGAAAACAGAAAGCACAACAACACAAACAAAAACAGATAAACAAGCGGCACCGACGATACATAAACGATTTATGAATATGTTACGACGTTGCTTTATCAATGCGGTATCTGTCCCGGCTTAGACTTTGCTTAGCATTTCAGTTTTCTGAATGATTGTAGGTGTAATTTCATCAAATGCTTTTTTGATCGACATATCAACCCTTCCTTTCTTCATCAATGATGTTTTACAGCATAGCCTTGGCTCTCTGCAATCTGTTTCTTACCCCGGATGCTGTGATATGTAGCATTTTTCCGATTTCTTCGCTTGTATATCCGTCGTAATAATGAAGATAAACAACGATTTTAAGCTTTTCTGGTAATTTTGAGATTTCTTCGATGATGTCATTTGTTTCCTTACTTATAGAAGGTACGTTGGCTTTTTCAATCTCAACGTTTTTTCTGCTCCAATGGGAAAGCATATTTTTGCAGATATTGACGCTGACCTTTATAAGCCAGTATTTTTCGTGTTCTTCTGAAGAAAACGTGACGTTTTTTTCAATCAGTTTTAAAAACGTATCCTGAACTGCATCCTGCGTGTCCTGGACGTTTTTCAGATAAATATAGCAGATACGATAGATCGTTTCTACGTTTCTTTCGTAAATTTCTTCGATATTATCTGAAGAAGAAAATGGTACCATAATTATTCCTCCTTATCTATCTGAATACAATACAAAATTCCTTGCCCTTTTGTCCCATATTTTTAAAATTTTTTAGAAAAAAGCCGCCTGTTTCAATCCGGCGGCTGATTTTCTTTATTTAATACAGTAAATATACTCATTTCCACGCTTGCCGTAAAAATCAATTATCCCCATATATTTCAGTATTTCTATAAGGATAGAGCTTTCACTTATACGGCAGAGCTTCTGAAACTGCTTTTTTGTAAATATTTCAGGTAAGCCATCAGGTAAAAAGATACGGTAGCTTTCAGGCTCTTCAAGGTAAATAAGCTCGGACAATTTTGTGGGGACGGTCTTTTTTAAATCTGTTTTCCTTCTTTTCATATCCTTTGCGGTATAGCGGAAATTTTCAACCTCAAGCTTTGCTATACAGATGGTAAGATTCTTATTATTGAGATATTGCTTTATTCGGTAAAGCTCTAAAAAGAAGTCTGTCATATCCTTATGGGAAACAAAATTACCTGATTTAATAAGTTCTCCTGTTTTTTTATCAAAATAATTGAGCCTTGTTCTTTTATGAAAAGGGTATACCACTGTAACGTGGGAAGCCTGCAGGAACACGTCAAGCTTTGGAATCAGCTTTTTAAAATTCTGCGTTTGTATTTCTACAATTCCCGTTTCCGTTACCAGATCGGCGTAGTAATTGCCGATTTTGATTTCCTTATCAAAAAGGGAAGAGGCAAAATAGCTTTTAAGCACTGAATGAATCTGCTTTTCGTTAAGAGTGCCGATACGGTCGGGTGAAAGCTCTGTTTCGGATTTTGCTATACATTCTGCGAATAATTCATCATCTGGAGTATCATATAAAGGCTTTTTATCATAACGCCACAAAGTAGAATTTTCTTCCGCTATAAATAAAGGTACGCCGCTTTGATTATTGCTTCTTATTATTCCCGTAGCTTTTGCTTTAAGCTCATCTACTGCATTGCTGACGGCATAGCATCTGTCTGCTACGTCAAACATTGAAAGATCGTTTACGTTATCACCAAAGCAGATTATTTCATCAGCGTTAAGCAGCTTCTTCAGCTCCAGCACAGCGTTGGCTTTTGAAACATCCTTTCTGTATATCTCGTACCAGTATTCCTCTGTATCGTAGGTATCAGGCTGATAATTTCTTGCAAAACCGTTTTTATTATCAAAATATTTATCCAGCTCTTCCTTTGACATTTCAGGCATTATAAGGGTAACGTAGTATATTTCGCCATCGAAAAGGGAAGAGTAGTTATCACAAGGACGTAATCTCTTATCGCCTTCACGATCCTTTATGTATCGCTTTACTCCCTTATTTGTATTATAGGTAAGCCAGCTTACGTGTTCCTCACCGTCAAAATATGCATAAACGAGCAAGGATTCCTTATGTTCATCAAAAAAATTTATCAGAAACTCTCTTGACTTGTCGCTGAAATAGTGGGTAACAAGCTGTTTTTTAGTTACAGGGTCAACTATAAACGTACCATTTTGAGTGATAACGGGAAGAGTTATATTTATATTTTTCATTATAGGCTCTGCTGAATATATTGAACGGGCAGTAGCGTAAGTGAAATTAACGCCGTTCTTTATCTCGCGGTTTATAACCGCTTCAGTAAGTCTTGGCACCTCTGCCTTATGGTCGAGAAAAGTACCGTCAAGATCTGTAATATATAGCTTCATAATTAACCCCCAATCTTGTTTTATTTTACCATAAAATAATATAAAATTCAATAGCTTGTACATTTTGCACAAAAAACGCCTTCAAAAGTTTACATTATTTAACCCGTATTTTTTGATATTTTTTTGTCAAACCACTTGATAAAATCCGAAAAATTTAGTATAATAAAAGGGTAAAAATTAGCGGTGACTTACGTCAGCGCAAATTTAAAAATTTTAGGAGGAATATTCCAATGTCCGTAAAAGTTGCTATTAATGGTTTTGGCCGTATCGGTCGTCTTGCATTCAGACAGATGTTTGGTGCAGAAGGTTATGAGGTAGTTGCAATCAACGACCTTACAAAGCCCTCAATGCTTGCTCATCTTTTAAAGTATGATACAGCACAGGGTGGTTACTGTGGTAAGATGGGTGAAAACCTTCACACAGTATCTGCAGATGACGAAGCTGGTACAATCACAGTTGACGGCAAGACACTTAAGATTTATGCTAAGGCTAACGCTGCTGAGCTTCCCTGGGGCGAACTCGACGTTGACGTAGTTCTCGAGTGCACAGGTTTCTACTGCTCTAAGGAAAAGTCACAGGCTCACATCGATGCCGGTGCTAAGAAGGTTGTAATTTCTGCTCCTGCAGGCAACGATCTTCCTACAATCGTATTCTCTGTTAACGAGAACACACTTACAAAGGATGACACAATCATTTCTGCTGCATCCTGCACAACAAACTGCCTCGCTCCTATGGCTAAGGCTCTTAACGATTACGCTCCTATCCAGAGTGGTATCATGAGCACAATCCACGCTTACACAGGCGACCAGATGATCCTCGACGGTCCTCACAGAAAGGGTGACCTCAGAAGAGC
>JAFTVY010000075.1 GCA_017465545.1 Ruminiclostridium sp.
ACAGCCTACAAGTTCAGAATGAAGGCTTATTCTGTTACAAAGTACGGCGATACTATCTATGGCGACAAGACGGAAACTCTGACAGCAAACACTCAGGCATCAGCAGTAACAGGTCTTGCTCTTAAGAGCAGAAGTGCTTCCGCACTCCGCCTCAAGTGGACAAAGAACACGGCAGTTGACGGTTATATCATCGAGCAGAAGATTGATGGCAAGTGGGTACAGATTGCCGATATTGACAGCTATGCAACCACCGAATACAAGGTAACTGGACTCAGCGCTTCTGCAAAGTACAGCTTCAGAATGAAGGCTTATGCTATCACAAAGTACGGCGATAAGACTTATAGCGGATATACAAGCACGCTCAGTAAGACTACAAGCCCTGCAAACGTTACAGGTCTTGTGATAGGCGGCAGAGCAGGTAATGCTCTTCGCCTCAACTGGGATAAGAACACCTCCGCTGACGGCTATATAATCGAGCAGTACAAGGGTGGCAAGTGGACACAGATTGCGGATATAACCAACAATGCAACAACCACCTACAGAATTGATGGTCTTTCACCTGCAACTCAGTACAAGTTCAGAGTAAAGGCATACAATATGGTTGGTACGACCGCGCTCTACAGCAACTACACAGCAACACTTGCGGCTTATACAAATCCTTCTGCGGTATCAGGTCTTAAAATCGCAGGCAAGGCAGGTACAGCCCTTCGTCTTGGCTGGACACAGAACACCACCGCTGACGGATATATCATCGAACAGTATATCGATGGCAAGTGGACACGTATTGCCAGAATAGCAGGTAATGAAACCTTATCCTACAGAGTAGAAAATCTCACAAAGGCTACCACCTACAAATTCAGAGTAGCAACCTACAACATTGAGGATAACGTTGCATACTACGGCGCATACGTAACTGTAAACGGCAGAACAACAGAATAACGAAAATCCGCCTCGCTGATTTTTTCAGCGGGGCGGAAAATTTTATTCAGTTACAAGCTCTCCATCCTCTGTCACAACGCCATACGTTGCTGTAAGCCTTACTATCGGCACGGGGTAAAAATCCACGTATCTTGTATTTACCGAATGTCCGTCCACGGTTACCGTAAGCGTGATATGGGGGACTTCTACCGATTGGCACAAGGCTTTAAGCTCCTCGTTATCGGTTTCTATCTTAACAAACAAGCCTTCGTTTTCGTCATCGTAGCCGTAGCCTGTGACTATGACCTCTGCCTTTGTACCCACAAGGCTGTAATCCTGGTTCTCAGGTCTGAACTGTATGGTTATATGTGGTCTTTTTATCACTCTGTCATATCTTCCATCTGTAATATGACGGATTTTTTCCCACATATAATCAAAATCCAGAAAAAGCCCTGAATAATAAATTTTATCGTTTCTTACGGTCATTCTTACTTCTGTCCTTCCTGCGGAATATGAGGCTTATCAGAATATATATAAGTATTGCGACGGGCGCCGCCGCAAAGATTATGGTCGGTATCTGTTTATACTCTCCGAACAGCTCGGCAATCTGAACCCCGTCTGCTACAGCGGAGAAAACGCTGAGTAAGGACAATAGCAGAATAGAATTGTTGAGTCGTTTATCTCTTTCTCTCTGTTCCTTCTTTTCAGCGGCTATTCTTATTTCGCTGAGGGATTTGAGAGGCTCTCTTACGTCCTCGTACATCTGTTCAAGCGAAAACGCCGAATAGGTCTTTTCGTATATTTTCTGATACTGCGGTACTTCAGTTACTCTTGCAAATACGAAATCTGCTTCAAACCTATAAAGATTATGGCGGTATTCCTCCAGTTTATTCAGGTTATCACAATCACTTGTGCCGGTTTCTGTCAGAAAGGTATACAGCGTGTACTTCTGATGCAGTAAAATGACGTACATAAGAAGGTACTGCTCATTGAAATTCTCATAGAATTTACTTTTTAAGAATTCTCCCTGCTTGCCATCCGTATTCATAATGCAGACGGAGGCTTCTGAGGAAATTCCCCAGACAAGGTCGTTTACGGAACGGAAGGTGATATCCTCAAAATCATCATTAAGCAGTGGCAGGAAATTCTTGCTGTAGCCTCTGCGAAGATAGAAAAGCTCCAGCTCGTAGTCATCCTTCTTCGGCAGATCCACAAGAGTCAGCATATTTGCTCTTTCCGTTTCGTCATTGGCGTAGCAGAATATATCGTACTTCACAACGCCGTCAAATATACGGAGCATATTCTTTGCGGCGTCGTACAGAGTGATGCCCTTATCCTTTTCGGCACCGTATTTATATATGCTTGTGCGGGATACCTTTTTCAGATAATACTGGGCGTTGGATATGTAAAGATAGTCGGTCTCCTCATAGGATAATTTAAGAGAGATAATACCTACCCCCGTACTGAAGCAATACATATGTACGCCAAGCACCCTGAAGCTATGCTCATAGTCATCGCCCTTTATGTAGAAAACGTCCTCCTTGGTGCCAAGGCCATAGTCGGCTCTGCATTCCTTTTTCATTGTATAATGATAGCAACGGCACTTATCCGTATTCTGCATATTGAATTTTTCTGCAACGTATTTCAGCAGATACTTTACCTCTACCTGATACGTCTCCCATATCGGACTACTGCCGACTTTATTTACGACCTTTTCAAAGTTGCCTGCCCCCATATAGCTGAAGGGCAGAAAAATATAGGATATATTATTTCTGAAAGCCATTTATTATCACTCCCTGCTATTCAGTATAACCAGATTATATTCTTCATCTGTGGGTATTTCAAAAAGGGACAGAACCTTGTTTTTCAGTCCTTCATCCACGTAGAAATCAGAACCGCCCTCACCCTTTTCTATTCTTTCGTTACGCTCCTTGATATTTCTTTCCCAGTCGGCATCGGAAATATCAATATAAAGCATAAAGCTCTGTACCTCATTATCAGAAAGGAATTTTCTTATTTCCTCTCTGTCCGACTTTGTCCAGAAGCCCCAGTCGAGAACAACGTCTGTTCCCGCCTTTGCTATTTCAGCAGCCTTCAGGCGAAGATACAGATTCACTCTTTTTGCAAACTCATTATAGAATTCGCCCTGCTGATTATCTATAAGCAGCTTTGTTGCTTCGTCGGTGGAAAGGATAACTGCATTTTTTTCATCACGGATTTTTTTTGCATAGTAGCTTTTACCACTACATATCTTACCGCATATCAAAAATATCTGTGCCATATTTACTCCTCAAAATAGGATTTGTATTCTATAGAAAGTCCGCTGTCCGGGAACAGATGCTTATGAAGCTCCACGAAATAGTCATCGGTCATACTTGCAATATAATCGGCTACTATCTGATTCGGCTCCTCGCTTAAATAGTCATAGTCCTCATAATATTTAAGTCCGTCCTTTATGTAGGCTATGTGATGTCTGTAAATTACCGAGTCTTCCTTTTTCTTTATCACGTCAGAAAGCAGGCTGTAATAGATGTCACAGAACATAGGTGCTATAGTGTTATCGTAAAGCTCGCTTACAGAGGGATTCAGATAGATATGTGCATAGTTGTCCTTTTTTGCCTTGCTGATAGCTTTATAGGTATCGTCGCTGAGCTTCAGGTAATTTTTACCGTAGCTGTTATTTACAATATCCACAACCAGATTATTTATTATTTCTGCATTGGTATTTCCTATAGCTTCAAGCTCGTCAAATCTGAAGTTTTCATCTATCATCTTTGCTGTAATAGCATCCTGTCTGTCCTTACCAACGTAGGCTATAATATCGCTTATTCTTACAACACAGCCCTCAAGAGTCATAGGGACAAGAGTTTTTATCGCTTCGCCACCCGACGTATAGCACTTCTCTACCCTGCTATCGTATTCAGCAAAGCCGTCAAGGTTACAGGGGCAGTATCTGCTCATTTCAAATTCGCCGTTATGGCACAGAACTCCGTCCAGCACCTGCAGGCTGACGTTTCTTTTATAAAGAATATCCAGCACTCTTGTACTGTGTACGTTATGATTAAAGTATCTGCCGGTTTCCTTATGCATAAGCTCGCTTAAAAATCTCTCGCCTGCGTGACCGAAGGGAGTATGTCCTATATCGTGGCCTAAAGCGATAGCCTCGATAAGATCAAGATTCAGTCCCAATAGTCTTCCTATATTTCTTGCTATTCTTGATACAAGCTGTACGTGTAATCCTCTTCTTGTAATATCATCGTTATGATAGAAGGAAAACACCTGAGTTTTATCGTTATAGCGGTTATATAAGGGCAGATGCAGTATCTTATCTATGTCACGGGCATAGGAGGGGCGCAGAACCGTATTTCTGTCCCTTTCCATGTTTCTTCTTACGGCGTTTTCATCCAGCGCTCTGTAAGGATTGGGTATATTATTATTTCTGTCATTTACTATCTGCTGTTCAATTTCAGGCAACAATTTCTGATAATTCATAGATACCTCTCCGCTATTGATTGTTATAGCTTTAGTATAGCATAAATCTTTGATTTTTGCAATAAGCTACCACTCGGTAGCTTATTTTAACCACTCGGTAAAAAAGGGTTGTTTCCTTATATCATATATGATATAATAACCACAAATGGTTATTATATATATTTATTTCAACTGTCCTCGCAGATTCGCAAATCGGAGATTTGCTCCCTGCGGATCGGACGATTATACCATAACCTTGCGGTTATGATATAATAACCACAAGTGGTTATTATACTTTTATTTAAATTGTCCTCGCAGATTCGCAAATCGGAGATTTGCTTCCTGCGGATCGGACGATTATACCATAACCTTGCGGTTATGGTATAATAACCACAAACGGTTATTATACTTTTATTTCAACCGCAAACGGCTATTATACCCTTATTTCTAAAAACACAAAGGAGAATCCGATGAAAAAGACTGTTATTTTACTTTTATCCGCAATTTTACTTATTTCCACCGGCTGTAGCACAGGGAAAACGGTAAGTGCCACGTCATCCGTGACGGAAGGCACAGCTTCTGTAGATAAAATGGAGTATGAATTCTACGTGGAAAGCTTTAATTTTTACATGGACAGCTATACCGATACCAGTGAGAAACAGCAGGAAGTCATGGAAAAGCTGAATCAGACAACCTCGGCTGAGAACGTAAATTTTGAGGAACTAAAAAAAGTGTATGAGCTTTGCATATCGGCACTTGATGATTTTTACGAGCTGTCCTGCCCCGAAAATATAAAAGCGGAGCATGAGGAATTTATGGCTCAGATAGAAACAGAAAAGGAAATCTACGAACTGATGCTACGTCAGATTTATTTTGAAGAGAACAAGGAAACGCTGACAGATGCCGAAAAAGAAGAGCAGACGACTGTATCAGAACGACTTACCAAGCTTCTGACTTTTGACGAAAACGCTCCTACGCTGTGGGATCTGCGAACCAAGGTTATTGATGCGGCATATAAATACTGCGGATAAAACAAATCCGACGTTGGTTATTCAACGTCGGATTATTTTTTAGTTTTCAAGAAGTATATTTGCGGCATCGCCAACGTATAGCTTCTTTTCTTCTATTATATTCTCATAGGAATCTATAAGCTCACAGCCGTAAAGCTTGCTTACTTCAAGCTGCTTGTCAAGGGGTACGTTTCTCAGCTTTAACTGACTGTAATCCACCTTTTTATAATCTGTACTGCCGTTGTAATCCGCAACAAGAACCGAGGTCTTTACCTTCTGTATCACAGAAGGATCGGACAGAGCCGTATCACACAGATTAAGGTATCTTGTGCGACTGTCACAGCTTATATCAAGCTTTGTCAGAGGGTTATCCGAAAGATCAAGAACGTCACTGAACACGTTATCACCTGTATGAGTTACCGTAACGTCTGTTATCTTATTACCTGACAGCAATACGGCATCCAGCTCGTCGTCGAATCCGAGACCACTTACAGTCCTGATGTTGTTATTTCTTGCACTGACTCCGCAAAGCAGGGGGAGCTTATCAAGATTCAAGGATTCAATTCCGTTGCCGTCTATCATAAGATATTTTAATGACGTGAAGCTGTAGATAGTCTCCATATCAATGATTCCCGTGTTGTTGAGATTCAGATATTTAAGCGTATCCTTCGTATTACTGAGTACAGATAAATCAGATATTCTGTTATCATCTGCGCAAAGCTTTTCCAGTACCGTAACGTTATCAATACCATCAAGAGAATCAAGCTCATTATCAGAAACGTACAGCTCTTTAAGAGCAATACAGTCTTCAAGCCCCGCAAGGCTCTTAAGCTTATTTGAGCACAGCGACAGAATCTCCAGCTTCTGGCATCCGTCAAGAGCAGAAAGTCCGCTGATTTCGTTGTTATCTGCATAAAGGCTTACTATCTTTTCAATATTCTTTATACTGTCAAGACTTGTTATCTTGTTGCTACTTATATCAAGTCTTGTAAAATAACGTGAGCCTGAAATATCGATAGCAGACAGCTGTTCGTCAGTCAGTCCGCAGTTGATTATTTTAAGCGTTGACAGTTTTTCGTTTTTTATCACACTTAAATCAGAGGCTGTTATATTGCAGTCGATAAGCGACAGGGTTCTTAAATCTCCGAAGGCACCGAGAGCGGATATATCCTCCTGAGTAACGGTTTTGCCCGTTACCTCTATCACGTCCTCAGAATTACGGTAGGTATTACCTGCAAAGCTTACGGTAGTAAGTACGTTCACCAGCACAACAACAAACACGATTGCCGCTACAACTCCGCCGATGCAGGCGACAAGCTTCCACCATTCGGGCTTTGCCGTGGTACCTTTCTGCTTATCTGCTATTTCAGGCTTTTTAGCAGGTGCGTGTCCGATAACTGTCTGTGCTGTCACCTGAGGCGTTGATGCCTTCTCTGTGGGAGTCTGTAGTGCGGGCTTCTCTGTAACAACTGCAGTCGGTTCTTCCGTATTGCTGATTCCGATTATATCAAAAAGCCTTTGATACGCCTTATCGATATCCTTATACGCCTCTATCCTCTGAACGTTTGATAAGTAGAATTCAAATTCACTTTTAAGCTCACATTCTTCAATCATAAAGGGGAGTATGCGCTTATTAAGATTTATAGCTCTGTCAAGCTCTCTTGGAACCCATTTTGATTTCTGAACGTTATAGGACAGAATAAGGATAAAGAATTCGCATTTTTCTATAGCCGAAGGAATTTCCGCCGCATAGCTCGAGCCTACCGAAATACTTTCCGGCGCAAGCCAGCAGGATATACCCTTAGCTTCAAGCGTTTTCTTTACCCTCAGGGCATGGTGATATTCTTCGGATTTATAGCTTATAAATACTTTTTCATCCGCCACTTTTCTTTCTCCTTAATTAATGTTACTACGTTATAGTCGGCTGTTCACATCCATAAATTTGAAAAGGTCTGCGATACTGATTTTTACAAAGGGACAAATCGCATTATTGCGCAGGCTGTGAGTGACGTCTGTTATACCGACTATTCCGAATAGCAAGACTCATCAGAATCTGAAAACAGCTACGACATAATCGGCACCGCACCTTTCATATCTTCGATAATACCTCCGAAAATAAAGACCTTTTACGCGTTGCATCATCCGTTGACAATACCGTTCGTATGCGTTCCATAAGGTCGCCGCTTAACGCCCGTTCCGACATCTCCGCAACACCACCCAGATGTCTAAACTTTTCATGTATCAAAGTAGGAACAAACTGTATCACTCCGCAATCGGGAGTTTCGTGAAGAGTGAGTCCGACACGGCTCAGTTCCTCGCTTAATCTTGTGCTTGTCATCTTACCGCCTGAAATATCTATGCCCGTACGTCCGGCTATATCGGCCGCAAACTCAGGATCTGAATTGATGCGATCTACAAGCTGATTCTTTGCAAGTGCCTGCCACCTGGATCTGATCCTGTTTCTCAGATCTCCACGTGTTTTAAGACTTCCAATGCTGATAGTTTCTCCAAGAAATGCATACAAGCCGTCAAAATCATTGAATTTTACGTCAAACTTCGAAACGGGAGTGAAATCAACGTCACCGTCTTTATATACAATGCCATCCACACCGCATTCTGCAAGTGCTTTTGCGAGAGCACTATCAGGATCATCAGGAACCCTTTTAGAATTTCCCGGTTCTCCTTGCCAGCTTAATATTCCTTCATTGCGATTAGCGCTTTTCAGTTTATCCTCAAAAGATGCAAGCTTTGGTTGTCCGCCGCCGCTGTGTTGCCCTCCCGACGTCACGACGCCAGAGGGCTGATTCAGTTTCCCGCTACACCGGCAAAATTATCTTCATCGATTATTTCCTGATACTCGTCTGCCACATCTTTTATTTTTGAAGCCACTTCCTTTATTGCTTCAGAATCATTATCTATTTCATCCTTAATAGCTTCGAGAGCTTCAATAAGTGATCCGACATGAGGTCCAAGTGTTTCTCTTTTTTCCTCAGCCACGCTTATAGCCACATCACATTCCTTGGCTAACTTGCCTGATTCTTCCACAAGGGAATTGGCGGTATTGTTAAGCGCGGTTACTCCTTCATCATTTACTGCATATACGCTCATATCCGTACTCCTTAATCGTTAGAATTCATTTTTTCTCTGGTTTTTACTATTTTTTCAATCTGTTCCTGAAGATATTTTATCACCTTCTGAATTTTCTCTGTATTCTCTGCAATAACATTTACACTTTTGTCTATTTTTGATGCGGCTGTCTGCGCATTAGCGTCATCCTCGGTATTATCTACACAATCTGCCGCCGCACTTCTCATAGCATCACAGGTTTCGTTTATCTGATTCATAAGAGTTTCAAGCGTTTCCATCATTTCCTGATAAGCCTGTTCATCAGCTACTGCCATAATTATTTCTCCTTTTTATAGAATATATTTTCGGGAGACGTCACATCTCCCGAAGCTATTATTTAATTATTCGTCCTGCTCATAAGGACTTATTACCTTATTATCGGCGGTTACAAACCAGCCATCCCAGCTCACGCCCTCATGCAGATAGGGGCGGAAGGAATATTTCTCAAAGCCATCATCAAACTGACAGATATGTGATGGCAAAGAGCTTGCAATTCTCGAAGAGAAAAGCGTTCTTGAATCGTCAACAGACAGCTGGAACGCCATCCTATGACGGAAGTAATCGCTTTTGAGATTTGTTACCTTGAGATCGGAAAGATCGTTCAGATAGAGGAAGAAATGGTATCCCAGTCTGCTTCCCTGCATTACTACGTAGCGGAAATCATCAGCCGCATTATAAGCGCCCTTTTGTTCCTCTTCGGTCACAGTCTGATTTTTTTCTTCTGCTTTCTTTTCCGCAAATTCTGTTCCTGCAGAATTTGTAGCATAGAACTCTTCTCGGAATTGTTGCCTTAACTGTGTAAGAAGTGTTTTGATTTCCTCTGAAGATTTTCCCTCTTCCATAAATTTCTTTTCATATTCCTTTTTCTTGGACATCCAGCTTCTCGCAAACTTGGCTTTAAGCGCTTCCTCATCTGTAGAAACTCCGGCTGTTTCAAGCGCCAGTTCACGCTGTCGCATATATTCGCTTGTTTCACCGGGATTCGACTTGTCTATGCCGTCAACAAAGGAAAAATCCATACAGATTCTTTCGATACCTGCAAGAAGTATGAGCTTGTCGCTGTGCTTTCTTTCCTGTATATCCTGCTTAAGACTACGGATAGCATCGCAGACTGCATCGATATTCTCGATTATATTTACGCCGATGCTTTCAAACTGACTACGGTGTTTTTTCAGCACACGGTTTCTGCCGTATGCCCACATTTCTACTATGCCGCCCTGCGCTATGTATTCCTTGGCGCTGGAGAGCATTATAGAAGCGGCACAGGTCTGTTCTACACCTCTTGCCACAAGCATGAGGTTCTCTCTTGTTTCCGCACTGAGACGTGTCTGCTTCATATGAGTCATAAGTCTCGGCGTACCAAAGGACAGAATCTTATCTCCTGCTTCGTCGGCATCCTCTGACTTCGTCGCATTAACGTGTCTTATAAACACCTGCTCGTCGTAATTGTCATAGCTGTTGCCGTCAACGAATACAGGATGCTTATCAACGTAGGTTGCGATATCGCCCGGGGTGTACTGGTCTACCTTTCTCATCTTATCGTTGATGCGCTCTATCATAGCGTCACGGTCGTCGTAATCGCTGAAATACATACACAGTACACGTTCTACCTCAGGCGTCTGATCCGCATCACTGCCACGGTATTTTACAAGCGCATAATGAGGTGGCAAAGCGTCTATCCAGTTAAGCACCTTTTCGGTTTTGAGATTTGCAGAAAGCTCAAGAGTTCCGGTTATATCGTCCTTTGTACCCTTCATGGCGATTCTCTGCTGAATCTGTGCTCTTGCCGTGGGTGTAAGTCCCGCTACACCTGTATTGAAGGTCTGGCTCGAAAAGATAAGTTTTATACCAAGCGCCCCGCCCTTCGCAAGAATATTCTGAAGCTTCAGCTTATACTCAGGATATTCCGCTATAGACTGGGACATGATAGAAAACTCGTCAAGTATAACGAATATTACCGGCAGGGGTTCTGACAGCTTTACGTTCTTTACCAGCACATCCAGTCTCTGATAACCCTCACGGGCAAACAGCTTCTGTCTGTCCAGCATCACCGCTGTGAGTCTGTCGATAAGGTCAAATACAAGCTCTGTGGATTCGTCAAGCAATACGTATTTTACGTGAGGTGGACAATGCTTCATATAGCGCTTGAATTCCACCTGCTTGAAGTCAGCCAGCCACAGCTCAAGGTTATCGGGGTGATATTCTCTTATGAGACCTGCTATCAGAGTATGGAGCAGAGTAGATTTACCCGATCTTGACGCACCCATAAGATATGCGGCAAAGTTTTCGTTTTCAAAGGTTATGGTACGTTCCTTATCCTTACCGTCTATACCGAAGGGAAGCTCAATATTCTTGTATTCTCTCACGTAAGCAGGAAGCTCTGTCATACTGTGGCGCTTCGTATATTCGTTGCCTGTCTTTTCCTTTACAGGCTTACAGCTCTTTACCGATTCGGCATACGCCTCTGTCAGCTCGCCTGTAACAGAATACCAGAAGAATCTCTGGGGACTCTGGTCAAGAAAGCTTATGGTAGTATCCTTAGGAAGCATTCTGACCTTTACAGCGTTATATCTCGCATATTCGGGAATTCCGCTGTCATCCTTATCGTTTTCATCCTTGTTTATACTGTAGTTTATCGCTATTACGGATATTCCGTATCGCTCATAATTGCTGATTATTCTGCCTATAAGCTCTCTTTCTGAGGCTTCAAAGGCATTGGGCCAGCCATAAAGTACAAGCGTAGTATAGGGCAGTCTGTCCTTCGGCTTTGCCGTTTTGTTATATTCGGCAACCGAATCACATAAGCCGAGCATATCGTCCGTATCGGATAAGGCGGCTACCATTTTTTCTACAGTTTCTGTCATCTGCTCACGGTTACGGGGAATTTTACCCATAGCAAAGCTTTCTTCAAGCAGTCTTAATCTGCCCATAGATGAAGAATTATACCTTGTAGCATCGAGAACCTGAATGAATCTTTCTCCCGCTGCTGAATTATCTATCATCTGGAGAATCATATTCTGCAGACCACTGTCAAGCTTTTTAGCGCAGGCAGGCGAGCATCTGACCATCATTATGAATTCCTTGTCAAAGGGCATCTCTACAGGCAGAAGCACACGACTGCTCTCGCTATCGTAAAAATCACCGTACTGTCCGCTGAGTATGTCTCTCTGACCGCTTTCAAAGGGAAGCGGTGCGGCATATGCACCGGGAGCAAGGCACGCAGGAGACGCTTTCGGGTTCTTGTACTCCGTCGGCATTCTGTCTGCATACCAGTATTTTTTATTTTCCTTTATAGCTTCTTTGAAAAATTCAGCCGTTTCCTTTGAAGAAGCTATACTGCGGAGCTGTCCGCGCAGGGTAAGGAGCTCTTCCTCAAGACGGGTAATCTCCTTTGTAAGCCCTGTGCTTTCATCACTCTGTAACTGTTTTATTCTTTCTGTGAATTCTGCTTTTTTTCTTTCAAGAAAACATTCGTCACAGCTTGCAACTACGAATACTCGTTGCGCATAAGGATCGTTGGATGAGTCGGGTGCTATCTTCATAGCCCAGCTTCTCAGACGATTCAGATTTACTCTGTAACCGGGCGGAGCGTCTATAGTCAGCACGTTCTGACTTTCAAGATGCTGTTTTGCGAGCTCTTTGAACTGCTGTATCTTAGGAAGATATTCTTCTATTTTCAGAAGCTGGTCCTCAAGCTTTGCAATTCTCACGGGAATATCGCCCGTTCTTTCAGTCTTCAGCTGTTCTATTTTCCTCTCGGTCGCCGTTATCTTGTCTCTTAAAGCAGAAACGGATTTTTTTAGATTGTTATATTTATCTACAAGCGTACTCATACGATCCTCCTTTCACCGTTAATTTATTAAGCCTCATCCGACTCCATAAGAGCATTTAATATTGCTCTGACTCTTGCAGGATCTATAGGAGGCTTCTGCATAAAGGGTGTGTATTTAAGGCTTGAGGCGTCCTTTATAAGAGGGTAATGCTCTCTGTAAAGGCAGAAGCCCAGGCCGTAAATATCAGGACGTGACTCTGCCTGCGCCTCCTGCTGAGCCGCAAAGTAGGTTTCGCCGATCTGATAGAGATACTGTATGGCTGCCCACATAGCCATACCCTCGTATACAATATCCACTGCCATAGCGGTATATTTTGAATTTCTCATGCTGAACATAGCCGCTATTTCATTCTTGTCCCAGTTGAGATACTGCCATATATGAGTAAGCTCATGCACCATAGTATCTATACTCGCAAGACGGGGCGCACCATTTTCGATAACGACACCGTACTTGCCACGTTTCTTCTGTGCGTAGCCAAGCGCTCTGCCTGCAACCTTGGTCGTAGGAACAAACACACATCCCGTACCCTTGGCAATAGTTCTCGCATCCGCCATTTTAACGTGGATGGGAACACGGTATTTTACGCCGTAAAGTGCTTCCATAAGCTCAAGTATCTGGAAGAAGAGCTGACGGAAGTCTTCGATTGTGGAAATAGCACTGCTTGAACAATCATTGCAACGAATTCTGCCGTCGTTAAGCATATCATAGCTTACGCCACTTAAAGGCAGTGAACAGAAATCGCAATGATTTTCCGCCTTTGTATCAAGGTTTGTCTTTACAAGCACGTCTCTCTTTCTTGCCTTTGTGAGGGCGTTATTACACCAGCCTCTTACTCTGAGGTAGTTACGTACGTCCTCCACTACAAGTCGGCTGTCTATTTCGTCAAAGCCGAATTTTAAGAAGCAGTACTTCTGGTATCTTGAAGGCTTGATAGGAGTGATTCCGAGTCTTTCAAATTCTTCTCTGAACATCTCCTCGTCTTCTGCCATTCCATCATTTTCAAAGATGTCTGTACCGTCAATATGTACTATATCGGGATCCTCTGTATCATCAGGAAGGAAGTCCTCTTCCTTTTCTTCTGAAACAGGTGCTACCATAACGGGAACCTTTTCCTTTACCTTCTCTTCAGGTTCAGCCTTTTCATCCCTTTCTGATGCAGTTTCGTAATCTCCCGCATCAGCACTTGTACCGATTCCGGTATCAACGGCAGGCATAGAGCCGTCATTTTCAGGTTCTGCTCCGTCAACAGCCGTCTCCAGAGGTTCAACCTTTTCGCCCTTGGTGTCGGTCTTTACAGCAACGGGCTTCTTTTTCTTTTCAGGCTTCTTAATTACAGTGTCAGGATCGTCCATTATTTTTACGTCATCCTTTGTGCCACCGAATATACCACTTATCTTAGCCGCCATCTTAGCAAAAAGAGTCTGTCTTTTTCTTGCTTCCTCATCCATTTTGGAAATTATGGATACAGGTACCGGATCCTTCGATTCCGGCTCTCTCATTTTTTCGAAATGCCATTCAAGGAAATCTGCAATTATTTCGAATATCTTCATGAGATTTCTGTCAACAGCGCCAAGCAGACCAAGGTCTATGTCACTGTCCTCGATTATATAGATATAATCATCCTCTATATCGCCATAAATCTCATAAACAACGTTATTAAGTACGCCGCCGATATTATCGGGACGCTTTGCAACTACCGCAAGATAGGGACATCCGTCAGGGAATATGCTGGTAAAAGCCTCCGATAAAAGCATACATAGTGTAAAGCGTATGTTTATATTGGTATCAGGGAGCTTTATGCGCATAATGGTCTTGTTGCGGTAATTTCTTGTAAAGTGGGATACAGAAGGATCCTTGGATAAATCAACAAATCTTGCACTTCTTAAATCTCTTCTGTTGTTCATCTCAAGGTAACCGTCGGTTTCTACGTCTATATCCTTACGAAGGAAGGCAACTTCCACGTCCATTACGGTGCGACAGCTTACAAGCTCCTCTTCTGTGGCAGGCTTCAGAGTATATCTTCTCGCCTGACGGTAATACTTTCTGCCGTCGTACAGATCA
Organism: Ruminiclostridium sp.; assembly: GCA_017465545.1. Taxonomy (GTDB): domain Bacteria; phylum Bacillota; class Clostridia; order Oscillospirales; family Ruminococcaceae; genus Ruminiclostridium_E. The sequence continues at coordinate 14,420 of JAFTVY010000075.1, forward strand.
GAGGCTCTTCTTAAAACTACGCCACTCTGGGGTGAAACGTGCTTTACAAGATAGTATTTTCCATCGTATACGGTAAACTGTCCCGGAAGGACAAGCTGGGTAACGTGGCTGAACATCTTAGCGTCGATAAACGCCTCGTTATATCTTTCATCCTCGACAATAAAGTACGCGTGTCTGAAGGACTCTGAGAAAATCTCATCAAAAAGCTCCTTCTCGATAGAATACTGATTTACGGACATTGTGGCAAGCTCGCTTACCTCTGTACGTACCGTCTTTATCGTAAAGATCGTGTTATCAGCACAGGTATATCTTCTGAGCATATCAGTAAGTATATCCATTCCATCCTCTGCCTCTACGCCGACAAGGTGAATTTCGTCCAGTATCTCTTTGTCTGTGACAGGTCTGTAAACCATTGTAAGCAGAAGCTTTATAAGAGTATTACGCTCTGTTTTAGAATAATCGGGAACTATTGAAGGGATAGCGTTGGGATTGGACATAAACAGCTGTGTATTACAGCGCATATAATCCCTGAGCATATAGTTTTCCGAAAGGATATTTATAAACGACTGTGTTGTACCACGGGAAAGGAATGCTCTCATAGTGCTGAACATATTACAGAATTCGTCCTGCGCTATAAGGAATTTTTCCTTCTCCTTTTCCGTGCTCCACATAGTAGGTTCAAATTTTATCTTCTCGTACAGACTCTTCTGCTGTACGGGTATATTCATATACTTGCATATTGTTGAATAATGCTGTCCGGCTATCCACTTTATATCCTTCAGCGGAACGGAATTTTCACCATACCAGTAAACCTCGGGAATCTGGTTCTTTACGGCTATTGCCGCCAGCTCCACACCGTTACCAAGGAATCTGGTCTGCTTGTCAAATAACTGCTGTCTTGTGAAATCTCCGTCTGCATCCCAGTTCATACCGATGTATATACAACGGGGAACAGGTGCCGCAATCACGTCGGTAAATTCCGCATGGAGAACGTGAGAAAGCGTATCCACAAGTCCGTCGGTTATTCTGTCACATACACAATATACAGGATATTCATCGTTTTTATGCATTTCCTGTGCAAGGATGCTGAGAGCTACCTGACCTGTATTTACTACTACGGAGGGTTCTATAAGCAGAACAAAATCCGTTTCATTCAGGAAGTTTCTGTTGGTAGCTATAATCTTCTCATCATAAAGCTGTGGGAAGCCAATTATACCCACTTCAAATTCGGGATCCTTCTCTGAAAGCTTGCCGACTCTCCACAAGCGGTTCATATGGCTGTAGCTTGAAAGTAATTCGGTAAGCCAGTTGCAGACGTCGTCACAGTTTGACATTCTGCCTGTTACAACAACACACTTCTTGCCTGAAAGAAGAACGTTGACAAGAGGAAGTGTGATATAGAAGCCTGCATCCCGATAGAAGGGATTAAAGAATACCACGTTCTGTCGGTGCATCAGCTTTTCCGTCGCTCTTACGCAGTCCACCTCAGCAGATTTGCAACGTCTGTCCTGCTTAAAATACTGCGCTGTTACCTTGTCGATAGGATCTTCTGATTCGCTGAGCTGTTTTAAAAGCTCGGTAGGAGTCTGCTTTCCGGCATAGTCAAGTCCTGTGTGGGCTGTAATAAGCGGCTCGGGTAACAGCTGTTCGAGTACGTCTCTTACCTTGTAGAAGTTGCTGACTCTTCTTGAATCTGCCTCGTCACCGTATATGTTATGTAAGAATTCTTCCTTGGTCTGACCGTTTACAAAGCCGTAAAGCTCATTTATAACAATCATTGCACAGACAGGGAGAGAGGTAACCCAGATAAACGATCTGCTTCCCAGCACCCACGTCAGTCCGAGAAAAACGCCCGTAATAACCGTCACGCCTATAACGATGGCAAGCATAAATTTGCGGAAGTTAACCCATTTCTGCTTTAAAAACCATTCCTCATACTCGTCATCAAACTCGTAAAAGCCGAAATTCGTTTTTTCTATAAGGCTCTTTTTCTTCCAGAATGCTGTAATTATCGGTCTTACTGCAAGCTTTGAAGAAAGGTATGATCCTAAAACAGTAGCGTTGACAAAGGCTATGTTAAAGCTAAGCATAAAGTTTTCGACTATTATCAGGTCAAAGCTTGCCGTAAGCTTGTCATAGCAAAATATTGCCGACACCACTGAAAATATGAATGCATATGCCGGCATCAGGGGCTGTCTTACCCTGTTCAGCTTTTTAGCGTTTGTGATATTCTGCAGAAAGGTTGCAAGCGCACAGACGACAACGCATATCAGTATTTTAATGATTTCCGTCATCATCGTACAGTTCCTCCCTTACAATATCAATTCTTTCTATAAAGCCAAATGGCGCGTCTATAGTAAATCCTGACTGATTGACAGCCACGGGATAGCATTTACCCGTCTCAAAGGTATACATAGTGTTACGTGAAGGAGATACACCTACGTCAACCTTCACGTCTGACAGATTTTCCTTCCAGCTTATATCCTTCAGCTCTGAATCAACGTCAAGATAAAAGGCGGTTGCCCAGGTTCTCAGCTTTGCAAGCATAATGTTGATAGCCTTGATATGTCTGAACTTAAGATAATGCATATTTTCAGCCTTATGCTTCTTTCTGTCCGAAAGCTTCATATATGACTTTCCTCTTGTATGAGAATAAATCTTACTCATATAAAGCGAATAGTCGGAGGCGTTCTCTGTCATTTTGGCAAAGGCGCCATCTATATATGCGTTATATTTCTTTATGCGGCTGTTAAGTGCCGCCTTCTGTATTATTACCGCTACTAAAGCGCAAAGGAATACAAAAAGCATCATACCCGCACATACTGCGATTATGCTGAGAATATTGTCCTTCTGTCCTGCAATAAGATCAACTACTGCAGGAACGTGAGATAGCAGTATAAGTCCGAATACTATACCAAGGCAGACAAGCGCACTTGAAAGCATTACTCTCTTACCAAGATATTTTTTTACCTCATCGGACGCCTTTACAACTTCATCGCTACTAACGATTTCCTTGCTCGGCATTCTGTTCTGGATGTCAACTATATCGGAATATATCTCATTGGTTTCCCTTTCCATATCCTCGGTCTGATATCTGTCAAGGGCTATTACCTCTTCCTCTGAAAATACCGAAAACTCTCTTGTGTTATCTGCTACCTGGTCAAGCGTTCTTTCAGCCATACGCACAGCCTTTTCAAGCTTTGCCTCCGTATCCTTCTTCTGCTTGTTCCAGGCACCTATGTCCTTTCTGATTCCTCGGCTGAACAGGCGATAACGTCCCTTTTTTACGGTACATTCGTCCTTTGCAGGCATAGGAACAGTAACAACCGAATTCCACTTGTAGTCAGGAAGCTCGGGATCTATTGATATTCTGCCTTCAATGTCTTTTCTTATTTCCTGCTCAAGAAACAGTCGGGATTTTCTAAGTCTTACGTTCATTGCAACAAAGCTGTCCTTCATGACGCTTTTGTTTATTTTTACAGCCACGTTATAAAGTCTGTAGCCCTGCATTGTCGATGAATCTATATCATTGGTTGCAAGCATCATTACCGACACCCAGAATCCGAAATCATCAGCGTTTTTCTTTACAGATCCCTCATCGGTATAATAATAAACAGCAAAACGGCAGTTAGCCGGATAGCGGTTTCTGCTCCAGAAATCTGAGCTACCGGATTCATTTTTAACGTTCCACACGTTGTCTATATTTTCGCCGATCTTATTCTTTACACGAACGGTAAGTACGATAACAGACACGGGAAGCTTTCCGTTGAAATGGTATTTTCTTTGCAGTCTTTCCCTTTCCTTTTTTCCATCTTCATTAAACGAAGGGTTATATACGGTGCGCTGAAGACCAATCTCGTCCTGAACAATTACTGGTTCAAACCTGATTTCAGGCTCAGGCACTCCACCAAGCATCTGAGTCAGGCGTATAAGTGGCACCTCGCTTTCCCTTACGCTATCGTCCTTATCCGCATTGATAAGAAAATCGTAGGGATTCTGATCTGTTGACTCAAACTGTGCCATAGGCTGTTCGTCTTCGTATCTTACAATAATAGCCTTCCACTGTTCTTTGTCGTTTGTCAGTTCTGCAAGCTCGGGTAAAGCTGTGTCGATAGTGGTTCCCGATTCATGCCAGCGGCATAAGCCTATTCTGTCACTATTGATAGCGTCCATAAAAACAGGATGAAATTTTGAAAATGCTTCAGCACTTTTTTTGTTCTGAATAATTACAGAATACACTGAAATCACCACCCTTAAATTTCATTGTGCCACGTGTCGATGCGTGGCACAACAATTTATACTTTTCAGCTCATTTTAAGTTCGTCACGTTTATCACGAACAAACGTACCCTCGTCGATAAGTCCTGCCTCTTCTAAAGCGCCTGCGATAATGGAGCAGGTTCTGTCAAAAAGATTTTCGCGATAAAGCGAGGGGTTAGCTTCTAATTCAACAGCCGTGTCAGCAATATACTTATCAAACTGATTAAGAACAAATTCTCTGAATACAGCAGGAAGCTCCTTCTCGTTGCAGAATCTGCCGAAATATCTCTTGACCTCAGCAAGCTCTACCTTGAGAAGATTGATAACGTCCTCTTCATAGTATTCATCAGGAACGGTTGATTTTCTCATCATCATAGGAATATCAAATATACTTACCGCCTTTTTCAGTTCCTTGCCAAGACAAGGCTCGGGTAACGTAAAGGCGTTTAATCTCTGCATAAAGAGGCTGTCTGTCAGCTTACCGTTCTTGTTTACGTCATATACTATTCTTGCTTCTACCTTGTCAAGTATCTTGGTAACAAGCTCAGGGTATATTGCGATCGCATCAAGAACCTCATAAAGCTTATCGCACTCTGTACCATTGGATACAATAAGCGTATCGCTTTCAAGCATAAGCTCGTCCTTCTTTGCCTTATAAACCTTCTTGTGCGCACCGTCGTCGTACATTTCTATGTATCTGCATACGATGCCCCAGAAGAATGCGGCATAAATTCTGTGCTCCTGCGCTTCCTGGTTCTTTTCGTCAAGATCAGGCATCTTGGTAACTATATGCCACCAGCGGTCGATATGGGGACTGATTTCTCTGCTCTTGCAGGTTTCGGGATGAATACCCTCAACTAGCTCGAAATATGCCTTGTAGTATTCACCGCTCGGTCTGCTCGAAGTGAAGGTAATCTCGGACGGTGCAAACTTACTAAGATTATTTGCTCTCAGCCCATAGAAGGACTTATAGAACATAATCATATTCTTGGGTATATCCTCATCTGCAACACCGCCGAAATTCATAAGTGCTGATTCAATCAGCTGAGCTCTCGGAGAATCGTCGCCCTTTTCAGGTTCCATATCCTTGTTTATAGCACAGGAATCCAGAGGTTCTCTGGGCTCACCGAGCGGACTTTCAATAAACGGGCAGGATAACTCTCTTGTATCCCTTATAACCTTGAGTACATACAGTCTAACAAGTTCGTCTACGTTTGCATCCTGATCGTAGTCATTTATATACTTTGCTTCGTTTTCAATAGCGGTGATAATATCTACGTCGATATCACTGCTGTAATGTTCCATTACTTTTTTCTCATAATAGCCTATAATGTCATTATCGAACACTTCTCCGAAGTATTTATTATTTTTAGGCTTTTCACTCATAAGAGCATATCCGAGTACCTTGAAATATATATCCTGGGCAAGATCGGAATCAATATTGATTATACTGCCGGTGTAAACCTTTTGCTTAGCAATCTCATCAAGACATTTCTTGGACGCACATACGTATCTCGCGGTTGTGCCTTCGCAGCTCTTATATCTTTTATAGATCGCTTCAATCTGTTCGTCAATGGTTTCCACCTTAGAAGCAAAGGTAGTGTAAAACACATCAAATGCCTTGATGATGCTTTCTACGTATTCCTTACCACGTCTTAATACAACAACCGTAGCATAATGTTCCTTATAATCTTCGACCTTGTTCATATACTCACGGTATTTTAAAATCATCGTCGCCTGTTCGTTTTTACGCGCACCAAAGGCACTCTTTCTGTTTTCGAGGTCGCTGGAGGTTTCCTCTACACCTTCAGTTCTGGGATCATCAAAAACCTTTTCGAAAGTTCTGAAAAAATCTTTATCTTGGTTAAGTAAATCTTCTGCACCTTTAAGACATTCATCCATCTTATAAAGTATCTTGATAAGCAGGTATCTTATCGCATTGGGGTGAAGGAAACTGCCTTTCTGATCCACAAGATATTTTTCAAGACGGAAATCAAGATTTAAATCAATCTGTCCCTTCTTGGGTTCCTTGAACATAGCATACGCAAGCGTTGCCGACATCTTGTTTGCATAATTTATAGATATCTGATAGTACGTCTTCATTTTCTCGTATGCTTGTGCGAAATTGCCCCACTCTTTTTCCGTTCCAAGCGATATAATGTCTTCATTTGCCGATGAAAATGCGCTTTCAAGCTCTTCGGTTCTGGCTTGAATATCTTCCTTGACCTTATTGAGCATAGAAGTGATATACAATATCCATCTATCATCAAGCTTTGTGACACCATCGCCTGAATAGTTTGTACAAGCTGTAACGATTGCCGATGCAAAGGGATCATCCTGCTGTCTTGCATTGGAATCTATCTGATTTACGTAGTATTCGTAAGGATCGGGATTCTGGATATTTGTGCCTCTGGTTTCATTCTCTTTAGCATTGCTCTTACAAATCTCTTTGTAGATATCGTCGTACGTAAGCCAGAATTTTGATATGCAGTGCTTTGACCATTTAAGAGCTATGAACTTCTTTATAGCTTCAAAGGGATAAATAAGCATAGATGCGCCTGCACCTGCATATCTGTTACGACCTCTTTCTTTTGCAAGCTTACGGATAGTATTATCCTCTGAGGAGTTACTTCTCTTGTTCATAGGTCCGATAGACTGAGCGTAGATACAGTTAGCCGCATGATCAAGGTACTGATTGTAGGAATTCAGCTTTCCGCCCTCTGCGTTCTGTGCATCGAAAAGGAAACAGAAATCATAAGGTGATACGTTGTATTCCTCATATCCACCGGAAGATTCTCTTGGGAACAGCATTTTTACGCTATCCATATATTTTTCGGGTAACGTTCCGTCACCCTTCATAAGGAAGGCATCAAGCTCGCGGAGTGCCGCATAAGCGTTTGCTCTTAAATTGTTACGTTCTGACGTGCCTCTGATTACCTCAAAAAATACTTCAGGCAGAATAAAGAAGCCTCTTGTGATGTTTGCACTCTGACGGAAGTGTGATGCAAGGTAATTCTTTATGTATAAGCCCACAGGAAGGATAAGTCCTGAGCCTGTACCACCGGCAAGAGAACCAACAATAATTACTCTCAGTGCCTGCTCCACCTTGTCTTCTTCAACCTTGTAAAGAGCCTGGATCGCCTGATGTAAAGGCTCCATTTTGCCTGCTCTGATAACTGTGTCAAGTGCAAGTCTTGAAATGGATCTTACCTGTCCTGCACCCTCGCTGAGAGCCTTTCCGTTAAGAATTGCATTTACGGGGAACCATTCGTTTCTGGCGTATTCGTCCTTGCTGAGATAATCTCCTACCGTCTGTCTTGTGGATGTCTGGATAGTTCTGATAAATGGACACTCTTCCTGAATTTCTCTGAGCTCGTTTATATCGGTATCAAAGGTGATAAACGAGATATTTTTCTTCTGCTCCTCGGTTACCATTGCGGCAACTCTTTTAATAATCTTACCACCTGATCCGCCGAGTCCTACTAATAATGTTGGTGCGTTCATTTTTGTTTTCCTCCTCAAATTTAAATATTATCTTTGTCTTCTGTTATATGGTATTGCGAGACTGCATTCGTAAATAAATGCAGGAGTTTTTGTCTGAACCGTCGTTACGCCGGACAGAGGAAATTTCCCGCTCTCGGGAGCATTTGAGCCATTAAACTTTATATCTCTCTTTGCACTGAACATTCTCTGGTTTTTCATCTCCATAAATCCGCCTCTTAATGCCACCACTTTCATCTTAGGAGCTGATACTCCTCTCGGAACAAAAGTAATCGTAGCCGTCTGAGGTATATATGGAAAATACGTACTGAATTTTGACTTTTCGATCCTTCCCTTAGAGTTTGGTTTCTGTCCACCAAGACCGACGGGTCTGCACACTATTAACGGGTATTTTTTCAGTGCCCTGGGAAGATAGCACTTTATAAACGGCATATATCCGAGTATGATAGCTATTATTCCCGCTATAACAAGCAGAACTATAAACAGGTCGGGATAAATTTCAGGTCCGCTTCTTTCCTCTTTAATTTTAACCGTTGCATCGTGCTTACCTGACCATTCCTCGCCGTTTACTTCACCCTTATAATCAATGTTATACGAGCTGTCTCCGTACTGAATGTACAGAGAGGGTTTTTCGCCCTTCATAGCGGGGTAAATATTATATACGCCGACGGTTTCGCTTTTTTCGACTCTGAAGTCTCCGAGTGTGAGTGACATACCCGGCGATACCACAGGCACGTCCATCTGCTGCCATTCGTCAGCCGTTATCTCTCTACCCTCCACAAATGCCTTTACCTTTATAGGCGGAGTACTTTCAAAGCCTTCCTTCAGCATTACGTACTGAGGATCGTCTATAACCTCAAAGGTTACCTCGTTTTTCATGAATATATTATAACTGAGTCTTGTGGAGATGCTGTTGTATTTAAGGTATCTGCCGACTACTTCGATGGAAAGGTCGCCCTTTTCAAGCCGTATCTTGTCACCTGAACTATAGGTTCTGCTGTGTTCGTTACCGTTGTTGGTTACCTTCGCCTCATATTTTACGTCACCAAGAAGCTCTGACGGCGGGATAACTTCCTTTGTTCCACCCTTTACAAAGCCGAATTCCATAGTGTATTCGCCTGCTTCAAGCTCCGCAAGATTGGTTACTTCATTACCATTTGCGTCCTTGATATAGACCGCTATGTCAATATTGGGTTTGTAGTAGACCTCTATAGTTTCTGCACCGGTTACGTCAAGCTCATAGTCGCCCGAGGAGAAATCTCCCTTGAAGGTTGCGATTTGTCCTACAAGAGAAGTATCTACTGTATCGTCCGCTTCTTTCACGTTATACTGTGCAAACAATCTTTTAACAGCTGAAGATTCTTGATGCTTTACCTCGACTGAAGATTGTTCATATCTTATCGCAGTTCCATCCAACTTCGTTATCCCGTTTATCTGTACATTCTCACCCTGAGCAAATATAGTAAGTTCACCCATTGGAACATCAAAGGAGATTTTTTTTGTATACGCGCTTACTGGAAGTCTGTCGGTATTGAAAATTCGCGTACAGATATTTATTACCTCTTCGAGTATCTGCTTGCTTTCTTTGGCTTTCTGAAGAAAAATTCCTTTATTTTCATCGACTTTGATGTTGTTTGATACATCGCCTATTTCAAGTGTCATAATATTTATATCAGAGGATTTCGTGTGATAAAAATTGTTCACAGCCGTAGTGTCATCCCGATTTTCATCAAAAGCTCCATCTGTAAGAACTACTAACCATTTTTCATCAGCCGATGTCTGTGTAAGATCATTGTATGCCTGTTTCACCCGTGTAAACGGAGTTCCAGCATTGAATCTGATATATGCATTATGTATTTCTCTCACATTGGTCTCTGCACCCTTCGCTCCATCAATACTTATCACGGAATTATCATTCAAAAAATACACATTCATCCTATCATTTGAACCCATCATTGCAGTGAATACTTCAAGTGCATACCACGCTTGACACCAGGTTTTATAGTAGACAAATTTCCCGTTAGATTCCAAGCGAAACATACTTGCCGAATCATCAAAAACCAGATTTATGACTCTCGACGGGGCGTCTGTTACCACGTTTCCGTCGGCATACGATGGTATAACAAGTATCTGCAGCATCATTATGGATAATATTACAGATAGTAATTTTTTCATAAATTTTCTCCTTTTGAAAAATTCATACAGCGTTAACCGGTTTTTATCAGACAAAATCCGACAGAAACCGACACTATAAATATACATAATTATACTTTATTTCATATATTTTGTCAAGATAAAACAGATTAAATGGCAAATTTATAAGCATTTTCTACATATTTAACAAAAACATTGATAAATTTTATTTATTCCGTCAATTTATATTTTCCGAATAAAAACGTTTGTGGGTAAGAAAAAGGCTTAAAAAAGTGGCATCTGACCTATATCAGATGCCACTTTACCCGTATCATATTAACATTTCATGTTTTACAAGTTGTATAAATCCGAGATTATAAACCTGCTGTTATAGCGTGATATTTCTTTATCAGTAGATAATATTTCCGTGCATATCTATGACGGAAGGCTCATGGCGTTCGCCCTGCTCACGGAATACCGAAACTGTGGCAAAGCCATCCTTCCTGAAGGGCTGGCAGGAGAAAAAGTTATTTCTCAGCTCCACACCTTCGCTGTTTTTATAATAGAAGAAATCGTAATATCCCTTGCCGTCGCCACGATTTAAATTCTCTACTATAGTAAAACCCAGATAATCAGATATATCGGCATAAATATCCTTGGAGGTTGACAAATACCTGTTGCCGCTACCATCGACAATATGCGTCAGTCCGTCTGCATTGCTTTCGTAGAGCCAGTACACCTGACCGCAGATTGCATGACAACCTTTTTCCACAGTGGCAAATTCGGTATTAATAAGCTTTCCCGTCTGTATATCGTAGATGAAGAAGCTGTCATCAACGTAGGTGCCGTTTTCCGTTCTGAGTACCTCACCGTAGATATATCGTTCCTCTGCAATAGAAAAACTTATATCACGTATTATTCTTTCCGAATCTTTATAAGATATATAATCAGCAAATATATCCTGAACCAGAACCTTCAGTCCGTCCTTTTCGCTGTAGCTGTAGAGAGTGCAGATACCATTTCCTGCAACAGCAATATAGGTAGTCTTGCCCTCCCTGATATAAGCTACCTTGCAGTTGTACTTTTCCATTACTATTTCATTTTTGCTGATGCTTTTTGCAATAAAAGTACCATATCCTGTGATCAGGCCGCTTTTGTCGTATATATAAAGATCGTGACCTCTGATATACCAGCCGTTTTCACCTCCCGGTTCATCTATAGGATTCATATCCTCGTCAAAGGTAAAATGCTCAAAGACGTTCTCATCCAGATGGCGCGCTTCGACGTAGCCTGCATGATAAACGATATTTTCACAAGGTCCGTAAATGACGTTATAATCCTCGTCAAGTATCATTGCTCCCGTATGGGTGTTTATAATGATATTGCCGTTATCCATAACGGTAAGCTCACCTGCGTAGTTTTCGGGGACAGGAATAAACCTTCCGTCAATCCCCAGAAGTCTGTTTGACTTATAGCCGGTTTCCACGTCGAAGCACACCATTCCGTCAGGCATAAGCTTCATACCGTTTATCTTTTCAAAGGGGCCGTATACCAGATTGCCATACATATCCGCAAGATAACGCATATTGCCGTAATCTGCAGAACCACCGACCGAACTGAGTCCGTAGCTGAACTGCTTTTCCTTTTCCTCGTCAAAGTCAAGGTAAAGATAGTATTTATAGCCGTTTTCAAAACTGTATCTTGAGTATACGGTAAGCTCTCTGTCATTTATGTATCTTGCCGAGTCAAGTCCTTCAAAGCCGTCTGTAGCAATGACGGTATTACCCTTTTTATCAACTATATAAAGTCCGCCGTAATCGTCGCCTGCTATGGCGTAGCCGTCATAGGAAAAGTCTGAAGATGCATGGAATCTCGGCTCTATTACGGTTTTGCCGCTCATATCCATATAACCTATAAAGCCTGTCACGTCATCATAAAAGGCGGCAAGTCCGTTACAAAAGCCCTTAAACTGCTTATCGGAGCTGAAGATATCGTTATAATAGGTATCGATACAGTAATATTTTCCGTCTGACTTTCTGACTGTGGCATATCCATCTGCACCGAAGCCTTGAGCATATTCGTACTTTTCGCTTCTGTTTCCGAAGCGGTCAACAAAATAGTATTTCTCATCCGAAAGGTCTTTTAAAAGCACCATTTCCTTGTAATTATCCGCTACCACTTCGCAGTTCGTGGCTATCTGTTTTCCGTCCTGACTGAAAAGTATATTTTCCTTATCTGCCATATCGGTATATTCGCAGAAGATAAAGCCGTTTTTTGTAAGGGTGACTTCAAGCTCTGAGGTAGTACCCGAGGGGGTATCGTCAAGCCTTAATATTCTTCTGCCGTTATAATAATCGTAAACGTAATAGCTTCTTGCGGGATTAAGCACGTCCTCGGTTATCCAGTCAAAGCTGTAGCTTACGTCACGGTGAAAAAGTACCTTGCCTCTGTCAATTTCCGCCTTGAGATTACAAGGGAATACGGAAACTCTGTTCAGATTATGGTCATATACGTCAGCAGAAACTCCGCTACCGATAGCAAGATAATATCCGTTATCCGCTTCGGTATAGTACCAGATGCCTGTATGCTGAACGGGATTATTGAACCCAAGGTGATATCCGTAATCATAGCCATAGTCCCAATGTACTTTGCTACATACAACCCCGTATTCGTCGGGTACTCCTATATACCTGACGTCCTCATACTCCTTTTTTACCTTTCCATCCTTGCCGACAAGTCTGTAGCCGTAGCGGTCAAGACGTATGATGCCATCTCCCTTTATATTCACAGCTTCAAGAAAGCCACCGAGCTTTCCGCTGTCATAATCGCTTATTATACTATCCTTGCCGGATATCAGCTTGCCGCTTTTATCGTAAAGGCGATAATCCGCATCCCTTTCAAAGGCATCCCCCTTCTCACCCGGGAATAACCCTTGTGCCACACTGATAGTATCGTCATCAAAAATAAGCCTTACGTTATCGGTAAAGTCGGTATTTCCGTACCATTTAAGATCAAGTCCGTTTCCGTGGATAAGATTTATAGGATAGTCCAGTCCGTTGATAATCCCTTTGCCGCTTGTATCGATTATTCTGTAGCTACCGTCGCAGAAGACTGTAGAATAGCCGTCGGCAGAAAACTCGGATACAGCAATATATTCCGCACCCAGTACGATCTCGCCCTTTATATTTATAAAGCCTATTCTGCCATCGTCATTTAAAAAGGGAGCGAGACCGCAGTTCATCTTGCCGAAGGGGTATTTGCTTTCAAATACCTTACCCTCAGGGCTATAGCCTGCATAGTGATTCTTTTCCTTTACGCAGGCGATACCGCTTTTGTCAAAGCCGCTGATTATAGTCACGTCGGCATTTTCACAGCAGATTTCCTGAAGGCTGTCGTTTAAAAGCACCCTTTCAAATCCTTCGCCTGACTTTTTATAAAGCACAAGACCGCTGTCATAGGCCTTAAAAAGATTATCGGTATAATAGCTGTCGTTTAATTTATTTAAATCCTTATCATATATTTCCGCTTTATAAAGGCAGCTTTCTTCCTCAAAGCTACACAGAATATAAAAATCGTTGCTTTTAAAAATTCTGTCGTAAAACTCTGTTACCGGCTTTCCGCTTTCGTAGTCGGCAAGGGCAAATTCTCTGGGAGAGATAAGCTCCTTATCGTGTCCCTCAGCATATCTGAAATATACGAAATATTCGTCAAAAACGTCGGAAATGCCGTCATCCGTAAAGTCGGAAAAACGGTGCAGCTCCTTTCCGTTTTTATCTATTATATAATAATCATTCTGATACTGATACGCCTTTGAAGTGGAGATGGGTATCATCTCACCTTCTTCATATTCATCTGCAGAGGTATCGTATACCATATAGGCGTAGCCGCTTTTTGTAAAATCCGAAACGTAGCTGAAGCAGAAATCCAAATCAAACAGTTTTTTTCCTATACTGTTTATAAAATTGTTGTTATCAATTTTTGCGTAGCCGGATTCCTTAAAGCTCTCGGCTTCTGTCAAGGTATAGAAGCTCGTCCCATCCACCAGAACAGATGGTATCTTTATCTCGCCCTTTTCGTTTATGTAGTTATATTTAACATCATAGTAAGGGAATTTGTAGTCCTCATCCTTCACCGCCACAAGAGCAAGCCCGTTTACCTTATCCGCAAAGGGCAGAGCTATCTCATAGGTGGGTGCTATGACTATTTCGCCGTTCTTATCGGCATACCCCCATTTTCCGCTTACCGCTACAGGAGTAAGTCCCTCGGCAAAAAGGCTGTTTCCTCTGCCGACAAGAGTCTCCTCTTTTTTACTGAGTCCGAATATATCAAAAATAAAAATCAGCAATAAAGCGGTGACTACCAAAGCAAACACCGATATACCGATTATTATGTTCTTTTTCGAAAATACCTTTGCAATATCTACAGCAGAACCTTTTTCGCCTGCATAGGCTCCGCAGAAATTGCAGAAGGCAATATTATCGTCTATTTCTCTTTTGCAGGAAGGACAGGTCTTACTCATACCGCACCTCGTTTTTTATATACTGTAATTATTATGATACCATCCATATATTGCCTTGTCAATATAAAAAAAGCAATTGTAACCGTTTTGTAAACAAACCGCTGATAGCGGTAATGCATACCAAAAAACCTCTTCACTTATCAGGACTATATTTTTTTAAAAAACGTTTCATATCGGGGAGAATTTTCTTAAGGCATAAAAAATAATAGACAAAAGCCTTATTTTATGATATACTTTAATTATATATAAGTAAAATTCATACAAGGAAGGGAGGTCGTCGTTCTGATGACAAGAAAGAGCAAAAACAGAATACTTTCATTACTGACGGCGGCTTCCGTCCTTATTTCAGTATTTACCTGCGGCTGTGATAATACGGGTACTCCTTCATCGGTACCCGAAGTGTCGGTTACAGCGTCGGACAGTTCGCAAAGCGGTACACCGCCCCAGTCGGCAGAGTCTACCCCCTATTCTGAAAGCATCACAACTACTCCGCCTACCCAGTCGGAAAGTAACAGCAGTTCTGATGCACCCCAGACTCCGCCACCCGATACCACTACGCTCCCCGCTACCCCACCCGATACCACCACACCAAACACTATTCCACCTGACACCACTCCACCCCACACCGCTCCACCTGATACCACGACTACAACAAATAAGCCTGAAACCACTCTTCCGCCAAAGCCCGTCACTCCCGACGAGCCGTATATAATCACTCCTACCGCAGACGGAAAGACGGTATACCAGAACGATTATGCGCTGATAGACGCCTCAAACAGCTCAAAGGGTTATATAATGGTAAGGCTGAAGGAGGCTATGGAGGGCGTTTACAAGATAACGGTAACAGCTATAGATTCAGATTCTTCAAAATACACCTTCTCCCTTAAAAACGACGGAAGCTATGACGTAATTCCGCTGACCGAGGGTAGCGGAACTTATAAAGTCAGCATACTGAAGCAGACCTCGGCAAACAAGGGCGCAGTAGTTTACAGAGAAGAATTTCCCGTAAGCATAAGCGATGAATTTTCCGTATTCTTAACCCCTACCCAGTTCTGTACCTACGACAGAAATTCCGAATGTGTAAAGCTTGCGTCAACGCTTACAGCAGGTATGACGGAGCTTCAGAAAATAGAAGCGGTCTACGAATACGTAACGGATAATATCAGATATGTTTCAACGGCAGAAAACGCCGCCAACGGATATATACCATATCCCGACAGAACCCTTAGCAGTAAGGGTGGAATCTGTTTTGACTACGCCTCGCTGATGGCGGCAATGCTCCGCAGTCAGAAGCTTCCCACCAAGGTGGTGGTAGGCTATGCAGGTGATATATATCACGCATGGATCAGCGTATACGTCAAGGGTAGCGGATGGATAGACGGAATAATAAGCTTTGACGGCTACAAATGGAACAGAATGGATCCTACCTTTGCCGCAGGTGCAAGGGATGATGCAGATTATAAGAATCTTGTAGACTATATCAGCAACAACAAAAACTACAATGCGATATACCAGTATTAACAGGAGGGACAAGAAATGAAAGGCAAAAAGCAATTATCCAATATGAGCATTTCGGTGATATGCTCTGAGCTTGCGGCTATTATAAAGGCAGGCATACCTATAACGGACGGTATGTTTATAATCTGCGAGGATGAAACGGACAAGCTGAAAAAGAGAATATTAGAAGAAATGATAGAAGCGATAGAAAAGGGTGGCACAGTCTATAACGCCTTTGAAAGCACGGGAGCGTTTCCTACCTACTTTCTTGAAATGATTTCGGTAGGCGAAAAAACGGGTAAGCTTGACACGGTGCTTGAGTCTATGGCAACCTACTACAGCGAGCTGGACGAAATCTCCTCCTCGGTAAAGAGTGCCGTAATATACCCCTCCGTACTGCTTATAACCGTATTTGCGGTGGTTATTCTGATGGCGGTATACGTACTTCCCATATTCTCCGACGTATTCGCCCAGATGGGACTTACAATGTCCGACACAGCCTCTGCTGTAATAACAATAGGCAGAACCGTAAGCAACTACGCCGTGTACATACTGGCAGGACTTGTACTGTTAATAATAACGGGAGTGGTTCTTTACAGCCTTGTTCCTCCCGCAAAGAGATTCTTCTCCTCCGTTATCTCCCACACGAAGATTGCAAAATCCCTCTACTGTGCAAGATTTGCAAGCTCGCTTTCTATGACTTTATCCAGCGGTATGGATATAGATTCGGCTATGGAAATGAGTGAGAAATTTATAGAGAATCAGGCTATACGCTCAAGAATATCAAAGTGCCGTGAGGAAATGACGGCAGGCGTTCCCTTTTCTGAAGCGATAGTCAAAACAAAGCTGTTCCCTCCCATTTATGCAAAAATGATAAACATCGGCTTTTCTACGGGTACTCTTGACAAGGTAATGAAGAGTGTGGCAGAAAAGACCGAGGCGAAGGTAGAAACGGTAATAAACACAACGGTATCCCGTTTTGAGCCTACTATGATAATCATAATGGCGGTAACGGTCGGCTTTATCCTGCTTTCGGTAATGCTCCCCTTACTCGGCATTATGGCGGTTATAAATTAAGGAGCAGGCTATGAAACTGATAAAAGAAAACAAATCGGCTTCTATGTTAAGAACGCTTATCACAGCGCTTATAATCCTGATTGCCGTCTTTCTTATAGTGATAACCGCAATAGGCTCGGTACAAAGCTCAAGGAAAGCGGAAAACGCTGAAATAATAGAAACGGGCGTCAGAAGAGCGGCAATGGAGTGCTATGCAAACGAGGGCTTTTTCCCTGAAAGTATAGATTATCTTATAGAAAACTATCATCTTTATACCGACGATGAGCATTGCATAATACACTACAGCGCAATTTCCTCAAATATAATGCCTGAAATAAAGGTAATCACGAAATAGGAGGGAGAGCTATGAACAACGGTTCAGCTACACAGAAAAATAAAAAAAGCAAGCTGGACACCATCTTTGTAATGGTGGTATTCATGCTGTTCGTCTGCTGTCTCCTGCTTGTGACTCTTGCCTTTGCAAAGGTATATAAGAATTCATCAGAACGTATAAGAGGCAGATTCAACAACAGCACGGCAGTTTCCTTCATTATGAAGAATCTGCGTACCTTCGACAAGGAAAATTCCATAAGTATAGCAACCTATAACGAAAAAAACGTACTGTGCCTTTACGAGACCATAGATGGCAACGAATACGTTACCTATATCTATCATAAGGACGGTATGCTGTGCGAATTATTCGCAGATTCAAAATTCCCTTTTTCGGAAAAGGACGGAGAGATACTGCTCCCCTGCGAAAATTTCAGCATCAGCATTGAGGATAATATAGTAAGCTTCAGTATAACCTGCAATCAGAAAATGACCTCCCAGCGTTACTTTTTAAGAAGCAATGCAGAAAGGACGGTGTGATATGGCAACAAAAAGAAAAAGCAAATCGGGTATATTCCTGATAGAGCTTTCGATAGTCATTGCGACATTCGCCCTTTGCGCCGCCATTGCACTGAAGGTAATATCGGTAGCGGGAACGGAGCTTAGCTACAGCGAGAATCTGAGCGCCGCCAAGACTCTTTCAGGCTATATTGCAGAAAGCTACAAGAGTGGTATGACTGTAAGCGAGATAGAAAAAATCATATCTGAGGAAACTGAGAACAGCGTTCTTTCAGCATCCGTTACCGAAAGAACGGGAGAATATGACCTGAGCTATCTTGATATAGAAATCTTTGACGACGACAGAAGCTATATCACTATCACCTGCGCAAGGAGGAATGATAATGGCTGAAAGACAAAAGGAAAAGGGCTTTACCGGTATCGGTAGCTCAACGCTTATTATTATCTTCGTGGTGCTGGCAATTACGGTATTCCTGCTGTTTACGTTATTTACGGTAAGGCAGGATTTAAAAAGCGCCCAGAAAAACGCCGACTCCCACAAGGCGTATTACGCCGCAGACGTAATAGCTACCGAAAAATTAGCGGAGCTTTACGACGCCGTAGCGGATGACAGCATATTCGATATTGGAGAATATGCAAAGGAAATAGGCTTTGAGGCAAAGAATACCGGTGGCGAAAATTACAGCTTTACCTTAAAGCAGAATATTGACGAAAACAGCAGTATATTATGCACCGCCGTTTTAATAGGCGGAAGGCTCACGGTAACAGAATACCGCACGATAAACAAGAACAGCTATGTGAATGAGGACTCCTTACCTATATGGGACGGAAATACCCTTCCTCTGTCATGAAAGGAAAAATTATGGAACTGATCAAAATTCTTGAAACCGCAGTAAACAACAGCGCATCCGACATCTACATAATATCGGGTATTCCCGTTTCCTGCAAGGAGCACGGAATCATAAACCCCATTGACGAGGAAAAGCTGATGCCCCAGAGTGCAGAAGAGCTGGTAAAGGAAATATATAAGCTCGCTGACAGAGATATGTCCCGCTATCTTGAAACGGGCGACGATGATTTTTCCGTATCGGTAAAGGGACTGAGCCGTTTTCGTATCAACGCCTACAAACAGCGTGGTACCTTAGCGGCAGTTATAAGAGTAGTATCCTTTGACATACCCGATTACAGCTCACTCAATATACCCGAGGATATAATAAAGGAATGTGCAGGCAGTACAAAGGGACTTATTCTTGTAACAGGTCCTGCGGGCGGCGGTAAATCCACAACCCTCGCCTGCATCATAGACGAGATAAATAAAAACAGAAACGGTCATATCATTACTCTTGAAGATCCTATCGAATATCTGCATAAGAATAAGAAATCCCTTATCAGCCAGCGAGAGATAAACAGCGATACGGATAACTATATCACAGCTCTTCGTGCAAGCCTTCGTCAGTCACCCGACGTAATTCTGCTGGGCGAAATGCGTGACTATGAAACTATCAGTACCGCACTTACCGCTACTGAAACGGGACATCTCGTAATCTCTACGCTTCACTCCCTTGGTGCAGAGAATACCGTTGACAGAATTATAGATATATTCCCTCCCAGCCAGCAGCAGCAGATAAGAATTCAGCTGTCCCAGCTTCTTTCCTGCATAATCTCACAGCAGCTTATTCCTTGTGAAGATGGTCTGCTCCGCCCCGCCTTTGAAATTATGAAGTGCAATAACGCTATCAGAAATATGATAAGAGAGTCAAAGACTCATCAGATCGATACCGTTATAACCTCTTCAGGCGACAGCGGTATGATCACAATGGACGCATATCTGCTTAATATGTATAAGGAAGGCATTATATCAAAGCATAATCTTCTGAAATATGCAAGCCATCCTGATATTATGATGAGAAAGATTGGCGGATAAGGGAAACATACCATGAACGACAAGAAAAATGATACTAAATTATACAACGTGATATTTCCGCTGTGGGTAATTTTAATGATTCCGCAGGCATGGCTTATTGTTTTACCGGGTAATTTCATCATTGACAGTATAGTGCTGATAATCAGCATGATAGCATTAAAGATATCCGGTAAAATGAGATTTTATATAAGGCATATATTTATAGTCTTCGGCTTTGGCTTGCTTGCCGATATTATCGGATCGGCGTTTATGTTTATAATGACCTTTTTATTTCATATGAGCGTCAGCGGAGATGAGCTTTATATGACTATACCGGCATTACTCATATCAGCGGGTGCAATTTACCTGCTGAACTATCACGTAACGTTCAGAAAGCAGGAAAAATCCTTGAAATTCAGGCTTGCACTTATATTCGCCATAGCTACAGCTCCTTATACGTTTTTAGTACCGACAAGCTGGATGTATAATAGATAATGGCAAGACACAGCTGACGTGATAAGGAAAAAATTTCTGAGAAAGGAAAGAATATGAATCGTATTTTTTGGTCGTCAGCAAAGTACAGTATTAAAAAAATATCCTGTCCCGATTATCTGAAAAAGCTCCCCGAAGCTATCCAGAAGCACACCGATTGGGATTATTCATATGAACAGACAGAAAGCGGCTTACTTCTGAAGCCTACGTTTCAGAATATGCCCTACAAAAATTCCTTTGTGCCGGAGCTTTCTGTTACTATCACCGAAAAAGGTGACGAAGCTGTCTTACAGATGACGGGAAAGCCGGTAAAAGCTGTACGGATCTTCAATATATGCTTCTGTGCCTTTTTGCTTATAATAGAAATATTACTTCTCCTTTTGTTCATCACGTCAGGCATCGGAAGTATTTTTCCCCTTTTCATCCCGATTGCAATAATCCTGCTGAACTTTCTGATAATTAAAGTCGGTACTGCAAGTACCTTTAAATCGGTTGTAAGGGCAATAAGTAAGGAACTGCCTACGGAGGAAATATGCGCAGAAGAAAAAGAAAAGCAAATCTGAAGGGTGATATGGTGATTTTACTTGCACTATTTCACCGCTATGGATGGATTATCGCTATGCTTTTATGTATAACGTTTCTACCCGTAAATAAATTCTATACCGCAGGTGCTTTTCTGCTTATTTATTCAATCTGGTCCTTTGTCGGATACAAATGCAGATGGAAGCACATTTACTGCTCCTATCAGAATGCATACCGCAAACAGAATGCATACCACAAAAAAATGACGCCGGACAGCATCAACTGGAATCAGATAAAGAAAAGAGACGCCTACATCGTACCGCTTATTTTCCTGATTTTTGGGTTAATGATACTGGGAGTTGCGGTTTTTTTATGATATTTTGGTAATCAAAAAGCGAAGGTTTTTATGCCTTCGCTTTTAATTATCCTTGTTTTTGAATTTTTTATTCGTATCATACTGAGGAAAGCAGTACAGATAATAACCGCATTCGTCACAGCAACACTCATACTTTGGATGCGTACCGTTGCCAAGGCAATACATACCCTGCCAGCTCGGAGTCAATGGTATGCCTATTATGTCAATTATCGGTTTTCTTTGTTTTCTTCTCATGATTTATGCCCTCCTAAATCAAAAAAGCACATCCCGAAGGATGTGCCGAAAAAGTACTACATCCTCGTTTGCGCCACACAAACTTCCGATCTACTTGCATAGGGGAGTGAGGGGAGTACCTTTTACCAAGGTATTCTCCCCCTATACAAGTAGATTATTTAGTTTGTGTGGCAAGTATATTTTACCACATTCTGATTAAAAAGTAAAGATGTTTTGGAAACAAACCTGCAATTGTGAAAACAAACAAAGAAAAAGCATGCAGAAAAAGAAGTCGCCCCGACAGCCATCCTTGCCGCAACCCCACACAAATCCGCATCAAACCAAATTATATCCTTTCCATCAGATGTGTATGATTCATTTTATTATAACAGTCAAGACAAAATTCAGCCGTATCAGATCCTTTCAGTTTAATACCACCAACAATTGTTGGTATATTAATTATTATATTACATTATACTAAAAATGTCAAGAACATTTGTAGGTGATGGATATGAAAGAGATTTTATCAAAACGACTTAAAGAGTTGCGGAAGGAAAAAGGCTTGTCGCAGATGCAGGTTGCTATATGCTGTGATATTACCGAAAAGGCTTATCAGAATTATGAGCTTATGACAAGAGAACCGCGGCTTGAGATTCTGATAAAGATTGCAGATTTCTATAACGTTTCCCTTGATTATCTTGTGGGGAGAAGCGATAGAAGGGTATAAACCAACACCCCTCACCGAAAGGTGAGGGGTGTCTCTGTTTCCATTATACATTATTCAGCTTACGCCTTACGTGTGACACCGCCGTTTTGCTTTCCTTTAAGTTTTATAAAGTTTTCAAAAGGCGGAAATTGGATTGAACGTCACACGTTCATTATTCAGCGGAGAAGCTGTCCTTTGATAAGCCGCATACGGGACATACCCAGTCGTCGGGGATATCCTCCCACTTTGTGCCGGGAGCTATACCGCCGTCGGGATCGCCGATTTCGGGATCATAAACGTATCCGCAGGGACATACAAACTTTTCCATAATCATTATTTCCTTTCTTTTTATTACTTGAAATATCTGTTGAGTAAGCCTTCAAAAGCCTTACCGTGTCTTGCCTCATCCTTTGCCATCTCGTGAACTGTATCGTGGATAGCGTCGAGGTTTAATTCCTTGGCTCTCTTTGCGAGGTCGAGCTTACCCTGTGTAGCACCGTGTTCAGCGGCTACTCTTAAAGTGAGGTTTTCCTTTGTGGATGCGCTTACTACATCACCGAGCAGCTCTGCGAACTTTGCAGCGTGTTCAGCTTCTTCCCAGGCTGCCTTTTCATAGTACATACCGATTTCGGGATAACCCTCTCTGTGAGCGGCTCTTGCCATTGCAAGATACATACCAACCTCTGTGCATTCGCCTTCAAAGTTTGCCTTTAAGCCTGCGATGATCTCTTCATCTGTTACAGCCTTTGCAACGCCTACCTTGTGTTCGTCAGCGAAAACCAGCTTATCTGTTGCTACCATTTCTGTGAACTTGCTACCGGGAACCTTGCACTGAGGGCAGAATTCAGGAGCCTCGTCACCTTCGTGAACGTAACCGCATACAGGACATACCCATTTCTTCATAATTAAAATCTCCTTTTATTAAGTAATTATTCTTGATTTTTTAAAATCAGTAATTGTTACTGATTTGTTGTCTTTATTATACACCATCAAAAGATAAATGTCAATAGGTTTTTGTGAAAAATTTCTGAAAAAATACTTTTTTATTATTTCTTAGCTTTCGGGATAAAAATTGAATCTCCCCCACGCCTGTTGGCGTGAGGGAGAGCTATTGGTATTAAGTTACTGTGCAGCGGCTTCGGTATCAGCGGATGCTTCTACCTTTACTGCTTCGTCTGTAGCTTCCTCTGTTTTAGGATTCTGCCACTCGTCGAAAAGCTCGAGCACTCTGTCATAGGTTTCGCCGCATACGCCGGGGAGCTTATCCTTACCGCCGTAGGTCTTTGCCGCAAGGCCGTAGCCCTTGATGAATGCATCTCTTAACGTATCTGCAAATTCTACGTTATCACCGCTTAAATTCTTGGCAAATTCGAAGATTCTCTTTGCTGTTGCTTCTGCGCCCCAGTAATCTTCTGTTTCTTCTACAGCCTCTGTGCCTTCTGTACCCTCGGGCTTCTTGCCTGTGATCTCTTCAAGCTGATCCTTCAGCGCGCCTGAAAGCTCGATAACGTTCTTCTTTGCGCCATGCTTTTCAGCCTGGTGAGCGATAAGATTTTCTACTACGCTTGTGAGGTGATCTGCCTTGGTCTGAGCTACAGAGCCGTTGAACTTCACTTCGGAGTTTTCAACGTCCTTCTTCTGTGCTGACTTCTTTGTATATGCGGGTGTGAACATTTCGTCGCTCTTAACGTACTTATCTGCATTATCGGAGGCTAAAGTGCTGGTTGACTTTTCTGTTGTTGTCTGAACGTTTGTCTTTGCTATCGTTGTCTGATTGATAGCCGCCTGTTCTGCTACCTTTGCTATTTCCATTGTAATCATCCTTTCATTTATGTAAAAGTAAGATAACCCAGTATCTCTCATAATTTATATCGGCTGGGTATAAGATAAGTTTAGCATATTTCTTTACAAATTGCAAATAATTTGAAAAAATTTTTAAAAAATTTTCAAAAACCTATTGACAAATGGTTGTAAAGTGATTATACTGTATATATAACACATAAACAGTTATCAACAATTTCTTCCATCATATTGATTAATGGCAGATTTTGTGATATACTTTACAGTGTGAGAAATACATAAAGGAGATACAGAGAAATGTCATTACAGGTAACAAACATTTCAAAGCAGTACGGTAGCTTTACCGCCCTTAAAGGACTGAGCTTTTCTCTTGACGAGCCGGGCGTATACGCTCTGCTTGGTACAAACGGTGCAGGCAAGACTACAGCTATAAGAATAATTCTCGGTATGCTGTCTAAAAACAGCGGCGAGGTATTATGGAAGGGCAAGCCCCTCTCCCCCGTCAGCGAAAAGGTAGGCTATCTTGCAGAGGAAAGAGGACTTTACCCCAAATTCAAAATTATGGAACAGCTCCACTATTTTGCAGAGCTTAAAGGTATGAAAAAGCCCGATATTGACAAGGCTATAGATTATTGGTTTGAGAGACTTGAGCTGAACGATTACCGCACCAAGACAGCGGAACAGCTTTCAAAGGGTAATCAGCAGAAGATTCAGCTGGTAGCGGCACTTATAGCCGATCCCGAACTGCTTATTCTTGACGAGCCTTTAAGCGGTCTTGATCCCGTTAATGCAAATCTTTTCAAGGAAGTAATAAACGAAGAGATCGCAAAGAAAAAATACATTATAATGTCCTGTCATCAGATGCCCGTTATTGAAGAATTCTGCAATGATATAACAATAATGCATCACGGCAATGCGGTGCTTCAGGGCAACCTCAACGAAATAAAGAAGGGCTACGGCAGAGTAAATCTTTCGGTAAAGGCGGACGGAGATATTCTTCCCCTTGCACAGCAGTGCGGACTTACACCCGTGGCGGTAACTCCCTCGAATATAGATTTCAAGATTCAGAATGAAGAGCAGGCAAAACAGCTTCTTAATAAAATAGTAGCGGCTGATATTCCTCTTGTTCGTTTCGATTTAAGAGAACCGAGCCTTCACGAGATATTTGTAGAACATATAGAAAAAGCAGAAATGAAGGAGGCGGAAGAATGAGCACACACGGATGGCAGAAGGTATTCAAATTCACTTTTATCCAGCAGTTAAAAAGTAAATCCTTTATAATAAGCTCTGTGCTTATCTGCACGCTTATCTTTGCTATGATGGTACTGCTGGGCTTACTCCCCTCAATTGCAGGAGATGATAATTCTTCTGACGTGACGGGGGATATTACCATAAAGAAAATATACGTTATTGATAATTCAGGCATAACCGAAGCTACGGACTACACAGACGCCTTCAAGTCAATGAACGTTGAAGTAATTACAGCGACTGATTCCGCTGAAGCAGAAGGCTACAGCGAGCTTGTAAAGAACGGTACAGCCTGCCTGCTTCTTACCTTTGAAAAGCAGGAAAACTACGTTTCTATCCACGCAGGCAGACCTGCCGACGATTCCGTTACCTCGGGAGAGGCAAACCATATTGCCGCTATAGCAGAAAGCGTATTCAATTATAAGAGACTGGAGAAATTCGGTCTTGACGAGGGTCAGATCTCAACAGCCCTTGCACCCACCTCAACAGATACCTCTGTAATAGGTGAAAAGGCGGTAAATCCCGTAGTAGAAGCAATCAAGTCAATGGTTCCCATGCTGTCCTCTCTCGTACTGTTTATACTGATAATAGTATACGGTCAGCTGGTTGCCCAGTCTATTGCCCTTGAAAAGACCTCCAAGGTAATGGAGCTTTTACTGACCTCAGTAAGACCTCTTGCGGTAATCATCGGCAAGATTCTTGCAATGGGAAGTCTGTCCCTTATGCAGTTTATGATGTTCATATTATCAGGTGCCTTAGGCGGTGCGGTTGCAGTACCTATGCTTATGGATTTTGCATCGGATAAGCTCACCCCCTCTGTTCCCGGTGGTACAATTCCCGACGGTGCGGCAGGCGAAGCAGGTGCTGATTTCATAAACGAGCTGTTAGGCTATATCGGAGAAGCACTCAGCGGCTTCAACGCAGTAAGTATCATATATATAGTTATAGTATTCCTTATCGGCTTTATCTTCTTTGCACTTATTGCAGGACTTATCGGTGCAAGCATCAATCGTTCAGAGGATCTGAACAATGCAATGCAGCCCTTTGCACTTATCGGTGTGGCAGGTTTCTACCTTGCTTACTTCCCCGCTATATTTGCTCCCCTTGAGGAAGGCGGAGAAAACCTCTTTATGACGCTTTCCTACTATCTGCCGATTTCCTCACCCTTTGCACTGCCCTCTGCAATGCTTACGGGAAATATGAATGCGATAGAAGGTCTTGTATCAATACTGATACTTCTTGCAAGCACCGTATTACTTGCTCTGCTTGTGGCAAGAATATACGAGCAGGTAATTATGCATACAGGCAACAAGCTTAAAATTTCTGACATCCTTGGAATGGCAAAGAACAAATAATCAAAAAGGATTTCATTTATGAGGCTAAAATCAATTTTCCCATCAGCAATATCTATAATATCACTTTCAGCCACTGTGTTTTTCGCAGTGGCTAACGTGGCTTCTGCGGATAGTTATGAAACTGCCGACAACGTTTCCTCTATATCGGTAGCGGTAAAGGATAATCTTCTTGACAGCTCGGATATAAAGACACGATACGTGGTAGACGAAAACGGTGAGCTTAGTACACAGAGCTATTACGATATATACAGCTATGATAATCTCACCCTTTCGGTAAGCTATTTATCAGGCGAAACGGTAAGCTACAGCGGTACGGAGATTTCTTCTCTTACGGCAAAGGCGGGTATTCCCTTCATCATTTCCGATAATCAGCAGGAAAGCGAATGGACCGAAGGCAGTTATACCGTCACCTGCAGCTTTGCAGGTAAGACTGCACAGATAGATTTTACCGTAGGAGAGCATAATATATCCTCTGTTACAATAACGCCACAATACGAAATAAGCTTTATACAGGATCTCGATGCGACTGTAAAGACTGTTATTACTGAAAACGGCGACGTGGCGGAAATAAAGGAATACCCCTTTTCCGACTGTCACTATACTGTAAATATAAATTATGGGGACGGCTCTACGGCAAGATACACAGTATCGGAGCTTTTAAGAGAGACAGATCATACCCTGAGCTTTGCCCAGCCTGACGGAGAGCTTTCCGTCGGAACTCATACCGCAAGCTGTTACGTGGATGGGATAAAAGCGGATTTCAGCTTTACCATAACTGAAAACACTATAAAGGGAATCAGTCTTTATATGACTGACGGAGCGGACGTTCTCGACTTTTCTGAAAACGGCAATACCGACTATGATAAAAACGGCAACCCCTATCCGAGATTCTTTATAGATAAATCAAAAATCCGTGCCGTTATCAGCTACACCGATAGCACTACAAAGGATATATCACTATCACAGCTTTGCATACTGCTTGACGACAGACTGATATTCAGCGAAAATCAGGCGGATAACCCCTTTGACAGCACCACGGAAACGGTAAGCTGTACTATAAGGAATATTCCTTGTTCTCTCGTGCTTGATATAAATACGGTAAACGTAGGTAAAATCACAGCACAAAATATAAAGTCAGACAGCGCAGAGCTTGTCTGGGACAGAGTATATTGCGCAGGCTACGAGCTTATGCAGTACAAGGACGGCAAATGGCAGACAGTCCGCAATCTACCCTTCGGTAGTGAAAAAATCGCCCTTGACAGCCTTACTTCCTCTACAGAATATATATACGGCGTACGCTCATATACAATAGGAGAAGAGGGCGAAAAAATATATACCGACGTTGCGCAGACAAGCTTTGTAACTTCGCGGGCGACTGTCTCAGGCTTCAAGACTGCATCCACTACCAAAAACAGCGTTACTGTAAAATGGAATAAATTTGCCGACGCTGACGGATATATTATAAACCGTTATGAAAATGGAAGCTGGGTAAGACTTGCAAATATAGATTCTGCCGATATATGCACCTATACCATAACGGGACTTGAAGCAGGTGAAGAGCAGAAGCTTTATATAAAGGCGTTCTGGACAGAAGGCGGCAAGAAGTATTACAGCAGTCAGAAGACATTGTATACCCTTTCAAATCCTGAAAAGGTTTCTTCGCTTCAATGTACTAAGAGCGGTTCAAACTCGGTTACTCTCAGCTGGGATGAAAACGAGGACGTGGACGGATATATAGTAAATATCTATAAAAACGGGGCGTGGGAAAATATTGCAAAACTATATGGAACCGACAACACCTCTTATACGGTAAAAGGTCTCAGCTCCGGCACAACATATAAGCTTTACGTAAAGGCGTTCAAGAAATACGGCGGCTATACAAATTACAGCTCCGCCACACAAATAACCGCATATACCCTGCCGGGTATCGTCTCAGGCTTCAAGACTGCATCTTCTACCCAAAGCAGCGTTACGATAAAATGGAATCAGAGCAACGACGCTGACGGATATATTATAAACCGCTACGAAAATGGAAGCTGGGTAAGACTTGCAAATATAGATTCTGCCGATATATGCACCTATACCATAACGGGACTTGAAGCAGGTGAAGAGCAGAAGCTTTACATAAAGGCGTTCAGAAAGGTCAAAAGCAAGAAATATTACAGCAGTCAGAAGACATTGTATACCCTTTCAAATCCTGAAATAGTATCTTCGCTTGAGCTTGCACAGAGCGGTTCAACCTCGGTTACTCTCAGCTGGGATGAAAATAAGGACGTGGACGGATATATAGTAAATATGTATATAGACGGAAGCTGGCAGAAGCTTATGCGACTCAACGGCAGCGACAGTACAACAGCGGTAATAAAGGAGCTTTCGCCTGATACAGAGTATAAATTATACGTAAAGGCGTTTAAAAAGTACGGCGGATATACAAATTACAGCTCCGCCTCAAGGATAACGGTCAGAACGAGCGTTTAAAGAAAGGACACAGCATGGAAATCATAGTAGCAGTAGATGAAAATTTCGGCATCGGCAAGGACAATAACCTCCTTGCAAGAATATCCCCCGATCTTAAAAGACTCCGTAACTTCACCGTCGGAAATATAATAGTAATGGGCAGTAAGACCTATATGAGCTTTCCTAAAAGACCTCTGCCCGACAGAGAGAACTTAGTTATCACAAGAAGCCCCGAAAACTTCCCCGACGTAAAATGCTTTACCTCGGTAGAGGAATTTTTGGAGTATAGCAAAACCGCCGACAAGCCTATTTTCGTACTCGGCGGCGGTCAGATATATAAACAGCTTCTTCCCTACTGCGACAAGGCGCACGTAACAAAGATTCTTCACAGCTTTGAAGCGGACACCTTCTTCCCGAATCTTGACGAGGATGAGAACTGGGAAATCGCTGAAGAGGGCGAGGTAATCGAGACCGAGCAGTATCCTTTTAAGTACGTTACCTATGTGAGAAAGTAAAAGATATTTATATCAGAAGTAGCCTATAGCTGATGCTATAGGCTACATTTTTTCTTCTATCAGAGCTACGATTTCACTTGGTTTCATATCAAGAGCCTGCGCCAGTCTGAACAGGGTTTCAAGAGTAGGTCTCCGCTCTCCCCGTTCAATTGCACTCAGGTGCGTTCTGCCAATGTCAGCAAGACCGCTGACCACCTCCTGAGACAGCCCCTTCTTCTCTCTTAACTCCTTGATAACGTCGCCCACTAATTCAGAATCCAGCATAAAACCCTTCCTTTCCT
The DNA here is from genome assembly GCA_017465545.1 of Ruminiclostridium sp. Taxonomy (GTDB): domain Bacteria; phylum Bacillota; class Clostridia; order Oscillospirales; family Ruminococcaceae; genus Ruminiclostridium_E. The sequence continues at coordinate 44,102 of JAFTVY010000075.1, forward strand.
TTTTTAGTATAAGCAAAAAATATGTATTTTTTGAACACATTTGTTGACATTTAACAATAAATGTGGTATTATATATAAAAGAATACATATGTATTCACAAAAAACAAGGAGGTTTTTCTATGAAAAAGTTATCAAAGAAGCTTCTGTCGGTGCTGACAGCCGCGGCGATGATTTTTACAGTCCTCGCAACACCGATAGGTGAAATCCTCGGATTCACAGGGGAAGCGGTAAAGGCGAGTGCGGCGGTACAGAACGTATATCCCAAATGGCAGACCATTGATGGAGTAACCACAATTCGTTGCACTTATTACGCTTGGCAAGAAGCTTATGAACGAACAGGTGTAGCTTTACCTAATTTCGGAAATGGCGGAAGTTGGTATAACGCTGCAAAAAATGCAGGTTATGATGTTGGAACGGAAGCCAGAGCTAACTCCATTGCTGTTTATAGAGGCTCAACTTATGGCCATGTAGCGTATGTTGTAAGTGTAGATGGGGATAAAATGACACTAAATCAGGGAGGAATTAGTGGCGTTAGCGGTGCCGTTGATGGTGTTTTACTCGGAAATAAAGCGAGTACAAAAATCGGAAGTAAGCAGTGGAGTTCAAGCCAAAATACTCTTTATGGATTTATATATTTAAACATTGACCTCACCTCTTCCCCCAGCAATCTTGGAACCACGTTTACAGCGCCTATCAAGGTTACGTCAACAGGTAAAGTTTTAACAGCCGGAGCTGACGGTAACGTAACAGTTCAGACCTGGACAGGCGCAGATAATCAGCGTTGGATTTTTACCAAAAACAGTTCTGATAACTATTATGAGATCAGAAACGGACAGTATTATCAGAAGGTGCTGGACGTATCCAACGGAAGCGACAAGGATGGAGCAAATCTCCAGATATGGGAAGATAATGATACCGCTTCACAGCGCTTTGGTATATACGGCTCACAGGGTAATTACGTAATTAAGGTGAAATACTCCTCGGGACGTGTTATTGATAGCGACGGCGGTGATAATAACGTACATATGTGGACGTATTACCCGGATCTTGCTGTTCAGGAATTTACTATCAGCCCCGAGCCTACTACAAGATTTGATACCTTCTCTGCAACAAATATTACAAATAATGATGCAAGAGTAAAATGTATGGCTTATAAGAGGTCTGAAGACAAAGCAGTAAAATACGGCGTTGTTTACGCACCTGCTGATACGTGGAACGTAACTTCTTCCCGTAAATCTTTCTATTCAGCGGCAGCCATTACAAATGTAGGCAGTACGTACAGAGAAATATATTTTGACTTCGGCTCTGAAATCGGTGATACTCTTAAGCCTGATACAACGTACAATTACTATTTTGTAGCTGTATATAATATGGATGGCGTGAATATGACTTTTTCAAGTAGCGTTCAATCATTCAAAACCACAAACTCTTGTACTCATACCTTCGGCAGTTGGGTTACCAAAACGGCGGCGACCTGTACAGCAGACGGTTTAAAGCAGAGAACTTGCTCTAAATGTGGTAAGGTTGAAAGTGCGACTATAACAAAGCTCGGTCACTCATATACTTCATCCGTGACTAAGGCGGCAACCTGTACAACAACAGGTGTAAGAACCTACAAGTGTTCAAGATGTACGTCAAGCTATACAGAAAGCATAGCGAAAATAGCTCACAGCTACACATCTTCTATAACTACACAGCCCACCTGTACAACAACAGGTATAAGAACCTATAAATGTTCAGGCTGTTCAGCAAGCTACACAGAGAGTATTGCAAAGACAGGACATAGCTATACAACAGGCTACGAAGCGGCTCACCCTCACAAGAATTACAAGAAGTGTACAGTATGTTCAACTGTAGAATATACAGGAACTACTCAGTATCTTTGCAGTTGTTTAAGCTGTACAAACCTTGTTGCACCTACTATTACTGTCACGACCTCTCAACCGAATATCAACAAAGCGGTAACGTTCAGCTGGGTGGCTTCTCCTAAGGATAAATTAGCAGGCTATTGGGTTCAGATTGCAGGACCTGATGGTAAAATGTTTAAAACAATTTCTATCAGTAAGGATGTCAATAGTTATACGTTTACTCCTACAATGACAGGAGAATATAAAATTGCTATTGCCGCAACACCTACAGGTTCGACAGAAGGCGCGGGTTGTGTTTGGGCAAATAAGACGGTAAAAGTACATGATTATGTAACGTATACCATCAAGTCAACTTATACTTCCAAGGGCTTCGATCATCATCTTTGCTCACAGTGTAGTGCTGAATACAAGGATAATTATACATCCGGCACGAAGGCTATTCCCAGCACACCCTTTACAGTAACGGCTACAAGTAAATCTGTAAAGCTTTCTATACCCACAACACCTTTTATTGAAGGTTACGTTATTACAAGAAAGTGCAACGGCGTTGTTGATAAGGAAACCACAGTAACAGATCCTGCTTATTATTCATTTGACATCACCGGCTTCAACACAGGAAGAGGCGCAAATGAATTAATAGTTTACACAAGAAGCGGAAGATATGCTGAAACAAATACGTATGGCATTGAAATAGTTGTAGATGCCAACGGATACGTTATAGGCGAAAGAGCATATGGCTCTGAAGTGAAGTCAATTGTTCCCGAAGGCGGATTTGTCGCTTCTATGCACAATGCCTCTTCACAGTTTGCCGATATAGCAATAGGCGACAGAGTCGAATATGACATGGCTGATAAGATTCTTACAGTATATTATACAGCTAAGACTATAGAAAACGTAACGTATACCGATACTACAACAGAACCCGGCAAAACGTATACGTATACAGTAACTCCTTACGTAAAAGAATTCAAGGGTGCTACAACTGAAAAAACGGTTACAATAGCTCCTTCTGCTGTCGTAGGCTTCAAATCTCCCAGCCGGTCAACCTCCGCAATCCGTCTTAACTGGACAAAGAATGCAAACGCTGACGGCTACGTAATTGAGCAGTTCAACGGCTCTGCGTGGGAACAGATTGCTGACGTTACGGATAATTCCACAACCACCTACAAGGTAACGGGACTTAAATCAGGTACAGCCTACAAGTTCAGAATGAAGGCTTATTCTGTTACAAAGTACGGCGATACTATCTATGGCGACAAGACGGAAACTCTGACAGCAAACACTCAGGCATCAGCAGTAACAGGTCTTGCTCTTAAGAGCAGAAGTGCTTCC